>JBCBSN010000059.1:0-18670 GCA_039819225.1 Bacteroidota bacterium | reverse complement strand
CTGCATGGTCCTCTCTGCGCCCATGGCCGTGGTATCGCGGCCCGTCCATGGCATCTTGTATCCCATCCAAAGGAGGCCCCCATGGGACAGCTCATCGACGGCGTCTGGCATGACAGCTGGTACGACACCAAGAAAAGCGGCGGGACATTCGTGCGCTCCACCGCGCATTTCCGCAATTGGATCACGCCGGACGGGGCGGCCGGACCTTCGGGCGAAGGCGGTTTTGCCGCCGAAAGTGGGCGCTATCACCTCTATGTCTCGCTCGCCTGTCCTTGGGCGCATCGAACGCTGATCTTTCGCGAACTCAAGGGCTTAAGCGATCATATCTCAGTCGACGTGGTGCATCCCGACATGCTCGACAATGGCTGGAGCTTAGCCGACGATTACCTCGGCGCTACTGGGGACCGCGTATTGGGCAAGAAGTTCCTGCGCGAAGTTTATACCCATGTCGATCCGCAGATCTCCGGGCGAGTGACGGTGCCGGTGCTCTATGACACGGCGCGCAACACGATCGTGTCGAACGAATCCTCCGAGATCATCCGCATGTTCAATGGCGCCTTCGACGGGATCACCGGCAACACCGAGGATTACTGGCCAGAGCCGTTGCGTGGCGGTATCGAAGAGGTCAACGCCCGCATCTACGACACGATCAATAACGGTGTCTACAAGGCCGGGTTCGCCACATCGCAAGCCGCCTATGACAAAGCCGTTTCAGCGCTCTTCGACAGTCTCGACTGGCTGGAGCGTCGGCTGACCCATCAGCGCTACCTGCTCGGCGACCGCGTGACCGAGGCCGATTGGCGGCTCTTGCCCACGCTTCTGCGCTTCGATCCGGTCTACCATCTGCACTTCAAGTGCAATCGGAAGCGGCTGATCGATTACCCCGCACTCTGGGCCTATACGCGGGAACTCTACCAATGGCCCGGGGTCGCGAAGACGGTGAATTTCGCTGGGACGAATGAAACTTTCCAAAGGGAAATTATACCTGATTCCCACCACTTTGGGTGACATCGCCCCTTTGGAAGTATTGCCCATCTCCATAAAGCGCGCGGTGGAAGACCTAGATCATTACATCGTGGAAAATGAAAAGACGGCTAGAAGGTTCATTAAAAAAATGAGTCCACGAAAATCCCAAGCGGGGCTAAAAATTCACGTACTTAATAAATATACCGAGCTCCAGGAAATCCCCAATTTTCTGCTTCCTTGCGAAGAAGGTATCCACGTAGGGGTCTTGTCTGAAGCGGGCTGTCCGGGAATTGCCGATCCCGGTGCCGAAGTAGTACGCATGGCCCATCAAAAAAAAATACGGGTGGTTCCGTTGGTAGGGCCGTCTTCCATAACCCTGGCGTTGATGGCCAGTGGTCTTAACGGACAAAATTTTGCGTTTAACGGCTATTTGCCCATAGAAGGTAAGGAACGTAAAAGGGAACTGAAAAGACTGGAGAAGTTATCCAGGGACAAAGGGCAATCTCAGATATTTATCGAAACCCCCTACAGGAATGACAAGCTTATGGCAGATATTTTGAAAACCTTAACGGGGAATACCCTATTCTGCGTTGCCAGCGATATTACCCTCGCTACCGAGTTTATATGCACGAAGACAATATCCCAATGGCAACTTGCCTCCCCGGAGCTTCACAAACGCCCTACGATATTCATCCTTCAGGCGGAATATTCGTTGAATCCTTAGATCCACCGATAAAAAAACAAATCCGGTCGTTATCGACCGGATCTGCACATTTTCATATGTATCACCAAATTAATGGATGTTTCCTTAAATCCTGGGGTTCCTTTTAGATTGTACATAGGACACGTCGTAACCGGAAAATTTGCGCATATAGTCCCCTATACTGGTTCCGAATTCATCGGTAAGGTCTTCCTTGCCATAAGATCTTAGGAACTTTTTCACGTTTCCGGGCCCAGCCAAATGTGCGGCTGCCAAAATACCGGATTCAGTGATTTCGACTCCCCCAAAGGATTTCCCGACAAAACGGTTTAAATCTCTCCTAAGAATCCATTTGTTTCGGGATAAATTGGTATAAAATACCTTTTCCTGCAAAATGGGATCACCCAGGAAGCGCGTGGCATTATAAACGCCCATAAGCTGCAACGTGCCAATACCAAATTGATATTTACCCAAATATCCTAAGGTATTCACCGTAAAATAATCTCCCTGGGATTCCTTAAAGGCCAAAGCTTCCTTAAAGCCAACATAAGATGTCCCCAAAAAGGGAGGCGCAACCAGGGTTGCATTCATAGCAGTTTTGTTTTTGGGAAACAAAACTTTTGTAGGTTCTGTCATTTTAAGGGTCTCGGGCACCTTTACTGCGTTAGGCCCGGATTCAAAGCCCGTTAAAATGAAAAGTAAGACAAGGGGATAACAAAAAATCATCCTCCTCTTCATACTGTCATCATTAATTAAGACTTGTAACCAAAAAAAGGTTCGCTTAAATTCATCAGGCAAAGATAAATCCCATTTGGCTTTTCATATGGCAAGACTTTGTTAAAAATATCCAATATTAGTTAACAGGTGTCAAAAACTGGATTTATGGTCTATCTGTTAATTTTTTGGGAATTCACCCATTGGATGTACTGCACCTTATTGCGGTTATGCTGTGCCAGGGTCTTTGCGAACTTATGGTATCCAAAGTTCTCCACGTTCGCGACAAAATAATAGTACCCGTGTTTCTCCGGATCCAAAACGGCTTCAATCGCCGTAATATCGGGCATAGCGATAGGACCCGGAGGCAGACCTGCATATTTATAGGTGTTGTAAGGAGAATCCAACTCCAAATCCTTGTAAAGCACGCGTTTAATAACGGTATCATACGTTCCCAAATGTTTTTTTAGTGCATAGATTACCGTGGGATCGGCCTGCAAGAGCATCTTTTTCCGTAGCCTGTTTAGGTAAACACCGGCCACTCGGGGCCTTTCATCCACTTTGGCCGTTTCCTTATGTACGATCGAGGCCAAAGTGATCACTTCAGTAGGGGAAAGCTTTTGTTCCTTTGCCTTTTGTACCCGGTTCTTGTTCCAAAAACGATTGTACTCCTTGAGCATTCGGTCGCGGAACACTTCTGCAGACGTATTCCAGAAAAACTCATAACTATTGGGTATATAAATACTTAGACTTGTATCATCGGAAAATCCGTTGGAATTCAAAAAATTGCTATCGGTAAAGGCCTTTAGCAGCGAAACACTGTCCGCCTCCAACTGCTGCGAAATACGTCCTGCGAGACTTTCCAAGGTTTCTTGATTGTTAAAAGAAACCCGTACAGGAATATTATTGCTGCGGAGCAAATTAATAATTTCATTGTTGTTCATTCCTTTCCGGATTATATATTTACCACCCTTGCTGTTTGAGGCATAGCCTTTTCGCTTTGCGATCTGTTCAAAAGAACCCATATCCTTTAACAAGGGGGCAAGGATTTCCTTAATGCTCTCAAAAGATGCCCCGGATTTGATAAAGACCGTAGTTTCCTTTTCTTCAAAAGAGGTGTTCGGGGAAAAAATGGCGTTGTAGACTCTGTAGGCGAAAACACCCCCCACCAAGAGGCCCGCCAGCACAATAATCAATACTATCCTTCTTATATACATGAGTCGTTTATTTTTTGTAACAATACTTCGTCCTTGTAGTGACCTTCCGAAAAAATCCAATCCTTTTTTATGCCCGCTTCGGTAAAACCCAATTTCTTGAAAAGGTGAAGACTGGGGCCGTTATCTGCCGTAACGTTGGCATAGAGCTGCCGTACCGCCAAGGTGGAAAAGACATAATTGCAGAGTATTTGGATAGCTTCCGATCCCAGACCTTTGTTGCGTTCCCAATCCACAAGTACAATGCCCAAACCTACCCTTTTATTTTTTGGATCAAAGTCGAACAAGTCTATTAGGCCTATGACAACGTCCTCCTCCTTGCAAATACAGAGCCTTAGTTGCTTTACTTCATAAATATCCCTGTGGGCATTCTCCAAATAGTTTTTTAGCACATGTCTGGAATAGGGGGCCGTAGTGCCGCTTATTTCCCATACACGCGTATCGTTTTCCAATTGATACAGAAAATCGAGGTCTCCCGGTTCAAGTGCCCGTAGCCAAATATACTTTCCCTTAAGGGTCACCATTCAATATACCCTTTAAAAACCTTACGTGCCGGACCAATGAGGAACACCTCGGTATAGCTACCATCAATACAAGTAAAACGAACCTTTAGCTCCCCTCCCTGGGCATTTATAACGGCCGGTTCACTACTCAATATACCGGCTGCGTGCATAGCCAAGGCAACGGCAGTAACACCTGTCCCACAAGACAGCGTCTCTGCCTCTACTCCTCTTTCGTAGGTCCGGACCGCAAATGATCCATCGTCCCTGGGCTGAACAAAATTAATATTGCTTCCAGGTTCGCCATAAATGCCATACCTCAATTTGGCCCCTTCCTTGGCCACATCAAAATGAAAAAGATCCTCTACAATTTGTACATGGTGGGGAGAACCGGTATCCAAGAAAACGGCTTTTGGCCTGTGCACTATATCCGTAACGTCCTGCATTTGCAGGCTAACGGTATCGCCCATAATGCTGGCCTTGTGTTTTCCGTCTACCGCATTGAATTCCATCTTATCCGCCACAAGCCCCAAATCCCTGGCAAATGCCACCAAGCACCTACCGCCATTGCCGCACATACTACCCGGACGACCATCCGCATTATAATACACCATGTTATAATCGCCTTCCGATCCTTCCAGCAGGATAAGGCCGTCGGCGCCAATTCCGAACCTTCGGTCACAGAGGAAGGCCACCCGTTCAAAGTCTTTTTTGGGAAATGCATTATTTCGGTTATCCACCATGACAAAATCGTTTCCCGTACCTTGGTATTTAAAAAAAGAAAGCTTCATATCCCGATTTCAGATGCAAAGATAGGGCTTTATTAAGCACTTTTTTGGCGTTAAAAAGTAGTTAAACGAAGCCTCTTGGGCACCAAATTCCGTTAATTTTACACGTAATACAACAAGAATTTTGATACTTTAAACATATGAAAAGGATAGGAAGCTCTTTAATACTGGCCATTTTTGCCGGGGCATTTACCTTGGGCGCGTACAAGATGTTCTTTGAAAAGCCCAACTACACTTTGGTCCAGGAAGATCATACCACCCCAGTTTTTGCTACCAATTATAGCCCTACATCCGCAAAGGGCGCCGGGATAAACGAGGTAGATTTTACCGTGGCCGCGGAAAATACGGTAAATGCCGTAGTTCACGTAAAAAACCTTACCCTTAGCCGAGGACCTAGCAGTCTTCTGGATTTTTTCTATGGATCCGGGGGCAACCAAAGACCGCAGATCGGCACCGGATCCGGAGTTATCATTACCCCGGATGGGTATATCGTTACCAATAACCATGTGATAGAAAAGGCGAATCAACTCCAAGTGACCCTGAACAACAATAAGACCTATGAGGCGGAGCTTATCGGGGCAGATCCCAACTCGGATATAGCGCTCATAAAGATAGAGACGAAAGATCCACTGCCCTATTTGGCCTTCGGCGATTCCAACGATACCAAAATTGGCGAATGGGTCCTGGCTGTGGGCAACCCTTTTAACCTCACCTCCACGGTTACCGCGGGTATCGTTAGCGCCAAGGCCAGGGATTTGGGAAGAAACCAATCGTTTATACAAACTGATGCCGCGGTGAATCCTGGAAACAGTGGAGGCGCGCTGGTAAATACCAACGGGGATCTGATCGGTGTTAATACTGCCATTACCTCCCAGACAGGATCGTATGTAGGATACTCTTTTGCCGTACCCAGCAATATTGCCAAAAAAGTAGTGGAGGATATTATGGAGTATGGCAATGTACAAAAAGGATTATTGGGTATAAATTATGTACGCCTTAACAACCAATATGCTATTGAAAAGGGAATAGCCAATATTGAAGGGGTGTATATTGAAGGTGTGGAAGAAGGTATGGGTGCCGAAGAGGCGGGGATACAACAAGGTGATATCATTAAGCAGGTGGATGATATTAAGATACGGAAGTTTCCCGACCTGAATGGCTATATTTCAACAAAAAGGCCAGGGGACAAAGTTTTGGTAACCGTTGAACGTGAAGGAGAAATCCTGGAAGTGGACGTGATTTTAAAGGAAAGGCAAAGACTTACCGTTCCCGTTATGGGATTTGACGTAAAGAACCTAACGGATAAGGATAGAAAACGATTTAGGACTAAAAAAGGCGTAAAAATCGTGGGGGTTCCCGAAACCTATCGGGGTTATGGCCTGGACGGTAAAATTTTGCTGGCAGTGGATGGAGAAGAAATCAACGATATCCAAGAGGCCAAGACCCTTTTTGGACGTATTAGCCGTTATGGAAAAACCAGCATTACGATGCTGAACGAAGACGGGGAGAGAGAACGGCTTATCTTCCAATAAACAGAATTTTTCTACCTATATATAAAAGCCCCACTTAGGGGCTTTTTTGTTATGACAGCACCATGCATGCCGATATTGGGATTTACTTTCGTTATTTTTGGAAGTAAATTCCCTTTGAGGCCACTCGTTTTAATTGAATGAATTACAAAAAAGCCCATGAAATAAGGGGTCTGATCGACGAAATACAATATTTGTTTCTTCAAATCGTTCAAAAACATATATTGATAGCTTAATCTTGAATTTTTTGTGAAGACATACGAAAGTTGGTTTTGCGATCAGGGACCAAAACCCTCCTAAGGAAAGTTCCAGGATATAATAGGGTCGTCAATTTTTCGGTAATTAATAATATTAGGTTACTTTAGCCACTCTCTAAATCAGTATTAACTTTGAACCGGTTCCAAACCGGTACACTACTTAAGAATCGCTTAATAATGAAAGGTTTAAGGATAGTATTTATCTTCATGGCCCTTTTCGCTTTTCAGTTGAATTATGCCCAAGAAGAGGAGTCTCAACAGCAGGAATTATCATTGGACGGAGGGCCCATTAACAGCCAGTTTGATTATCTCTACAAGAAATCCGGGAATTACAGGGCAGATGGCAAACGTTATGAGGTGGTGCGGGTCATTTCATTGGACAAGCTTCGGAAGAACGTATTGGACACCTTGAATGCCAAGAACAAGCGGGAAGGAGAACTCCAGGCGACCATTTCCGGACACGAGGTTACCATTAGCTCCCTGAACAAAAAACTGGCAGATACTACCAATAGCCTGACCACGGTGACCGAAGAGAAGGATAGCATGTCCTTTTTGGGAATAGCGGTATCCAAAGGCACCTATAACTTCATCCTCTGGACATTGATAGGCGTGCTATTATTGTTATTGTTGCTATTTATTTATAGATTTAGAAGAAGCAATATTCTTACCCAGGAAGCCAAACAGAACCTTTCCGAGCTTGAGCAGGAATATGAGGATCACAGAAGAAGGGCTTTGGAAAGGGAACAACGAATAAGTAGGCAACTGCAGGATGAAATAAACAAGTACAAAAAATCCAAATAAAAAAGTTAAGGCCCTACCCAATGGGCAGGGCTTTTAGATAGTTGGGCCCCAGGGACAGTTCTTTTTTAGCCAACTCCATGCGTATAGACATTATTACGGTACTCCCAAGTTTGCTGAGCAGTCCCTTTGAGGCATCAATCCTGAAAAGAGCCATAACAAAAGGGCTTGTGGAGGTACATCTCCATGACCTGAGGGACTATACGGATACTAACTATAAGCAGGTAGACGATTATCAATATGGGGGCGGGGCAGGTATGGTGCTCATGATAGAACCTGTGGATAAGTGTATACATACCTTGAAAGCCCAGCGCAACTATGATGAAATTATCTACATGACCCCGGATGGGGAACGGCTTCATCAAAAAACGGCCAATACCTTATCACTCTTAACAAATATCATGATTCTTTGTGGGCATTATAAGGGGGTTGACCAAAGGATCAGGGATACCTTGATTACCAAGGAACTATCCATAGGGGATTATGTACTGTCCGGGGGAGAATTGGGGGCAGCGGTGCTTTGCGATACCATAATCCGATTGATTCCGGGTGTACTAAATGATGGGACTTCCGCATTAACGGATACTTTTCAAGATAACCTTTTGGCCCCTCCGGTATACACCAGGCCCGCGGAGTACAAGAAGATGAAAGTTCCCGAAATTCTTCTTAGTGGCGATTTTCCCAAAATCGAGGTATGGCGGGAAGAGGAAGCCCTTAAAAGGACCCGAAGACTGCGACCAGATCTTTTGCAATAGACCATCCTGAAAAAGCAGTAATAAAATATCTCTTTCATTTGCCAGTTCTGATTTATACCTTATTTTTGCAAACTGTTAAATCAACCTCTGACGAAAATCGTGTATGTTGGTTTGTATGAAAACCTAAAATTAGGATTATGGATGAATTGATCAAGTTTGTGGAAAACGAGTTTGTTCCGAAGAAAGAGTTCCCCAATTTCTCAGCCGGGGATACCATAACCGTATATTATGAAATTAAAGAAGGCGAAAAAACGCGGACACAGTTCTTTAGGGGAGTTGTAATACAGCGTAGGGGATCTGGGGCAACGGAGACCTTTACTATCCGAAAAATGTCCAGTACTGTCGGCGTAGAACGTATATTCCCTTTGAATATGCCCGCTTTGCAGAAAATCGAGATAAACAAAAAGGGAAAGGTACGTCGGGCTAGAATCTTCTATTTTAGAGGGCTAACGGGCAAAAAGGCACGGATTAAAGAAGTTCGTTCCTAGGGGTACCGAAAAGTTAATGAAATGACTCCTTCCTATTAAGCCCAATGGGAGGGAGTTTTTTGGTTGTAAACAATTGTGGATAACCTTGCTTCGTAAGGTGTTCATTATTCTTAGGGTGTCCAATTTGTAAAAATGAAAATTTTTTATATCTTGTGGTGTGTTTTAGGAAAAAGCTTGGAGAAGCGGTATTCCAAGGACACTATAAAGTCTACGTTCTTTATATTGTGGTTTAAGTGTTTTAGGGGCATCCCAACGACCGGTTCGTTACATGCGCCATAAACGCCGAGCAGAAATGTTGAGGGCTGTCGCTTTCATCGCCTTTTCTGTGGATATTTAAGTCGCACACGTGTGTTCACGTTGCAACAAGCTTAAATATTAAGACAACAAGAAGAGACATCAAAACCTTTCAATTTCATATTGAAGGAGACATATGTTTCAAACGTGGAAAGTAGTGGTAAGGATGCAGTCAATGGCTGCAGTCTCATTGTAAATATGGGACAACGGTTCTAAGACCACTGCAAGAAAGCCATATCAATGTATTTATACAATGATATGGCTTTTATAATTTCGTTCTTTTAAATATCAAGTCCATTTGTAAATTTCAACTAGGACCAATGAACACTAATTCATAAATAGTTGCTTTCTTCCAGTGTCAAGGCGGCCTAAAGAAATGTTAAGGTTTTATGCCGCCCCCTATTTCTATTTACATTTGACGAAAATTGTTCGAATGGACCATCTCTCCAGAACGCTCCTCCTTTGCGTTTTCTGTTCCTCACTATTTTCCTTTTCCCAGCAAAAATATACACTGAGCGGTACCGTTTCCGAAGCGGCAAGTAATGAGACCTTGATCGGTGTCACTATTGCGGTTCCGGAATTAAAAACAGGGGTTACTGCCAATGAGTATGGTTTCTACTCTATAACCCTGCCCCAAGGGGAATACGAAATTCAGGTGAGCTATCTGGGTTTTCAGGATATTGTACAACGGATTTCCCTTTCCGAAAACCAAAAGGTGAATTTTCAAATGGTGGAAGAGGCCGAACAGTTGGAGGAGGTAGTGGTTACTGATAATGTGGAACGTTTGGATATTCGAAAACCACAGATGAGCGTGAATACCATGTCCGCGGAAACCATTAAAAAAATACCTGTGGTACTGGGTGAAGCGGATGTTATAAAATCGATTCTCTTGCTCCCCGGGGTTACCAATGCGGGCGAAGGGGCTTCTGGATTCAATGTTCGTGGCGGGGCAGTAGATCAAAACTTGATTCTATTGGATGAAGCGATTATTTTTAATTCGTCCCACCTTTTTGGTCTGTTCTCCGTCTTTAACCCGGACGCCATAAAGGATCTTAGGCTTTATAAAGGGGGAATCCCGGCCCGATATGGAGGACGAGTCTCCTCCGTGCTCGATATTTTTCAGAAAGAAGGGAACAGCAAACAACTAAGGGTAAAGGGAGGTATTGGCGCCGTGGCGAGTAGGCTGCTGGTGGAAGGGCCCATCCAAAAAGACCGCGCCGCCTTTCTTATCGGCGGGCGTGCCTCATATGCCCATTTGTTCCTGCCGCTTTTTGATATTGACAATACGGCCTATTTTTTTGACCTCAACACCAAGCTTAATTACAAGCTTAATGAACGGAACAGCCTCTTTTTATCAGGCTACTTTGGAAGGGACGTTTTTGGCATAGCCGATAGCTTTGTGAACACCTATGGCAACTCTGTGGGTAACTTGCGTTGGAACCATTTGTTCTCGGACAAGTTGTTCTCTAACCTGTCCCTTATCTATTCAGACTACTACTACGGCCTAAAACTGGACTTTGTAGGGTTCAATTGGAACTCCGGTATACAAAACTTCAACCTTAAATACGATTTAAAGCACTATATAACCAACACCCTGCAAATCAATTATGGGATCAATAATGTGTATTATGGATTTAATCCGGGCAAAATCGAGCCTAGCAACGATAGCTCAGGTATTGTGGAAGATCAGTTAACTGAAAAGTACGCTAATGAATTCTCAGCCTATATTGGTGTAGAACATGATGTTACGGAAAACCTTAGTCTAGGGTATGGATTGCGCTTTAGCAACTTCCTGCGTCTTGGACAGGATGAACTTTTTGTATACCAGGATGACAACCCTGTTCTTTTTAATCCTCTTTCCCTGATATATCAGGAAGCCATTCCTATTGATATTGTTAATCCAGGGCGTAGTGCCAGCTTGGCGACTTTCAACAATTTTGAACCCCGTTTTTCCCTGGCCTATACACTCAACGACAACAGCTCTTTTAAGGCCAGCTACACGCGTTTGGCACAATACCTGCACCTTTTGTCCAATACCAATTCCCCTACTCCATTGGACGTATGGACCCCTAGTGGCCCCTTTATTGAGCCCCAGTTATTGGATCAATATGCATTTGGATTTTTTAAGGAACTCCAGGATGGGGATTTTTCTTTGGAAACAGAGCTCTTTTATAAGGATGTGCAAAACCGCATAGATTACATAGACGGGGCAAACCTAATTGCAAACGATGCCATAGAACAGGTTATCCTCAATGGCGAGGCCAGAGCCTATGGCCTTGAGTTCCTCCTGCGTAAGAATCAGGGCAAGTTTCAAGGATGGCTGGCCTATACGTTGTCCAAATCGGAGCAAAGGACCCCCGGCCGCACCCCAGAGGAAACAGGCATCAACAACGGGGAGTGGTACAGCACACCTTATGATAAGACCCATGATATTTCTATATATGCCAATTATACACTTAATGACAAATGGAGCTTTAACACCAACTTTATTTATCAGACAGGGCTGCCTACCAACTATCCCGTAGGCCAGTTTGAGTTCCAGGGATTAACAGTCCCCTTTTTTGGTCCCAGGAACGCGGAACGCCTACCTGCCTACAACCGATTGGATTTATCCGCTACGCTTACCCCTAGAAAGAACAAGAGACGAAAAGTTCAGGGGGAATGGGTCTTTAGTGTATACAATGTCTATAATAGGCGTAATGCCGCGGCAATTAATTTTAGTAGAAACGTGGATACAGGTGTAAATGAGGCCGTGCGGACCTCCATTTTTGGAATCGTTCCCGCGGTAACCTATAACTTTAAATTTTAAGTTATGCGAAAACTAGGAATACTTATAATAGGCTTCCTCCCATTCCTAAGCTGCGAGGATGTTATAGACGTGGATCTGCCACCAGTGGATTCCCGTCTTTTTGTGGATGCCTATTTCAGGATAGATGAAAGCGCCCCTATTACGCGGGTAAATCTTAGGGCGGGGCTAACAAGCTCGTTTTTCGATGATGTGCCGCCGGCGGTCCTTGAAAATGTAACCTTATTAAATCTGGATCAGATGGATGAATCCGGAAACCCAAGTTTCATTCCATTTGTGGAGACCGCGCCGGGGATTTATGGGGCACAGACAAGTACGCCCTTCTTTACATCGGGCCGTCTTGTACTATTTTTGAGCCATGAGGGTCAAGACTATGTTTCCATCACAAACTATATCCCGGCCGTACCCATAGAGCGTATTGTTCAAGGGGATCAAACCCTTTTCAGTGGTGATGAAACGGAAATCATAATATCCTTTTTGGATAATCCCGATAGAGACGATTTTTATCTTTTTGATTTCGATTTTAACGAATATTTGGTATCCGAGGATGTTTTTTATTCCGGGCAGCGTTTTGAATTTTCCTATTTTTATGATGAGGATGTAAGTCCCGGACAGGAAATTGAGGTTAGCCTTATGGGAATAGATATTGGTTTCTTCAATTACATGAACCAATTGATAGTACAGAGCGGTGGCGACCAAGGACCATTTCAGACCCCATCCGCAACGGTTAGGGGAAATATCATAAATGTCACCGGAATAGATATCGATGATATTGATTTTGACGATATCGATTCTTTGGAAGATATTGAATCGTTTGATAGCGAGAATGCCACGGAACGCTTTCCCCTGGGATATTTTGCGGTAAGCCAAGAGTTTACGGATTCCCTTATTATCGAATAGTAAGGTTGGCTCATTATCCACTATAGGGTGGAAACGAAATGTTGCACCACTTTCTTTACCAGGCCCGATGCGTTTCGGAGGCTATAATCTAAAGGCCTGGAGAAATCCCGGATCTCCAACATGGTATGCAGGCCCAAAGCAGTTCTATCCTCCTCCGGTATGGTACATTCCCCGCATACCACGACCACCGGAATGGATTTTTCCCTTCCAAGGTCGGTTACCCCTTTTATCAATTTACCTTGCAGGGTCTGCCGATCCAGCTTACCCTCCCCTGTAATAATGAAATCATATTTTTTAGTTTTCAAGTGTTCCCGAACCCCGGTAAGGTCAAGAATAAAATCTATTCCCGGGATAAATTGGGCGTCTAAAAAAACCTTTAGCCCGTAGGCGGTACCTCCCGCCGCGCCGGATCCTGGAAATTGGGCGAAGTTCTTTTTCAAATCACGTCCTACCACCCGGTCCAGGTTCCTTAGGCCCATATCCAAGGCCCGGACTTCTTTTTCATATGCCCCTTTTTGGGGAGCATATACATGGGCCGCCCCATTTGTACCATAAAGAGGGTTGTCCACATCGTTTACGGCAAAAACAGAAACAGGGGCCAACTGGGCGGATATGGCATTGTTCTTAAGGCTCTTGATATGGGCCAGATTCTTTCCAATGGGTGGTAATATTGACTCATTGTTATCCAGAAACCGATAGCCCAATGCATGTGCAATCCCGATTCCGCCATCATTGGTGGCACTGCCCCCCAAACCTATGTACACTGCCTTAGCTCCTCTGCAGATCGCATCGGAAATCTGATATCCGGTCCCCAAGGTCGATGTTTCCATGACCTTGCGTTCCTTTGGCGATAACAGCTCCAGGCCAGAGGTCCGCGCCATTTCAATGTACGCCGTTCTTCCGGGGCTATTCAAGAGATACGAAGCTTTTAAGCCCCTTCCCAAGGGGTCGACGGTATCCATATAAATCTCATTGCAAGGGATGTTTTCGGCCACGGCATCTAAAAAACCATCACCCCCATCCGAGGCAAGAATAGAATTGATGTCGGCATCGGGTCGGCCACCTAGAACCCCGTCCCTAATGGCCGAAATAACCTCACTGGCGGTAAGGGAACCTTTAAACTTGTCCGGAATTACCAATATCCTCATGGCTTCGCTTTGGGATTTAAAGTGTAGTATTTTACTATCTTTCCTTAATATCGGAAAAATACAATTGACTGATTATCCTTACTTTGAATAAACCTTATCGTTTGTATTTATGAGCTTGGCACTACAATGTTTTTGTCTGGATAAAAATTCATTAAATATACCCTATAATCGTTACATTTATAATGCTAAAAATGATGCCATGCCCACGGACAAACATTTGCTCATAAAAGGTATTAAATTCCTGTTTTATACTTTAGCCCTTATGTTTACGGCACCCTTGGTTCTGTTCCAGGCATTCAAGAACCAAGGGCATCCTTGGTTTTGGCCGGTTTTGGTTATTGGAATTCTTTTAGCGCTGGCGGCTATATTGGGAGGCTTTTATGCTATAAAAATTATCATGGATTCGCTTTTTGGACAGAAAAAAACCTAACGACCAACCTTTCATCTTTTTGGTATGAGTACATTGGACAGAAGAAATTTTATACGCAAATCATCCCTTGCCGGTGCGGCATTATCCTTGGGGACCGTGGGCGCTGGGAAACCACTGGATTTTACCGAAAGACCTTTTAAACATTCTTATATGGGGGATTTTGCCGCCAAAGAACTCCCCATTGTAAGGGCGGCTTTTATCGGGGTCGGGGCTCGCGGTCCAGGACACTTGAAATTCTTTGCGGAACTGCCCGGAACGGAGGTGGTAGCAGTTTGTGACCTTTATGAAGACCTTGCCAAAAAGTGGGGGGGCGAAGCGGAAAAAATCGGTGCAGGCCAGCGGCACAAAAATGTTTCACTGTATTATGGGGGAGAGGATAGATGGCGTACCATGCTGGAAGAAGTACGGCCCGATGTAGTCTTTGTGGTCACAAATTGGAAAAACCATGCTCCCATGGTAATCGAGGCCATGAAAAAAGGCGCCCATGCGTTTTGCGAAGTTCCCTTGGCATTGACCCTTGGGGAAATGTGGGATATCGTGGACACCTCGGAGGCTACCGGAAAGCATTGTATGATGATGGAAAATGTGAACTATGCCCGTGAGGAACTCCTGTACCTTAACATGTGCAGGCAAGGAGTTATCGGAGAAGTACTGCATGCCGAGGCCTCCTATATCCATGAACTGCGGTTCCAGATGGAAGAGCAAGAAAGAGGAACGGGTTCCTGGCGTACGCCACATTATGCCCATAGAAATGGAAATCTATACCCTACCCATGGATTGGGGCCCGTGGCCCAATATATGAACCTGGCACGTACAGAGGATACTTTTGGGAGCTTGGTCTCCTTCTCCACCCCGGCTTTGGGGAGACAGCGTTATGCGGCAAAGAACTATCCCAGGGATCATAAATGGAACCGACTTGATTATAAAGGAGGCGATATGAATACCTCCCTATTAAAGACCCATTTGGGCCGTACCATTATGGTACAGTGGGACGAAACCAGCCCAAGGCCCTACTCCCGGCATAACCTTGTGCAAGGCACCCAGGGTACCCTTGCCGGTTTCCCTACCAGGGTGGCCCTAGAGGGTGGAGTCCCGGGGGCCACGGAGGACCACCACCACTGGGTCCAAGGTGAACAGTTGGACGCCTTATATGAAAAGTACGATCACCCCCTCTACAAACGATTGAACCAGGCGGCTAAAGGTAGTGGCCATGGTGGTATGGACGGAATTATGATGTACCGTATTGTGGAATGCCTTCAAAAAGGGCTTCCGCTGGACCAAAATGTATATGAGGGCTGCTTTTGGAGTGCGGTGGGCCCATTAAGCGAGGCTTCCGTGGCCAATGGAGGTATACCGCATTACTTTCCTGATTTTACCCGGGGCAACTGGACAAGCACCAAACCCTTGGCCATTGTTGGCTAAAGCGATGAGACAATGACTATTCTTCTTTGCCCTTGTTGTTCCATTTATTGGTAAGGGCGGCATAATCATAATCCAAGACCGATTCCTGGCGCTCCAAACGATAGGAGGCGAAAGCCCTTTGCAAGATATCCTCTATTTGGTAGTCCTCATGTATCCGATCAGGATGAAATTCTTCCTTAATGCTAATTTTGAACATCTTTGCCGTGGTCTGATACCAAAAGGCACGCCAACCACTTCGGAGTTCCTTGACCAAATCAAAAGCAGTGAATCCGGTTTGCCGATAGATAAGCTTTACCAAGATCTGTCCCTCTGTCCGCGTAAGTTTTTTAAGCTTTTCGGAAAACTCGCCTTCTATATATTTTTGGACTTCCTTGGTATATTTTTTTCGTTTTCGTTTCCGCTTTATCTTGGAAAGACTGTCGTTGAGTTCCACCAAGCGCTCCGCGGCCAATTTGGCGTAGGGATATACCTTGTGCGTTTTTCGCCTTAAAATATAGTATCTGAGCTTTTCCTTTCGTGAAGCGAATTTTAATCTGCTAAAAACATATACCTCGTCCAGTTCAACGGCGTGCCGCATGATGGAATCGCCCTCTATGATGATTTGTTTCTCGGCCAAGGAATCCAAGGGTTCTTCCCTTATTTGGGCATCGGCCATATGGAGGGCCAAAAAAAATAGAGAGAACAGTACTGTCTCTTTCATAAACATTCGTTAAACCGATCTATCCTCAAAATTAACGATAATTCATCGCCCTTATTATTAATTAAAAGTAAATATTACTTAGGGCATATTTAGGACCACTACTTCCTGATTATCAAAATTTTATGAACCATGACTTTATTTCAAATCTATGATTCATAATCTATGGGCGTCTTGAAAACGGGCCAAGGCCCTCAACTGCTGAAAATCAGTTTGGATTCATCTTAAACATGCTCTAAGTTTGTAGCCAAATCATTTTATATGGCCTCTAAAAAAATACTGACTAAAAAATCCTTGGATTTTTTTGAACAATACTTGAAAAATGCCGCCCCCACGGGATATGAGTGGGAAGGGCAAAAAATTTGGATGAACTACCTAAAGCCTTATGTGGATACCTTTATTACGGACACCTATGGCTCTGCGGTTGGGGTCATAAATCCCGATTCCGACTATAAAGTCGTCATTGAGGGCCATTCCGATGAAATATCCTGGTATGTAAATTATATAACGGATAATGGACTTTTATATGTTATCCGAAATGGAGGTAGCGACCACCAGATCGCCCCATCCAAATGGGTGGATATCCATACCAAGAATGGTATAGTAAAAGGCATCTTTGGGTGGCCCGCCATACATACCCGGGACAGAAGCAAGGAAGAGCCTCCAAAATTGGACAATATTTTTATTGATATCGGGGCAAAGGACAAGGAAGAAGTGGAAAAAATGGGCGTTCACGTGGGATGTGTTATTACCTACCCGGACGCCTTCCAAGTACTTAATAAGGATAAGTTCGTTTGCCGTGCCATCGATAACCGCGCGGGAGGTTTTATGGTGGCCGAGGTGGCTCGTTTGCTCCATGAGAACAAAAAGAAACTGCCTTTTGGATTATATATAACCAATGCGGTACAGGAGGAAATTGGACTTCGGGGTGCCGAAATGATTACGCAGACCATTCGCCCCAATGTAGCCATTGTCACCGATGTTTGTCATGATACCACCACCCCAATGATCGATAAGAAAAAACAGGGACATACCGAAATAGGGG
Source organism: Bacteroidota bacterium (assembly GCA_039819225.1). Taxonomy (GTDB): domain Bacteria; phylum Bacteroidota; class Bacteroidia; order Flavobacteriales; family Flavobacteriaceae; genus Ulvibacterium. The sequence continues at coordinate 1,219 of JBCBSN010000059.1, read as the reverse complement.
CCGGACCGGTAATCTCTTATGCTCCTGCAGTACAGAACAAACTGCGCGAACGAATCATTGAAACCGCCGAAAAACACAATATCCCCTTTCAGCGCTTGGCCGCCTCCCGATCTACGGGTACGGATACGGACGCCTTTGCCTATAGCAACGGTGGAGTGGCCTCTGCATTGATATCATTGCCCCTGCGCTATATGCATACTACGGTGGAAACGGTACATAAGGATGATGTGGAGAACGTCATCCGATTGATATATGAAACCGTTCTCAACATAAAGAATGGGGAGACTTTTAGTTATTTTGATTAAGTTATCCCCTCCGTTACACAGAGTGGGACACCTCCCCTTAATTAGGGGAGTAACCAATACCCGAACCTAAGAGGCTGTTTTGAAATATGTCAATTGTTTTTTTACGCCCCTTTTTGCGCCTAACTTCGTTAATCCCGAAAGCTTTCGGGACGGCCATAGCCCTGCTATGACCTTCCAACGCTTGATCTCGCCCATATCTTGCGCTATGTCGTGCCTCGTTATACATCAAAAATAATCTATAAGAAATTCCAATTACATATTTCAAAACAGCCTCTAAATCTTTCTTTTTTCATTATGGACGAGTTAGTGGACATTCTTGATTCCAAAGGTAAGCCCATAGGAAAGACCGCCCTAAAATCCCAAGCACATAAAAACGGTTGGTTCCATCCTACCATCCATGTGTGGTTGTACACCTTGGATGGCAGGATCCTGGTTCAGCAACGGGGAAGGCATAAGGATACTCATCCCCTACTTTGGGATGTTTCCGTGGCAGGTCATGTCGGGGCCGGTGAAGACATTTTCGTTTCGGCGGTAAGGGAAATACGGGAAGAAATAGGTCTTTCCGTATCCAAAAATGACTTGGAGAAAATCGGTTTTTTTAAATCCGTACACAAGCATCATGAGTCATTAATAGATTGTGAGTTTCACCATACCTTTTTGTGTAAACTGCAGGTACCCCTAAAAACCCTTAAGAAGCAGGAAAGCGAAGTGGAGGACTTAGCTTTGATTCCTGCGGCGCAATTGTTCAAAGATGTGGTTGATGGTGCTTTTTTAGAAAAATATGTGCCCCATGGCCCGCATTATTACGGAATTATATTGGAAGCACTTCAGAAAAGAATTTTACAGTGACCCCATAAAGGTTTTAAAACTGCTGTATAAAGCGCTCTACTTCATCCAAACCAAAGGTCTCTTGG
>JBCBSN010000058.1:0-18717 GCA_039819225.1 Bacteroidota bacterium | reverse complement strand
GGTACAAAATTGGGTTCTTTCGCCTAAATCCTGTAAACCCAAGACGAGTTCGAATACAAAAATTATAAATCGTTCCGGAAAAAAAGTTGAACTTGTTCAACTAACTAAGAGCCTGTTTAAATGAAGTGATTTAAACTTTTTCATATTGGCTAAAAAATTGCCGTTTTGCGCCCAACTGCGTCGTCTGGCTGCTCTCTTTGGAAAGCTCACTGGGCTTTCCGTTCGATCGCCCCTGTCTTTTTCTCCTTCCGTAGCCCAGCTACCTGCCCGACCGGCAAGGCGGGTGCAACTCGAAAAAGTCTTCATTTGGTCATAAAACCGCTAATTTTCGCTTCAATTAAAAAAGTTTAAATCACTTCAGTTTTATCCTCGGGAACCAAAAACAAAATTTAAACAGGCTCTTAACCATTCTCTGATAATGAAGTTGCCTATCAAGAAAAGTATCCAAAAACAGGTTTGGGGGTGGCATCCAAAACAAAGGAGAGGGAATGCCAAGCGTTATCATAGGAGGTACCTTCTATTCCAAGGAATAGGCTCTTTCAACAGGCCATTTATCATCATATCCCATTTGCCACATTTTACCGGCCAATTCTTCGTCAGTCGCCAAACAAGCATCGAGCTCCGAAACAATTTGTTCTTCTTTCATATCCTGCCCAATGAATACGAGCTCATTTTTTCGGTCACCAAAAGTGATGTCCCACCCTTCCTCAATTTGCTTTTGATTTTCGACAAAGGGCAAATATTGAATCCGTTTTTCAAATGGCATGCTGCTCCACCAAACTCCTGCGCTGTCCGCTTTTAAGGAACCCCCTGCCTGACTCCAGATCAAGGCCTGATCTGGTCTGGAAGCCATCCAGAACAAGCCTTTGCTACGGATGACGGTATTCGAAAATTTTTGTTGTACATAGTGCCAAAAGCGATCGGGGTCAAAAGGTTTTTTGCTTCGATATACAAAAGAATGGATACCGTACTCTTCCGTTTCTGGCGTATGCCCATCTTTGTTGAGTTCTTCGATCCAACCTGCACTCTGCTCGGCCTCTTCAAAATCAAAAAGCCCAGTGTTTAAAATTTCCTTGGGCTCAACCTTACTGAAAACCGATTCAATAATCCGTGCCGATGGGTTCAACTTATGAAGGGTCGCCTTTAAAACCCCTAAATGTTCCTTGGAAACCAAATCCGTTTTGTTCAGTATGATCACATTGGCAAACTCAATCTGATCCGTCAATAGATTAACAATGGTCCTGTAATCCCCTTCCATGTCCGTAAGATGCCGGTCCATCAACGTTTCGGGGCTGCCAAAATCCTTGAAAAAATTGAAGGCGTCCACAACGGTAACCATGGTATCCACATGACTGAACCGGGAAAGATCAATACCGTTCTCCTCGTCTATAAATGAAAATGTCTGGGCCACGGGCACGGGCTCGCTAATGCCCGTACTCTCTATGAGCAAATAATCAAATCGGTTCTCTTTGGCCAACCGTTCTACTTCGATCATCAAGTCTTCCCTGAGCGTACAACAGATACAGCCGTTGCTCATTTCCACTAATTTCTCCTCTGTACGGGATAGGGTATTTTCACTCTTCACCAATTCGGCATCCACATTTACCTCGCTCATATCGTTTACAATAACGGCTACTTTAAGGCCTTCCTTATTGTGCAAAACATGATTAAGCAAAGTGGTCTTGCCGGCTCCTAAAAATCCACTTAAAACGGTTACGGGAAGCTTTTTTGAGGTACTCATCTATTGAACGCTTTAAATAGTATAACCCAGTTCCAAAAGTAAGAAGAAATCCCTAAATGCAACACAGTTGCATTTATAAAACCAAGGAATTGGCAAGTATTGGCCACATCTCCATTTACAAAACAATTCAATAACCCAATACCTTGGGGTTAATGTAATCCTTTTTGGATATGATAAGGTAATGCCTTTATCCTATCCAAACCTTTTACACTGCGGAATGTTTGTACTCCAAAAGCCATTCAAAATCCACAACTTCCAAGGCATTTTCATGGGTGGCCTCCAAAACAACCTCCGGCGCCTTCCCGGCCAAATAGGCTTCCTTCCAACGCGAGACGCAAAGGCACCATTTGTCCCCTGGCCGGAGACCGGGAAAATCGTACTGAGGAATAGGGGTGCTCAGATCGTTGCCCCGGGCCTTGGAAAAGACCAAGAAATCCGCCGTCATTATGGCGCAGACCACATGGGTGCCCACATCCTCCGATCCCGTGCGGCAATACCCGTCCCTGTAAAATCCGGTTCGGGGTTCAAAACAACAAGGTTCCAGGGCCGTGCCCAATACATTTTTATCCATGAATATTCTTTTGAACAAAAATAGGATTTCCAGAAAATTCCGGTTTCCTTTTTCAAGAAGTAACAAAAAGCGTATTATCCCTACTTATCCAAAAAGAAATCTGCTCCTGATGCTACCCGTCCCAAAGAAAACAGTACTCTCATCCGAGGATCTGGCCACCCTAAAAGAGGCCAAACAAAAGATGGAACATATAGGTTGGGCCATGCAAGGTCTTAATAAAATGGGCAATTTTATTGAAGGCCGCTTGCAACTTTTGCCCCAAAAACAGCAGCAATGGCTAAGGCAGCTTTCCTATAAGGTGCTACATACCGTGGTGAAAAGCAATCTTGTTTCCATGAGGAACAATACGGCCAAAACGAAAAGTACCCCCTGGAATAGTGCCTACAAAACCATGGTGACTTCCAGTGGTGCTTTGGGCGGAGCATTTGGGCCAACGGCCTTCGCGGTAGACCTCACCTTGACTACCAAACTGATGATGCGCTCCATTATGGATATTGCCCGTAGCGAAGGTGAGGACCTTAACCAACCGGACACCCAACTGGCCTGCCTACAGGTGTTTGCCCTTGGGGGAAAGACCCAACATGATGACCATTTGGAGACCGGATATTATGCCACGCGTATCGCCCTAAACGGAACCGTTAAGGGAGCCTCCGGGAAGTTATTGGAAGGGATGCTAAGCAGCTCTACCAATCCCATAATGCAAATGTTGGCCACCGTGGCCTCCCGTTTTAGCATTAAGGTCTCTGAAAAATTCGTGGCCCAGGCGGTGCCGGTAGTCGGGGCCGTTGGCGGGGCATCCATAAACCTTGCCTTTATGCAACACTTTCAGCATATGGCCCAGGCCCATTTTAGCATCCGTAGGTTGGAGCGAACATATGGCCAGGATGTAGTTCGGAAGGCCTACGAAGAATTATAAAATCAAAAGCAGGTATGGCAACATGCCTTTTTGCTTTCCCAAACTAGCCCACCTTATCGTATTTCCGTAACAAAACCTTTGCTTTTGCTACCTATAATTAGGATACAAAATGAGAATTTAATGTCAGGTGTAATCGGAGGGGCGAATACAAGCTTAAAAAACAACAGAAAACTTGTTAAGAAACGTAAGCTTAGGGATAAGGGCGATGTCTACGGGAAAGAAGGCATTACCAAGCTTGGTCTTAAGGAATCTACCGACCAGGATATGAAACGTATTCGTCAAAAAATAAAGGACTACAAGCGTGAAAGACGTACCATTTTGATAATCGCCCTTGGCATAACCGCTTTTATCCTTTATTCCATATGGTGGTGGGCCAATTCCTAAGTACTTGTTTACAAACCCTTAATTTCTTTTTGCCAAGAAAACCCTATCTTCAGGGACAAACCAAAAAGCAGTGGAATGGCAATCCCCAGAAAAGATTTTATAACGCTTTCGGGAATGGCCGGGTTGGGCTTTTTAGCGTTCCCCGCCCTAACTTCATATTCGGAAAACACTGGAATACGGGAACGGAGTATCCCGGTTTCCGGGGAAAAACTACCTATTGTTGGACTGGGTACCTGGCAAACCTTTGACATAGGCAATAGCCCGGATGAACTGGAAATACGACAAGAACTCCTGGCCAAAATGAACCAATATGGCGGTAGGGTGATCGATTCCTCACCCATGTACGGTAGTTCGGAGGCCATAGTGGGCCGTGCCGCTTCCCAGCTTCAAACTCGGGATGCGTTTTTCTATGCCACCAAGGTCTGGACAACCGGCAAACAGGAAGGTATGGCCCAGATGAATGCTTCTTTGGGCAAAATGCAACGTAAAACTATGGATTTGATGCAAATCCACAACCTTGTGGACTGGCAGACGCATGTGAAGACCTTACGGGCCTGGAAGGGGCAAGGTAAGATTCGGTATTGGGGCATTACCCATTATGTAGATTCCGCCCATGCTACCTTGGAAAAGATAATCCGAAAGGAAAAACCGGATTTTGCACAGTTTAACTACTCTATCAATTCCCGCCATGCGGAAAAATCCCTATTCGGCATTTGCCAAGAGAACAGAACTGCAGTTATCATCAATCAACCCTATGATAGTGGATTCCTTTTTAGACAGGTTAAGGGAAAAAAGCTCCCCGCTTGGGCGGCCGACTATGATATTAAAAGTTGGGGACAGTATTTCCTGAAGTTTATCCTGTCCCAAGAAGCGGTTACCTGCGCTATTCCCGGGACATCCAAACCGAAACATGTCATCGACAATATGGGCGCGGGTTATGGCAAGCTGCCCGACGATATAGGGCGGGAAAAAATGGCTACGTATCTAAAATCGTTGTAAATACCTTACTGTAGTAATACCATTTCCCAATTAAAATCGGGCCCATATGCTTGTCCATTTTCCCGATCCCTTTATTGTATCTTTTGTCCATAGGCCACGCTATGAACAAAAAATAGGGCTTCGCTAAGGGAAAAAGCGACCGCCACTATTTTGGTTCGTTTCTAAATGAGAACAGGCATAAACTGTTCGGATTCTATTTTGGATATTTTCCGCATATCACTATTACCGCTTTATCACCAAATTCTTCTTAATCTCACGTCTTAGATAGAGGCCGGTCACAATAGTAGACAGTATATCGGCTATGGGAAAAGATATCCAAACTCCTAGCTCTCCCAGAAAATGGGGCAAAACAAGAATTAAGGGTATAAAAAAGAAGCCTTGGCGCAGCAAGGTTAACAACAGTGCGGGCACGGCCTTTCCAATGGCTTGAAAATAGGCAGCCCCGATCAGCTGCAACGCAATAATGGGCGTTGCGGCAAAGACCCAGCGCATTGCGGCAGGGGTATGTTCCAGCACAAAGGTATTCGCGGCCAATTCCATTGGAGGCATGTCCGGATCGCTACTTAAAAAAAGGGATGCTATTTCCGTTGGGAATATCATGAGGAGGGCAAAGACCAGGGTAGCCACAAAAGCGGCATATTTTACGGCGGTATAGATGCTTTCCCGTACCCGGGCATATTCCTTCGCCCCGTAGTTGTAACCGGCAATGGGCATAAAACCCTGGGTCACCCCGAACACCGGGAAAAAGGCGAACATGAGCATGCGTCCAATAATGGCGTACACCGCGATCATGGCCTCCCCGCCCAGACCAAATAGTATATTGTTCATGAGGAGATAGATGATACTGATGGCGGCCTGACGCGATAAGGTCACAAAACCCAAAGAACCTATTTCGGCAAGAATGGGCATTTTTAACCTAAAATGGGGGATGGCCAATTTTAGTTCCGAGTTTTTGGAAAGAAAAAACCAGACGATGTAGCCAAGGCAACAAAAATATCCCAAGGTCGTGGCCCAGGCCGCCCCGTGCATGCCCCATCCCAACTCATATATAAAAACATAATCCATCAACAGATTGCCTACTGAAGGAATGATCATCGCGATCATGGCAAATCGGGGCTTGCCCTCGGCACGGATCACCGTATTGCCCATCATACACAAAGCCAACATGGGCACCCCGTACAAGACGACGATGTAGTAGATTTTGGCAAGCCCAAAAATGGCCCCTTTTCCCCCAAATATGGGAATAAGGCTGTCCACAAAATAAAGGCCCAGAGCTACCATTGCGGTGGTGACCAGAACGGTCAATGTAATCTGGTTCCCAAAGGTCTTTAACGCCTTTTCCCTGTTCCCGGAGCCCAAGGCCCTACTAATTATACTGGATCCCCCGATGCCAATGGCCATTCCTAAGGCAGCGATAAAGAACGAGACCGGTAAAACCACATTGATGGCCGCAATGGCAATGGATCCGATCCAATTACCCACAAAAATAGAATCGACCAGGATATTAAGGGACATGACCAAAATACCGATACTGGCAGGTACGGCCTGTTTTACCAAAAGCCGGCCAATGGGTTCCGTCCCAAGCTGTTCCGATAAGATTTTTGCCAACTGTATACTGTTCTTAACCCTGTCTGGTTTTGAAAACTGTACCGGGTTCATCGATTATTAGGGCAACCTCCCGGTCTCCTGCCAGTCCTGCACCCATTGCACCATTATGTTTACCCAAGCTTCATCATCGTTTAGGCAAGGAATATGTTTATATTGCTTCCCACCGGCTTCCATAAACTGGTGTTTCCCTTCCATGGCGATCTCCTCCAAAGTCTCCAGGCAATCGGACACAAAAGCCGGGGTAACCACGGCCAAATTTTCTTTGCCCTGCTTTGCCAAGCGTTCAAACTCAAAATCGGTATAAGGCTTCAACCAGGGGTCATTGGGCAAGCGCGATTGAAAGGAATTGCTCCACTTATCCTCTGGCAACCTCAATACCGCATTTACCCTTTGAGTGGTATCAAAACATTGGTGGCGATAACAGGTATGGTGGGCCACAGAGTTGATTTCACAACAGGTATCATCAATCTTGCAATGATATTTTGTAGGGTCGCTCTTACGGATATGTCTTTCGGGAATCCCATGATAGGAAAACAGTACATGGTCATAGTCAAAATCCTTTAGTCCATCGGCAATACTCTGGGCAAGTACCTCTACGTAGCCCTTATTCTTATAAAATGCGGGCAGGGTGGTTAACCGAAGTCCCGGAAAATGCTCTTGTTGTTCCTGCATCGTCTTGACCACCACGGTTTCGTAGGAAGACATGGCATAATGCGGATATAAGGGAACCAACAACACCTCGTCCACTCCCTTTTCCTTCAATTCGCCCAGCGCATTCTTGATCGTTATACTGCCGTACCGCATCCCCAAGGATACCGGAATTTCCAACCTTTCCCTTACCTTTTTGGCAAAACGCCGGGAGATTACGATCAAAGGTGAGCCTTCCTCCCACCAGATTTTTGCGTAGGCCTCCCCTGATTTTTTAGGACGCGTTCTTAAGATGATTCCCCGGACGATAATATTCCGCAGCCAGTTGGGCACGTCTATGACCCTTTCGTCCATTAGAAATTCGTCCAAATATGGTTTTACATCCTTTGGATCCGGACTATCTGGGGAGCCTAAATTGACCAATAATACACCTTTCACGCGATTTTCCTTTTTTATTGGTCATAAAAATACAGTAAGCGACCCAACTTCATTCCCATTAATGCGATTGTTTTCTAATTTTACCATAGAAACAATCAATCCTTGGGCCAGGATTAAAAAAGGTCTTTTAATAGAATCCCCCTTTTGCATGAACCCGTTTAAAATGGTTTCTTATGTTATCCAGCTTTTTTGAGAACCAAAATAACCTCTCCCCTATATACCTTACGCTTACCATTATCCTGTTCCTTTTGATCTATTTGGCCATTATGCGCCTATTACGACGTTACGGAAGGAATCCCAAATACTTGATTCCCGAGGATTCCGTAAAAAAGGTAAGTGCTCCCTTGTTCCTAATTTTATTCTCCCTAATCATCCGGATGGAGTCGCTAAGGGAACTCCTTGGACTTCAGGACTTTACTTATGGATTTCGAAAGTTAAGCACCCTGCTCCTGTTGTTTTCGCTGACCTGGCTTATTATCAGAGCGCTAAAAATGGTGAAGCAATTAATCCTGGACAGGCAAGATGTTGAGGCCGAGGACAATTATAAGGCAAGGAGTATATATACTCAGTTCAACATTTTGGAACGTGTCATCATTTTTGTGGTCATCCTATTGGCCATAGCCGCAGCCCTTATGAGCTTTGAGGGCATCCGTGATGTGGGGGTAAGTATTTTTGCTTCGGCCGGAGTAGCCGGAATCATTATAGGGTTCTCTGCCCAGAAAATGATCGGTACCCTATTGGCAGGCATCCAGATTGCCATAACACAGCCCATAAAACTGGATGACGTTGTTATTGTGGAGGGCGAATGGGGCCGCATCGAGGAGATTACCCTTACCTATGTGGTCCTCAAGATTTGGGACAAACGCCGATTGGTCATCCCTACTACGTACTTCATTGAAAAGCCCTTTCAAAACTGGACAAAGACTTCTGCCGATATCCTGGGAGCGGTTTATCTATACCTGGATTACCGGGTACCAGCGGATGCCCTGCGCCAAGAACTGGACCGTATCCTAAAAGGCACAGATCAATGGGATGGCGAGGTAGGCAACATCCAATTTACAGACTCCAAGGCCGATTATGTGGAGGTACGTGCGCTAATGAGTGCCAAGGATTCCGGCAAGGCTTGGGAACTACGCGTTATGGTCCGAGAAAAATTGATCGCCTTCCTGCAGCAAAATTATCCGGAAAGCCTTGTCCATAGCCGTGTATACCTTAAAAAAGAAGAGGCTTCCAAAAATACTGCCCTATAAACCCCGTTATACCAAGGACATATGATTTTTAACGGTTTATAGGGATAGGATACCGAATACACTTCCCTATTTTTAGTTTGCTTTGTAATTTGCCATCTCTTCCCTAATGCCTTTTATTTTAAAGACAGACAGCTAAGGGCCAAAAGAAGACTATGCGTTTTATTGCTCCGATATTGATTCTTTTCCAAATTGCCGCTTTCGCCCAGGAGGAAAATAGCCTGTTATGGGAAATCTCGGGGAACGGGCTGGAGCATAGTTCCTATCTATACGGCACTATGCATGTAAGCAGGCGTATTGCATTTCGCTTGGACGATGTCTTCTACAAGGCCTTGGATCAAAGCCAAATAGTGGCCCTGGAGTCTGATCCGGGCACTTGGCTAGAAGCTGGCGAAGACCTAAGTTATGCCAGTCTTGGCCGCGGGCAAGGTTTTGAACCCAAAGGGTTTTATCGGTATTCTTTTGCCCTAAAGGCCCCGAAAAAAGAACAGCTTGCCGCCTACCTGGCCTTTGAGGACTATAGGGTAAACAATATTCTCTACAGAAGCGACGCCTTTTCACAAAACTTTGAGGAAGAGACCTATCTGGATATGTTCATTTACCAGACCGGTAAAAAATTGGGCAAAAAAGTAGTGGCCTTGGAAAATCTGGAGGAGTCCACCGCATTGGTGGGCCGTGCCAGCCTAAACGCCATGAAGCAAAAGCCGGATGAATGGCTGCAGAAGAAAATGCAGGAACAGGATCCCATGACCCTGCTTCAGGATGCCTATAGAAACAGGAACATCAACCTGTTGGATTCACTGGACAAAGCTATGTATACCCGGTATTACCTTGAAAATATGCTCTTTATCCGCAACCGGAACATGGCAAGGCAACTGGATTCCATAATGCCCACCGCCAAGGTGTTTACCGGTATTGGGGCAGCGCACCTGCCCGGGGATAAAGGGGTTATACAGATGTTACGGGATATGGGCTATACCGTAAGGCCTTTGCGATCAAAGGCAACCGTCCAGGGAAGGCGACTCAAGGAAAAGTTTGAACGTTCCGTAAAGCAAAACCTATATGCCCCGCGGACTACGGACGATGGTTTTTTTAGTATGCTGTTGCCGGACAAACTCTATCCGGTGGCGGAACACCGAAATACCACCTATATTTCCCCCGATCTTGCCAATGGCAGCTATGTAATGGTAAACCGTATCCCCATATTTTCCGCACTACATAAGGAAGGTGCCTATACATTGGAGGACGTGGACCAACTTCTTTTTGAGAATATACCGGGGAAAATCTTGGAGAAGACCTGGATAGCAAAAAACGGTTTTAGAGGGCTGGATATTAAAAACCAACTGAAGAACGGCAACCGCCAACGGTATCAAATTTTTATCACACCCCTAGAAATGATCATCTTTAAAATGGGCGGCCAGGGAGATTATGTCTCCCGCCATTCGGACACTATTTTCAACAGTATCCGTTTTCCCCACAAAAAAATAGGGACTAAAGTGGTCTCCGGAACGGGGGACTTTGAGATCGCGATGCCCTCGCTGTATACCTTTCCCAACCGGGACCGCAAAGGAAACCGTTTGATCCAGGGGTATGACAGTATTGGGCACGACTATTACTTTTTACAAAAAATTAGTCTTAACGATTTTAATTTTATAGAAGAGGACACCTTTGAGCTCAAGCAGATCCAAAAACGGTTTTATCAAGATTTAAAATTGAAGACCGATATACACTATGCCCCAGGGACAAAAAATAGTTTGGTCTCCAGAGCGATCCTGGATTCCTTGGGCCATAAAAAACTTCATCTAAGGACAGTGTTCCATCGTGAGAACTATTTTCTGATGGGCGCCGTAACCCAGGATACCGTCAAGGCCGTTACGTTTTTTAAATCCTTTGCCATAAAAGAGAAAACTTATCGGGATTCCTTCCAAAAAGTAAGGGACACCGCCTTGTTCTTTACCACCATCACTTCGATAAGGCCCCCTAAATTTGTGGATAGCGAGGCCATGTACCGCACGGGAAGAAATCGACTTAAGCCTTACCAGGCCTATACTAAAAAAACAATTTACCAGAACAGGGACAACGAGGCAATTACCGTAGAATTGAACAAGGCCCACGATTTTAGGATGTTCCTTCATATTGATTCCGTATGGGCCAAGCGCAGGAAATTGTACCAAAAAAAGGGCTTTGTAATTCAAAAAGAAAGGGATACGCTGCTCGCCAATGGAAGCCATGTATTGGAAATGACCCTAACGGATACGGCCAGCACCCGGGGTATCCTCATAAAAAATGTGGTGACGGATGGGCGCCTCTACGAGCTAAAGGCGCAAACGGACACCATATTAGGGCCCTCCAGGTTTGCAAAACAATTCTTTGAAAATTTCCGCCCAACGGACACTGTGGTGGGCAAGGATGTACTGGTGGATAAGACCCCTTCCTTTTTTGCCGGTCTAAGGGCCAATGACAGTATTGTCCTTGAAGGGTATAGACTGCTGCAGTTCCAAAACAAACATGTAGACTCCCTACGGTATTATATTTCCCAATTTGATTTCCCAGAAGATAAGAAGCACATCCGATCTTATTTAATCCAACAAATGGGCGCATTGGACCATCCAAAAGTTATCCCTTTTCTGAAACAGTTATACCTGGACTCCTACAACAACTCCCAAGCGCAGTTAAAAGTGCTTCAGGTCTTGGCCAATAAGCAGGATGATGAAGCCACACGGATTTTGTTGGAGCTTCTTTCCAGGGATCTCCCCTTGCCCACCAATACTTTTGAAATCCGGGCTATCTTTACCCCCTACAAGGACAGTCTTCCCCTGGCCAAAAACCTGTTGCCACAACTCCTGGAGTACAGTACTATTGAAGAGTACAAGCCCAGTATTTTTTCATTACTGGCACAACTGAAAAATAAAGGTCTGGTAAAGCCAAAAGAGTATAAAAGGTATAAAAAACAGATCATTAATGATGCCAGGATCCAATTAAAGCGGCAAATGGCATTATCTTCCCAAAAAGGCTCCCGTAACTATCGCAACAGTAGGTCGCGATTAAACGGGGTGTTGGAAAGTTATATTGTGCTTTTGTATCCGTTTGTCGGCGAACACGAAGTAAAACGGTTCTTTGATCGTTTGTCTCTTATAAAGGATTCCAAGGTAAGTACCGCCTATGCGCAAGTATTGGCAAGAAACGGATCTAGCTTTCCCAAAGAAATGCTTGCCAAACTTGCCCAGGATAGACATAGCCGTTTGTTGTTGTTCCATAAGTTCAAAGAAATAGACCGTTTGGACATGTTTCCGGAAGCCTATCGAAATCCCAAATCCATGGCCGAGTCCCTACTGTTTGAAAAACGACCTTATAGACCGCTTAGGGATTCGGTACTTTTTGTGGGACAGCGTCCCTTGACCTATCGCGGCAACCCCTATACCGGATTCTACTTTAAGACCAGGGACAACAACGATTACGACCGTAATTTTACCATGCGGCTGGTAGTGTTTGAGGATAATACGGAATTGACCGCCAAACCCTTTTATAAAAACAAGGGATGGCGCATAGAGGACACGGACACTGAAAAAGAGGCCATGGATTATGTGACCGAAGAATTCTTCTTAAAAGACCGAAAAAGGGCGGAGGTGTATCGACCTAATGGTTATGGAGGCTATGGTTACAATGGGTTTTAATATAGACTATGGGGCAGACAAACACCTACTGGGAAACGCTATCCAAAGCGTTTTTGGGCAACTCCATGGACTCCTTTTCATGAACCATACTATCCAATACTTGGATAGTATGCATATCCACATCCTTTTTGTCAGGATACAGATCACTGTCCGTTAACCGTTCTGAGGCTTTCCAAGTCTCGCCCAATTGATCCAAAATCGTAGTAGTCCAATTGGAGGGATGCTTGGCATCGATCCAGATTACGTCCCTATATTCTACATCCACAAGGGCCAAATCTGGGGTAGCCGCTCCATCAAATTGGCTGCTACCGTCCCGTACGGCGGCCACCGTGCCCAATACAAAAAGTCGTTTACGGCCCGCTATTTCCTTAATAAAGGGCCTAAATTCCACAGGCTTGTTCACGGACCAATCGTATTCCTTTCTAGACTCCTTTACCTTTAACGGCATTGCGGATACCCCGGCCAAGCCCTCCTTTTTACTGGCGTGATCATAGTAATAAAGTTCCTTTGTCCCATCTGCGGGAATCAGCACGCTGAAGGCCAAACTAGTGCGCTCCTCACCGATAGGCTCCAGGCCAAACCAATGGTACAAACCACCTTGTGCCGTTCCCTGTATTCCCTCAAAATCAAAATCGGTCACGAAGGGCTGTTGATTTTGGTCATCCGGTAATTCTGGAATCTTAACTGCCGTTTTCATATTCCAAGGCAGGGGATCGGTAAACCCTCCCAAAAACTGAAGGGATTGGGCCTGTATGCGGGATACTTCTTCGGAAAGGGTATTTTGGCCCCGTAAAAAGGGATATTCCTTGATTTTGGAAGGGGGTATATAGGTGCCCTTCCCAATGGCGATGCGCTCCAGGTAATCCGTGAAGTTATGCTCTCCCGCATCAATGACCATCACCCCTCCATATGTTGGGTATGGAAAGAAAAAGCCGTTCCATTTTACCAAACTCACTACTTGCACCCATTTCCCGGCATCGTTCTTCATATAGAAAACATCACTGGGCTGCATGGTAAAGAGTTGAAAAATATTGAAGCGCTGTACCACGGCATTGTATGTATTGCGACTAAAAGCGAGCGACTCCCCAATGGAGAAGGTGACCGGGATACGGTTTTCGCTGGAAAAGCGCGGAAAAGGTGAAGTACTCTCCACGGCAAATATTTCCTCTGTATTGTCGCTAATGCGCTGCCAGTAATATTCTTCCGCAGGCTGTACGGCCATAGTCCATTGGTTGGTCCCCGAAACCCTGACCAACTGGGGCAGGGATATCTCCTGGGTCTCCCCAATGGATTCATAGGCCATGGTCACAATATTGTTAAAGGGCTGAATGCGCTCGTTCTGGGTAAGGGGCAATTCGTGTATTTGTATTTTGTTCAGGTTACTATACACATTGTAGGTCTGCATATACCGGTAAAGGCCCAAATGCCTACCCAAAAACCAAAAAAGCGTAAAAAAGGCAAAAATACCAATGAGTATCAGTATTCTTCTTCCCGCCGAGGGGGCCCTACGAAACCGGGATAACATCAACCAAAGGAATAGCCCGGAAAACAGGATGATAAAAATGTATTTCCTGAGGAACAATAGCGCGGGTTGATAATCGTCCCGAAGGAAGAAAAGGAGCAATAGCAAAAGAAGCCCTCCAAAGATGATAATCTTTTTTTGTCTTTTCCCTTTTTGCCAATAGGATTTGATCATTTTTTTCAATTTATCTTTTTGGTTCTTAGACCTACAAGGTTTTGGAAACCTTGCAGGTCTCGCAAATCATTGAAACAAAACATATCTGGGCGGTACCCGTCCGTTCAGTCTCAAATAAACGAGCATTTGCCCTCGGTGATGGGTGATATGATCGGCTAATAACATGAATATTTGCCGCTTTGTCCTATTCAACCCAAAGTAATCCAGCTCACCCTTAAGATGGGCCGCATCAAAGCTTTTCATAAAAGCTATGGTCTCGTCAAAAGTCCGGTCTATGATGCGGATCAACTCCTCCTTAGATCTGTTACCCACTTTGTACACGGTGTCCGTATGCCAATCCCGGGATGTCCGTCCACCCAATAGGGACTGACAATGCCAGTCCATAGCAAACCCTATATGCATTAGGTTCTCGGCAAAGGTCAATGAATCGGGTGTTGCCTTAAAATGATAGTTTTCCTCCGGCATAATCTTCGCCACTTGAATCAAATACTTCCGTGAATTTTCCAATCGCTCTACAAAGTCCCGCACAAAATCGTTTTGTTGTGCACTTAGGGATGACGTCGTACAACATAGGAGGGCTATGATCGAGCCTATTAGCAGTTGTTTTCGTTTAAATACTATCATTTTTACTTTCTATTTTCAACATATTCATAAACGTAACTATTTCCGAATTCCATCAAATATCAGATTTTCTATATTGACCTATCATCTAAAAAACCAATTGGTACATTATAAGCGTCCTGACCAGTTATACACAATTCAATCAAACTTGGAATTTGATTTTTGTTATTTGGGATTTCACTTGATCATTCCCTTGTCCTTTAAGCGTTCCCGGGCCGATTTCTGGGGCCGGGCCTCCGGCTCGGGCTTTTGTTGGGCTTGGGGTTCTTGCGGTATTTCATCATCACCATCGGTAAGATCTTCCACAAATTCCTTTCCCTTTTCAAAAACCTTTTCGATGTTTTCCTTGCTCGTTGTCTTTTTGGCGAAAACCAAGGCGGAGGCTATATAGGTGCCTATTAGCGTACCTACAATGGCCGACGCAAAATACTGTATGTAAAAGGCGTTTATAGGGGTAACCAGACTTACTACGCCCGCAAAAATCGAGTAAAACAGGGTAACCCATACCAACCGTAATAAAAAAGGTTGTTGGTGGATAAAGCCCTTTTGGTTATCCGGTTTCATTTGGAGTTCCTTGGCATGGGTAATCTTGTTGGCCAACCGATACAACTTATTGTTCTTGGACTCCCGCCAGTACCAAACAATCCCAAAAAGGATAGCGAATATAAAAACGATAATTTCCAACGTCATGATGCATATTTTTTATTGTTCTCCAAGATTTCGTCAATGACCCATTCCCGGTAATCTTCCGGCCAATCCAAGTAAGCTTTATAAAACTGTTCCTTGTCGTACCAATATAAATATACGGGGTCTTTGGGCATTATTTTGGTCAAAAGCTTCCAAGCCAGTTCCTTTTCCTCTTCTTTTAGGGAGGAATGGGGCGTGTGCAAGGCCTTGATATAGGCTTTTGATACCATATCTTCCATCTTAAGGTTTTTGTCCACAATCAGCTTTTGAAAATAAAGCTCGGGGCTAGTAATACTTTTGCGCGCCGTTACGTCCATTTTATTCAGGTATTTTTTAAATAGGATCCGACTCCGCAAGATTTCATGGATGGGACGATCGGTCTTGGGCGTATGTTCCATAAAAAGGTGTTTTTTAATACGCTCGTACCGCGGACTCCGGACCATCTTGCGCATATTTTGTTCCAAGATCAGATGGTCTACCAAGGCATCGATCAACTCATCATGATCTTTATGGAACAACAAAATATCATGTGCCGTATCGTTTATAGCGGCCTTAAAGGTTTTGATGTCCTCAAAAATCAACATTTCCTTCATGGTCTCTCGTAATACGAATACGCCCCCAAAGGCCCTGGTATAAAAGGAACCAATCGGCAACCGCAAAGGCTCCAAACGAAACTTTCTGCCCCTTAGATCACCATACTTTTTGGCCGATTGCAATAGTTTTTGATGTACTTCACGATCAATGAAATTGTTCTCCCTATTAAAAAGACCGATAAAGGCCTGCTGTTCCATTTGTTTTTCCAACAGATTCCCCAAGAGACTAAAGGTCACCGTAATCTCGTTATAGCGTAGCAGATCAAAGGGATCGATCAGGGTATCTATCTTCTGATCCAAATGCAGTACCAATGCGGCATCCTTGGTAATATCCCTGATCTGTCGGGCATAGGCCGCAAAGACCGCCCGCATTACGTCCCTGTCAAAACTATGTGAAGGCATATGTACCGCCTTGTCCTTCTGCTGGGGCGAAATGATAATGGCGTTCACGTTGGCCTGGCCACTGTTGAGATAAAAATTATCCTTCTTTTCCAATGCAATTTCCGGACTCCATCCCATTCCATCAATGGAGAAGGATTTCAACTTAGTAGAGGTTGCCCCCAAGAGCCCCAGGCACTCGTTGTACCGTTTGGCCAAGGAACCTGAAAGCGCCACCATACCCCCTCCAAAAAGACCGGCTTCCCTTAAGTGCTTCATGGTCCTTCCACTTCGGATTCAAAAATGTGCCTTGCTTCCAGTTGCACGTTCATATCATGTACCCGGGCATCTACCTGACGCTTAAAGTCGGTATCCGCAATAGTGGCCACATTATCCAAATACCGAATGGTTTCTTCCCTTCTAATATCCGAAAAGTCAAGCCCTTTCATATTCTCCTTCATCAATTGCTTTAACATATCCAACTTGGTGTTGTAGTCCTTTTTAAAGTATAACGAGGCGTCCGTAAACAAGCTTTCGGGCAAGTCAAAATCGGTTAATCGCAGAGAGATGGCACTTTGGATATTTCGGATATCCCTGGAAGAAAAGAACGGAAAAGATTTCTGGATGTTCTTGTACAGTTCCGCAAAAAACAGGTGTTCGTCCGTCTTGTATTTGGCCTCGGTCCGTTCATAAATCTCACGCACCTTTTCCTCGGTAGGCTTCTCTGTTTTACTAAGGAGTTCCCCTAAATTCTGGGCCAGGCCCTGTTCGCTCAGGAATTCATATTGCGGTGGATTTTCCATATTCACAAAATGGGGCATGGTCTTCTCCAATTTGCGCCACCACAGATAGTCTTGATCGACAAAATCGGGAATGGTACGGGCCCCATCGATCTTAAACCGCCCCTGCACCCGGGAAATCACCGCCTTGTCCAACATTTCAGGTAGGTTGGTGAACAATCCTATACTGCTATTGCCATAATTGACGGCGTAGGCACCTTCCGTATAGCGCAAAAATACGCCTATTACCTCCTTGACCCCGGCGGAAACCCCCTGCGCCGTGCGTTCCTGCAAGTTGTTCTCCGCATCGTCAATGGGGGCGAAAATAAGCTTGCCCGGATCTTGCAACGGCTTCATCCACTGTACCATTTTTTCGGCAGACCCCCCTTGGAAGGTAGAAATCAGGGTATCCGGCATAGGATGGAACAAAAATGGAATTTCCAGTTCTGTGCAGTGTTCCTTTAATCGGGTGGCTATGGCAGCAATCAGCATACTCTTTCCAGTTCCTGGAATGCCATACCCCATAAAAACCGGCATAAAACCGCCCAGTTCCTGAAAGGGATTCTTTTTAGCGATGAAATCATAGCTTAACATGCGCTCGGTCAAACGGCGGGCAAAGTGTTTGGCATCGCGATTGCCCACAATTTCCTCGAAGCGTACTTTGTTGAACTCCACACTTTTGGCCGTACCCTCGAATACGTTGTCCCAACCCGATATGGCAAAATCGCTCTGCTCCAGTTTATAGGTGCGATCGGTGATGGTCTCCGTATAGTCCAGCATACTTTGGCGCAACTGTATCTCGCTAATAAGGGTTTCGAAAAAGACATGTGTGAAGTCCACAACATCCGTATCCGATACAATAATCTCCGGATGCGCCAGGTACTTATCAAAATAGAACAGCAGGCAGGAAATTCCCTTTAAGGGCGACATCAACGACACTTCGGGAATACCGGCAAACTTGTTCTTCATCACCGATAGGTCATCCGAAACCACGGATTGCAGATCGTACAAGATCTTGCAAGCGGTTCCATGGAGCATAAAAGCGGTCGCAGTCTGCAATTTTCCATCATACTCCCTTCTGCCGGAAGCATCCAAGGTGGATTTGCGCTCATTAAGTGCCGAAAGACCGGAAGCATCAAAATAACTGTCCTTTAGCCAAATGCCCATGGTTAACCCCTCCTGTAGCGCATAAAGGGCCCTGTTCAACTGCAGGGGAATGGCTACGGAGTCCGGCAACAATCGCTTTTTTAGGGAAAGTATGGTCTTGGAAACGGAGATTACCGAATTGGCCGCATTCCCAGTGGCCTTGGAAAGGTACAACAGAATGGAATCGTCCTTTTTATCCTTGTTCCTGCTCCGGGCCTTGCGCCCTTGCTCCCACTGCACCCCTTTGAGATAGGAAGATGCCTCGTTGCGCAGGGCGGTGAGTTCCGATTGTTTTATGGGAAACGTACTGTTGTGCTCCATACCTATGCTTTTAATGCGGGGATTTCTATGGGGTCTTGTGCCAAGCCATGCAGGGTCTCCGGAATGGTATCGTAGAGAATTTGCATTACCCTATGCGAGGTGAATACGTATTTTTTGGGGGAATGCGCCTTCCACACCTGCAGTTGTTGCTTACTGAAAAAGTTTCCTTCGGCAAACTGGCCCTCGGATACCGCTTCTTCCAAAGAAAGGGAAATGATATAGGAAGTAAGATCCAAGGTCTTGTCCACTATAGCTCGTAACAGGGTATGG
>JBCBSN010000057.1:0-19001 GCA_039819225.1 Bacteroidota bacterium | reverse complement strand
GCCGGATTGTTAAATATTTCTCCCCGAAGTGTAGAAATCAAACGATATAGGTTGCGAAAAAAACTCGATTTGAAGCAAGGGGAAAACCTAGTCAACTATATTCTGGATGTGTAATAGGTTGTATAGGTAGAAAAAAGCTGTACCGAACGTTACAAATACCTCAACAATCCCTATACAAAAGCCTCGAAAAGTCAAATATCACCTATTATCATCCCATTTTTAACATTTCCTTAAAAAATACGGGCATAACGGAAGTTTGACGCATTTTACCTGTGATTTTAATACTAAAAAGTGTCAAAAATTACGATGTATGTTTTTTGTATGGGTATTTTTTATGGAAATCCTATTTTTTGATTTTAGGTTTATCCTTCAAAATACGCTCATATGAAAATGTCCTTTAAGCAATCGTTCGTCATAGTCGTTTTCCTATTATCCTATTTTGTAAAGGCCCAAACCGATCAGGTTGCCGTGGTCAAAGACGCCCAAGGTGCCAAATTGGTCGTCAATGGTAAGGACTTCATGATCAATGGTATGAACTGGGATTACATCCCTATTGGCACCAATACGGTGGATGCCGCTTTTTGGAAAAAACCGGACGATATTATCAAAGCCGGTTTGGATAGGGAGATGTCCTTGTTGAAGAACATGGGGGTTAACGTTATTCGCCAGTATACGGGTGTTCCAGCTCGGTGGATACGATATATCTATGAGAATTATGGCATTTACACCATGCTGAACCATTCCTTTGGACGGTATGGACTTACCCTGAACGGAGTGTGGACGCCTGTGACCATCTACGATGATTCCGTAACCGCAGAGTTCCTTATGGATGAAATGGAAGCCCTGGTAGAGGGATACAAAAACACGCCTGGGTTGCTCTTGTACCTTTTGGGCAACGAAAACAATTATGGCCTTTTTTGGGCGGGGGCGGAAACCGAGGATTTCCCGGACGATGAGGGCCGGATACAATATATAGGTGAAAGCCGCGGGAGGCCCATGTACCGTTTAATGAACGAGGCCGCAAAGAAAATGAAGGCCATAGATCCCTCTCATCCGGTAGCCATCTGTAATGGCGACGTGCTCTTCATAGATATTGTAGCCGAAGAATGCAAGGATGTGGACATCTATGGAACAAATACATACCGTGGCCTTTCCTTTGGCGACATGTTCCAAGTGGTGAAGGACAAGTTGGACATGCCTGTGATGTTTACCGAGTTCGGCGCAGATGCCTTTAATGCCATTGAGAACAAGGAGGATCAATATTCCCAAGCCTACTATATGGTCGGCAACTGGAAGGAAATCTATGAAAATGCTGCCGGCCTGAGCAAAGTGGGCAATTCCATTGGGGGCTTTACCTTTCAATTTAGCGATGGCTGGTGGAAGTTCGGTTTTGACGATAGGGAAAATGCGGATGTGCATGACAACAATGCCTCATGGTCCAACGGAGGTTACGCCCGCGACCTTGCCGCCCCAGGAGCCAATAACATGAACGAGGAATGGTTCGGTATTTGTGCCAAGGGTGCAACCGATCCCAGGGGGCTTTACGAACTGTATCCCAGGGCTGCCTACTATGCTTTAAAGGAGGCCCACCAATTGAATCCGTATGAAGAAGGGATAAATCTGGACTTTGTAGAAAACTACTTTAATAACATCCAATTAATGGACGCTGTCCTAAAGGCACGTGGAGACAAGGCGGCCCTGGCGGGAGAAAGCAGTAATCTGCTTCGCATAAGTAACCTGCAAGCCAAATTCGCCACTTTTAGTACCGGGGGCAGTTTAATTACCACCCCGGACACCCCGGACCCCGACGATCCCAATACCTTTCCCAATCAGCTGGGATTCGATCATATGCAGTCCTACTTTTTGGGAGTGGAAGGCAACCCGGCCTCGAATATGAGGGCCGAGGTGAATTTTAACGTAGTCGGAAACGTGGCACAAAATCCCATCAACGAAATTTTTTACGAGAACAACTCAAGACCCATAGACGTGAGTACCGATCAAGGTGATGTAGTAGTCTCCGATGTAAATAGGATAAGGGTATACCAAGCGGAATTTGAGTGGAACGCCAAGGAATTCGATCTTAAAGGATTTTATAGGACCGGACATTATCATTGGGGCTATGAGGGAGACTTCTTTGGATTTTATCCAGAAGCCAACTATGGTCCCAATTTAGACATCTATAACGGTGAAATCCTGGGAGCCGAAATCGATGGAAAGGGCCCCTTAAAGGGCCTAAAGGCCGCTATAGGCCCACAACTGTGGTGGGGAGCAAACCCTACCATGCTTTTTAAGTATGGAACGCATGTGGGCAAAACAAAAGTTACGGGTATTTACCATAGGGATTTTGAGACCGAAGTGGTCTTGGATGATAACGGAAGACGGGAACTGGATCCTAATCAAATCCGCAGTGGGGTTATCCCACCGTGGCCTACGGAACGTGCCTCGGTAGCCTTGGAAAGGGAGTTTGGTAAATTCGGTATTGAAGTGGGCGGTATTTGGGCCGGTAGCCCTGTAAACGGTATCGCCTTTCAGGACGTACGCGGAACCCCAGGGAATTATGTGGTCTTTGAAGATAGAATCCAGTCCAGCGATAACTGGGGCGGCAAGGCCAAGATTACCTATGAAGGCGGCAAGTTCAATTGGTATGGGCAAGCATCGACCATGGGCCTTATCGCCAATGGCGGTGCCGATCAAACCTTGACTTTTACCGGATGGAAACTTCGGGATACCGGAAGCGGCAATGTAACCAGTATTTTTTCCGGGTTCACCGTCGCTACTGGAAACTTTCAGATTGCGCCCAATTTCATGTGGCAAAAACCACTTGTGGAGGCCATGCCCCAAGATGTGCAAGGGCCGGGTCGCTTAAGGAACATTATTGACGACCCCTTTGCCGTGAGGGCCAACAGGGAAACCACTGCTGGGGAAATACTGCTTACCTACGATCCAACACCGGGTACTTGGATGTACGAGTGGGATAACGACCGGGCGGAAGACGCCCCCTTTGCCATGAACTTGGGCTTTGTATACCGGCATTTGCCCACTACCATGGATGCCCACATTGGTTTCCAGGCGGATAGGACCTTTTTCGCCTTTCCCAATTCCGCACCAGCGGAAGATCTCTGGGAAGTACATTCCAGAATGGTCTCCAAAATTGGACCGGACTTTGGAATCATCGGTAACTTCTATTACGGCAATGGACAGGGCAATGGCGACTCCGATCGATTGATCAAGCGGTTTGGCGGCGATGTTCGACTGCTGTACAAAAACTTTAAACTGCACTACGAACAAAAAATAAACGACTGGGGCCCTTTCGATTACCATCGTGATTTCAACCTTACGTTTCCCGTACAACTCATGTTGGATCTCTCCACCACCTTGGGCAAACCGGACTGGTTTATCTTACCGAGCACGCAAATAGGTATACGAGGGATTTGGCGTTCACTCAACGAGTTCTCGCCACGGTATTTGCCCAACCTGACCGCAGATGAATTTCCCATGGACCAAATCCTTAGCCCTGCCGGGTTCGATAATGGCAGTGAATGGGAGATTATGACATACATACATATAAACATCGGGAAATAAACCTTTGGAAAATGAAAAACAACACAAATACGCACTGGGGTAAGCTACTATTTTTGGGCCTGGGAATGGTCGGGGTTTTAAGCTGTGAACGGGATTTTTCGGATGAGGTACAGTTTGCTACATTTTCGGTCAATGGTGAAATCTACACCGATGACCCAGTGGGTCTTACGGATGAGTTTTTTGAATCCTTTGACCCTGAAGAAGGATACGATACCGACGCTTTTGATACTACCAGCGATGAGGCTTATGAAGGCAGCGCTTCCATAAGAATAGATGTCCCTTCTGCGGATAACCCGAACGGATTTCAAGTGGGGGGTATTTTTAGGGATAGAGGAGACGGCAGGAATTTAACGCAATTCGATGCCTTGACGTTTTGGTTAAAAGGATCTACCACCGCCACCGTAGCCGAATTCGGGTTTGGAACCGACTTTGATACAACAGACCCTTTCGCTGTTAAGTTAACGAACGTTAGGTTAACGACAAACTGGGAAAAAGTCATCATTCCTATTCCCGACCCGTCTAAATTAACCCAAGAAAGAGGCTTATTTTCTTTTATAGCTGGTTCGTTAAGTACCGGTGGTGCGGGCTATACCTTCTGGATCGATGAGCTTAGGTTTGAAAAATTGGGCACCATAGGACAACCAAGGCCTTCCATCCTTGGCGGAAATAATAGCCAGTTTCCCTCAATAGTTGGGCAAACCTTAAATATTGCGCCCCTGCGCCAAACATTTAATCTGGGGTCGGGAAGAAATCAAACCGTTCAACTGGCGCCTTCTTATTTTGATTTTATGACTTCGAATCCAAGTGTGGCCGTAGTCAACGACCTAGGGCAGCTGACCGTGGTAGGTCTGGGTTCCGCGGAAATAACCGCAGCGATTACAGGGGTTTTGGCAGAAGGGGGTGTTTTAGTGGAATCCTCTGAAACGGCCCAAATAATCTCGTTATTTAGTGATCTGTTTACTGATGTCCCCGTTGATAATTTTAACGGTTTTTTCGTAGGTTCAACAACCCAGGGAGGGGCATTTGATGAAAATGACAATCCCTTTCTTGATGTGGATGGCAACCACATAATTAGGTATACCAACCTAAATTTTGTAAGCATCAATTTCTTTAGCGAGGAAAATAGGATCAATGCTTCCGAAATGACCAACCTTAGTCTTCAAATTAGGGTGGACGAAGCCGTTGATCCGGATGATTTCATCCGTTTGGAACTCAATAATTTTCTCAATGGCCAGGAAACAGGGTCATCGTTCACAATCCCTTCAACCGAATTAATGGCAGGAGAATGGGTAACCTTTGACATTCCACTTTCTGATTTTCAGGGGTTGACCGACAGATCCGGATTAGGTCTGTTGTTCTTTGTCACGGACGGCACCATTGCCAACATATCCGTGGATAACATCTTTTTTTCGGTGCAATAACCTATTATAAACCTTAAAGAGCTATGAGACATATCACTTTAAACAAACATATGAAAGCTGTCTTACATCGTTTCATATTTTTCATAGGCATATTTTGCTTCGTTACCGCTTGCGAAACCGATGATACCCAGACCGTAGCCACTTTTAATGATTTGGTATGGGAAGACAATTTTGATGTGGATGGTGCCCCGGATCCCCAAAAATGGGCCTTTGATATTGGCGATGGTTCCGCAGAGGGTATTCCCGGATGGGGCAACGAAGAATTACAATACTATACGGATCGCACGGAAAACGTAACCGTTCAAAATGGTTTTCTATTGATTACCGCTCAAGAGGAAAACTTTAACGGAAGTAGTTACACCTCCGCCCGTTTAAAGACCGAGGGAATTCTTGAACAGGCCTATGGTCGCTTTGAAGCGCGTATGCGGCTACCCTTTGGACAAGGCTATTGGCCTGCCTTTTGGTTATTGGGAAACAACTGCGATGAAAACCCATGGCCGGCCTGTGGTGAAATAGACATTATGGAGTACGTTGGCGATGAACCTACCGTTGTCTTGGGCAGCGTACACGGGCCCGGTTATTCCGGGGGAGATGCGATATCCAAGGATTTTGAATTGGAAAACGACCGTTTTGATACAGGATTCCATGTTTTTGGGATCGAATGGACACCAGAGTACATTAACTACTACGTGGACGACACCTTGTACCAGACCCTTACCCCGGAAGATATTGCGGAAGAAACCGACGATGAAGGCGAATGGATCTTTGACCGCCCGTTTTACATTGTCCTAAACTTGGCCATAGGTGGTGAATTGCCGGGATCTCCCAATAGCGAAACCATTTTTCCACAGACCATGTTAGTAGACTATGTTAGGGTATATCGAAATAGGATTGTGAACTAAAATAGCCGTTATCCGTCCAGATATTGGGTAAAAGAACCGTACCACAGAGCAAGATAAATTTTGTGTCAAACCCGGGGCATGGGAAGTGACATAATCAACAAAAAACAAAAATTGGAACAGATATGAAACCACTATGTAAACACCTCAGGAATATCACATTCTGTATTTTGGCTTTGTCCTTTTCAGGTTGCGAGGATGATGATGAGGAAGTTGTCCCAACCGTAACTGCAGGATTCACATTTACCCAAAACAATGCCAATGTAGTCAGTTTTTTAAATACCTCGGAAAACACTCAGACTTACGAGTGGGATTTTGGGGACGGGACCTCGTCCACTGAAATCAATCCGGTTAAAACTTTTGCGGAAAACGGCACCTACACGGTGACCTTAACGGCCTCCAATGTTGCCGGGGCCTCGGATATCTTTGAAGACGATATTACGATCGACATCCCAGAAGCCCCTACCCCATTGGCCTTACCCATTACTTTTGATGGGGGCAATATAGATTACGATGCCATTGAGGGCGACAATATTGGGTTCTCCATAGTGACAAACCCGCAAACGGGCAATGAAAACACCACCAATGTTGGACAAATGGTAGCTGGAGGTGGTCAATTCCAAAATATACAATTTCCATTGGGAACCGCAGTGGACTTTAGCGGTGAAAACAAGACGATTCAATTGGAGTTATTCTCGTCAGTGGAAATCGCCGTTTTGGTCAAGTTTGAGGGCGGAGTTGGTGGAGCCCGGGATGTAGAGGTTGGAACTACCCATACGGGTTCAGGTTGGGAAACGTTAGGTTTTGACTTTGCCACTGATGGGGTAGCCAGTTTTATTGATGGAGATCCCCAAAATGGCCAGGCATTGGTCCCCGACGGTCAATATGGTGAAATGGTATTATTTATAGGGTTCAATGCCAACCCTGGAGTTGAGGGTACTTTCTTAGTAGATAATATTTCCCAGACCACAGGAGACAATGGCGGGGGAACGGCCACCGAACCTACAATGGCCGCACCAGCGCCATCCCAGCTTGCCGCAAACGTGACTTCGGTGTTCAGTAACGCTTACACCAACGAAGCGGGGACAAACCCCAGGGCATTTGGCAATGATGGCGGGGCTGCGTTTTCCGATATCCAAGTGGCCGGTGATGATGTCTGGAGTTATACCAGCACCGATTTTGTAGGGCTACAGAATGATACAGGTTTTGACCTTACTGGAAGGACCAACTTCGCAATGGACATTTGGGTGGCCGAGGACGTTTCGTTCAGGGCCGGTCTCATTTCCTTCACCGACCCCGTTTCCAGGGAGGACGTGGAGGTGAACTTAACGGGCGGTCAATGGAACAACATCGATGTGGCCCTTGCCGATTTGGTACCCTCACTCGGCGGTGAAGGCGCATTGCCCGACGATCCTACTATCAACCAAATCATCTTTGACGTTCTGGGCGATGGGGTCCAGGCGAGCATCTTTGTGGACAACGTATTTTTCTATACTACCGATAGCGGTGGTACGGCCACCGAGCCTACAATGGCCGCACCTGTGCCGACCCAGCTTGCCGCCAACGTGACCTCGGTGTTCAGTAACGCCTATACCAACCCGATGGGGACCAATCCTAGGGCATTTGGCAACGATGGTGGGGCTGCCTTCTCCGAAATCCAAGTGGCCGGAGACGACGTATGGAGCTATGCCGATACCAATTTCGTGGGGCTACAGAACGATACAGGTTTTGACCTTACTGGAAGGACCAACTTCGCAATGGACATTTGGGTGGCCGAGGATGTATCGTTCCGGGCCGGCCTTATTTCCTTCACGGACCCCGTCTCCAGGGAGGACGTGGAAGTGAACCTAACGGGCGGTCAATGGAACAATATCGATGTGGCCCTTGCAGACCTGGTACCTTCACTCGGCAGTGAGGGTGCGTTACCGGACGATCCAACGATCAACCAGATCATCTTTGACGTTCTGGGGGATGGTGTAGAGGCGAACATCTTTGTGGACAACGTATTTTTCTATACGGTAGATAGTGGCGGCGGAGGTACTGGAGGAAACGCCGCTTATGAAGAAGATTTTAGCACGGATACGTCAGGAAACTGGACCCCGCTTGCCGATGCGGCCACAAAAACGGCAGAGGTAAACGTAAACTATTTGGCCGACGGTGGAGAAACCGGTGGAGGACTGGAATTTGTTTTGGTAAATGCTACCGGCGGAGCCTTTATTCACAGATTACAAGCAGACGGAATCGATTTTTCCGGATTAACGAACGCCGAGTTTCAATTTAGCCTTAGATTATCCGACGCTCTCATGGCGACCGCGGTCCAATCCCAACTTCAGGTATTGGGATCTACGAATGTCGACATTTCAGAGAATAACTTAGAAACCAGAGGCCTAAATGATACTACTTTTACGGAATTCACCATACCCTTTACAGTACCGGACGGTGCCACAGGAACCATCCTTTTTGATATTAATTTGGCTACCGGTAATCCCGGTGCCGGAGGTGTAATCATAAACAACATCAGAATAGTTGAGGCCTCAAACTAACCCATGTAAAAAAGTATCAGATCCCATTGTCTAAATAAAAAAGGCTGACTTTTTATAAATGTTGCCTTTTTATACTCATTCCGTTTTGAAATTCGAGAGAATCCAGGCAGTGATTTTTGTTCCTGTTTAGGCAAATTTTCTCGGCATAGCCGTAGCTACGGTGATAAAATTTAACGACAACAGGGACAAAAAGGACAAGTTGAAATTTCGAGTTTTAAAATGGAAGGAGTATATAACTAAAACCACCAATCCTAAACGAAAAGAATGTCTATAACCACGGATTCGACGAACGCGCGCACGGCTATCGAAAAGGATATCGAACAATCGGTGACACAAGTGAAGATAGACGGTGATCCCTATTTTAAAATAGCCAATATAGGGCAGATGCGTCCTTTCTTTATGAGCATTGTGAGCGATGGCAATCATTGGATGTTCATTTCCAGCAATGGCGGATTAAGCGCCGGGAGAAAAAATGCCCAATATGCCCTATTTCCCTACTATACGGACGATAAAATCACCGAGTCCAAGGAAATCACGGGTAGCAAGACCATTTTAGCCGTACAATGGAAGGGTTCGGAGGTGTTTTGGGAGCCCTTTTCCGAACGAAACCAGAGCAATTATAGGATAACCCGTAATCTCTACAAAAGTACCATGGGCAACAAAATCATATTTGAAGAAATCAATCATGATTTGCAACTGACCTTTAGTTACCAATGGAACTCGAGCAATGGTTACGGTTTTGTCCGCAGGGCAACACTTATCAACAATTCCCCAAATCCTATTGCCGCGGACATCTTGGACGGCATCCAGAACATTGTTCCCTATGGTGTTGGCAGCGATATGCAGAACAGAGCGAGTAACCTGGTAGATGCTTACAAAAGAAACGAACTCTTGGAGGATTCCGGTGTAGGCATATATGCGTTGAGCGCCCTTATTGTAGACAAAGCGGAACCCAGCGAAGCGTTAAAGGCCAATATTGTGTGGAGCCTGGGCATGGAGGGAGCTACTTATTTGGTATCCTCCCTACAATTGGACAATTTTAGGGATGGGCGACCTTTACTCCAAGAAACCGATATAAAGGGGGAAAAAGGAGCCTATTTTGTAAATCAAAAAAGTGTCCTTTCCGCAAATGGGAAAAGGCAATGGGCAATTGTGGCCAATGTAAACCAAGACCACAGCGATATTCTACAGCTCTCCCATGCCTTAGGGAATCCAAAGGCTTTACAGGAACTGGTTTTCCAAGACATTGCTTTGGGAACAAAAGAATTGATAGGGCTTACGGCAGCCTCGGACGGTCTCCAACATACGGGGGATAACCTTGGGGATGCCCGACATTTTTCCAATACGCTCTTCAACATTATGCGTGGGGGCATTTTTGATTACAACTATCAGATTGAAAAAGAAGATTTTATCAAGTATTTATCCAAAGCAAACCAATCTTTGTTTGCCACTCATAAGGACACCTTTACGGAACTATCTGAGACCTTCTCCCTACACCGTTTGGTTGCGTTGTCCAAAACTTTTAAAGATAAGGACGTTGAACGTCTATCCAGGGAATATCTGCCTTTAAAATTCAGTCGCAGGCACGGAGATCCCAGTAGACCTTGGAACATCTTCTCCATAAATACCCAAAGTGAACTGGACGGTTCGAAGATTCTCGACTACGAGGGAAATTGGCGGGATATTTTTCAAAATTGGGAGGCTTTGGCACATGCCTACCCGGAGTTTATGGATGGTATGATCTTAAAGTTCTTCAACGCCACCACCTTTGACGGTTACAATCCCTACCGGGTGACCAAAGATGGTTTTGACTGGGAGATCATTGAACCGGACGACCCTTGGTCCTATATAGGTTACTGGGGGGATCATCAAATCATATACTCCCTAAAATTTTTGGAGTTTGTCCAAAAGCACTACCCTGGAAAATTGGAGAATTATCTGGATGACGATGTTTTTGTCTATGCCAACGTCCCATATACCATCAAGGGTTATGCAGACTTATTGACAAATCCCAAAGATACCATAGGGTTTAATGAGGGCTTGGATGCAAGAATACGGCAAGAACGGGAACAATTGGGCGCAGATGCCGCCTTGCTCCGTGATAAAAACGGAGCTATCTACAGGGTAAACTTCGTAGAAAAGATGCTGGCCTCCGTGTTGGCCAAATTGTCCAATTTCATTCCCGAGGGCGGTATTTGGCTAAATACCCAAAGACCGGAATGGAACGATGCCAATAATGCCTTGGTAGGAAATGGGGTATCCATGGTAACCCTTTTCTATCTACGAAGATATCTCACGTTTTTCAAAGGGGTATTTCAAAAAGCCGAGCTGCCCGAATTTCAGGTTTCAATAGAACTGGCCCAATACTTTAAAGGTATGTTTCAAACCTTTGGGGACAACCAGGGCATACTTCAGGGAGCTATCTCCGACCTGGGCCGAAGAACCGTCCTAGACGGACTGGGTTCGGTGGCCGGGGAGTATCGCCACAAAATTTATGGGCATTCCTTTTCAGGCAAGAAACAGGTATTGTCCCTTAAGGATCTACAACAATTCATTGATTTGGCCTTGCTTTTTTTGGAACATAGCATCAAGGCAAACCGGCGAGCGGATGGACTGTACCATGCCTATAATGTGATGACCGTGGAAAATAACGGCGGTATTTCCATAAGATACTTGGATGAAATGTTGGAAGGTCAGGTAGCCGTTCTAAGCTCCGGGGCTTTGTCCGGAAAAGAGGCATTGTCCTTGTTGGATGCACTACGGAACAGCCATTTGTACCGGGAAGATCAAAACAGCTACATCCTATATCCCAATAAAGACTTACCCAAATTCCTTGAAAAAAACACCTTTTCCAAGGAGTTCCTGGGGAAATCAAGTTTATTACGGGAACTGGTAGCCCAAAGAAACGTGCAGATTGTAAAAGAGGATAGGTTGGGCGAGCTTCACTTTAATGGTAATTTTAAGAACGCCAATGACCTAAAAAATGCTCTGGACACCTTGGAACCCACCAAGTTTTCCCATTTGAGCGATTCCGAAAAGGAAAACATCCTACAGATTTTTGAAGAGGTATTTGACCATAAGTCCTTTACAGGCCGCTCGGGAACCTTTTTTGGTTATGAGGGATTGGGATCCATTTACTGGCATATGGTCTCCAAGCTTTTGTTAGCGGTGCTGGAATGTTTTCAAAAGGCCGTTGCGGAAGGTGAAAGCGAAGCGGTAATCCAAGGATTAAAAGAACACTATTATACCATCAAGGAGGGAATAGGAGTACACAAATCCCCAGCCCTGTATGGGGCTTTCCCCACAGATCCTTATTCGCATACGCCCATGGGCAAAGGTGCCCAACAACCAGGAATGACGGGGCAGGTAAAAGAAGATATCCTTTCCCGATGGGGGGAATTGGGCATTACAATCTCCGATGGTATCCTAGGCTTTGTGCCTAAACTGCTCCAGAAAAGTGAGTTTTTGAACCACCCCCAGGAGTTTGTCCACAATTCCGTAACGGGCAATGTGGAGACCATTGTGCTACAGAAAAAATCCTTGGTATTTACGTATTGCCAGATTCCAGTAGTGTATCGCTTAGCGGAAGAGGCAAGTGTTCTGGTAGATTATTATGATGGTACCCGTAAGCCCTTTAAAGGAACTTTTACGGATCTGGATACCAGTACCCAGGTTTTTACGCGCTCCGCGGAAATACGTAAAATTGAAGTTGAGGTAGTCCTATGAACGTCACACAAAATGAAAAAAGCTAGTACTTGGCCGGAATATATAATATTATTGGCTACCCTGCTTATGGGTATGATTTCGTGCAAAAGCGAACCAAAAAAAGACGATACAATTACAATGGTAGCAAAGGAAAACAGGCTGACAGCCCAGGAAATCTTGGGTAATCCCGAATTTTTGGCCATGTCCTATGGCGGATATAGGCATGCGGACCATAGCATTGAACCCACTTTAGAAGAGCTCAAGGAAGACATGAAGATCTTGGCGGCCATGGGCGTAAAAATCATTCGCACCTATAAATTGCATCTCCCCCATGCCCCCAATGTGCTTAAAGCTATTAGGGCACTCAAACGAGAAAATCCCCAATTTGAAATGTACGTGATGTTGGGCGCCTGGATCGATTGCAAAAATGCCTGGACAGAGCTGGAGCCGGACCACAGTCAGGAGAGTCCGCGAAATGCAATGGAAATAGACAAGGCGGTGGAATTGGCCAAGGCATATCCAGAGATTGTCAAAGTCATTGCCGTAGGCAACGAGGCCATGGTAAAATGGGCCACCAGTTATTATGTAGAGCCTTGGGTAATCCTAAAATGGGTAAACCATCTCCAGGACCTAAAAAGGAAGAGAGAATTGCCCCAGGAGCTTTGGATTACCAGTTCGGATAACTTTGCCTCTTGGGGTGGCGGGGATCCCTCCTACCATGTTCCCGATTTGGATGCCTTGATCAGGGCGGTTGATTTTATTTCACTCCACACCTACCCCATGCACGATACCCATTACAATCCGGAATTTTGGGGCGTTCCCCCAGATGAGGAAAAACTGGAAAAGCGCAAAAAAATAGACGCAGCAATGTATAGGGCCTTATCCTATGCCCAAACGCAGTATACCCATGTTGTGGACTACATGAAGGGACTGGAAGTAGATAAACCGGTCCATATCGGTGAAACCGGATGGGCCTCCTCCTCTAATGGTCATTATGGGCCCCAGGGATCAAAAGCTACGGATGAATACAAGGAAGGGGTCTATTATGAACTCATGCGCGAATGGACCAATAGGGATGGTATTTCCTGTTTCTATTTTGAGGGGTTTGATGAACCCTGGAAAGATGCCCAAAATCCAGGGGGATCAGAAAACCATTTTGGACTGATCAACCTAAAAAGCGAGGCCAAATACGCGCTTTGGGACCTTGTGGATAAAGGCGTTTTCCAGGGACTTACACGAGATGGCAAACCCATTACGAAGACTTTTAATGGCGATTTTAAAAGCCTGATAACACAGGTGTTGGAACCTCCGTTGAACACCGAACTCACCGGACATCGCTAAAAGGATTCCCGATGAAATCTAAACCGATTCCACGTGCGGATGGGAATCCAGGTTTTGAAAATTTTTAGTTCCCCCTTTAGCCCGAACTCGTTCCGGCGGGCCTTCCCTTTAGAGGGTTCTTTACCCTTTAGAAAGGTACCCGCCTGCGAACGGGCAACTAAAATCTGGGCAAACCGAACAATGTAAAGAAAATTAAAACCAAATAATTATGTCCAACTCAACAACTACACATACTGCAAAAGTCCCTTTTGGACAGAAAGTAGCTTTTGGAGTGGGAATGTTTGCCAATCAAATGTTTCCGGCCATTTTGGGAATATTCATGGTCGTACTGGTACAATCCTTTGGATTTGACGGATGGTTATGGTCACTGGTCTACTTTTTTCCAAGGATTTTTGATTCGATTACCGATCCTATCATGGGATTCATTTCTGATAATACAAAATCGAAATGGGGAAGAAGAAAGCAGTATGTGCTAATCGGTGCCATCTTAATGGGGGTTGCCTTTACCATGATGTGGCAATTGTATTCGGATAATACCCTGCAATACAATTTTTGGTATTTTTTTCTTTGGTCCATTGTATTTTACTTGGGTCTCACCTTTTTCAGTGTGCCCTATGTGGCCATGGGGTACGAAATGAGTGACGATTTTCATGAACGGACCAACATCATGGCTGTGGCCCAATGGATCGGACAGTGGGCTTGGGTTATTGCACCGTGGTTTTGGGTAATCATGGATAATCCGGATTGGTTTCCTAACCAAGAAATTGCTGTACGTGAATTGGCCGTATGGGTTGCCGTCCCTTGCGCAATGGCAGCTATGGTTCCCGCCTTGTTTATTAAAAGTAAATCGACCCTTGATGAAGATTATGAGCCCTTAAACGTGGCGAATATCGGTGGTAGCCTTATGAAAATTGTACAAAGCTTTGTAGAGGCTTTTAGGATTGGGGAGTTTAGAAGGATATGTGGGGCCACATTCCTAATTTTCAACGCTTTCAATACAGTTGCCGCCCTGACCTATTTTGTTATTGTCTATAGACTATTCAATGGTGATGCGGCCGCCACCGGTATTTGGGTTGCGCTTTTCGGTTGTATTGGGGCTTTGGGTACCACTTTTATCGTGATTCCGGTTGTCACTTGGATGTCAAAACGAATGGGGAAGAAAAAGGCCTTTATGTGGGCACAGGCCACTTCTATTGTAGGCTATGTGATGATGTATTTTCTTTTTATTCCTGGAAAACCTTGGCTTTACATCATAGCACTACCCTTCTTTTCCTTTGGAATTGGCAGCCTTTTTACCATAATGATGTCCATGACGGCCGATGTCATTGATATTGATGAACTGAATTCAGGGAAACGCCGGGAAGGAATATTCGGTGCAATTTATTGGTGGATGGTCAAGGTAGGTTTCGCTATTGCCGGTGCCCTAAGTGGGATAATTATTGGCATAGTTGGGTTTAACCCAGATTTGGCAACGACGGAACAACAGGGGGCCGTTGATGGGCTTCATGTATTCTTCTGCTTCTTTCCCATGGTGGGAACGCTTTTTGCCATGTGGATAATGAAGGGGTACGATGTTTCCGAAACGCGTGCCAATGAAATACGGGATGAACTGGACAAGCGAAAAAAAGCGAAGGCCTCAAAGCTAACTACGTATTATAAAGGCAACAAACTGGCTTCATTTGCCATGGCCGATTTGGATATTAATACTGCTTCGGAAATCAATTTTTCAACAAAGACCGAAGCGGAAATAAAAGAACTCTTTTCCCAATCATTGAAACAGGGACTCCATGGGTTATGCTTTAGCCCCTATTTGGAAAATCAGAATATTGGTGACCTTTTATCGGAAAGTCAAATACGACAACGGATGGACATCGTTGCCCCTTATACCCAATGGATACGATCTTTCTCATGTACAGAGGGCAATGAGTATATTCCGCAAGTAGCCCATGAAAAAGGGTTGAAAACTTTGGTGGGCGCTTGGATAGGAACGGACAAAGCACAGAACGAACAGGAAATTGAAGCATTGATAAGTCTTGCGCAAAAGGGCCATGTTGATATTGCAGCAGTGGGAAATGAAGTTTTACTAAGAAATGAATTAACCGAACAGGAGATACTAGAATATATTAACAGAGTAAAAAAGGCCTTACCTAATATTCCGGTAGGGTACGTAGATGCTTACTACCAATTTCATGAGCGCCCTTCCCTTGTTGATACCTGTGATATCATTTTGGTAAACTGCTATCCATTTTGGGAAGGTTATAGCATCGACCAAGCTTCACGTTACTTAAAACGGATGCATAAAGTAACAGAAAGCATCGCAAAGGACAAACCCATAATCATTGCCGAGACGGGTTGGCCCAATGAAGGTGAAAACACCCATGAGGCCTCGCCATCCCCAAACAACGCAATGAAATTCTTTATCAACAGTAATAATTGGGCACGATTGGAGGATGTAAAAATGTTCTATTTTTCATCGTTTGATGAATCTTGGAAAGTCCATCATGAAGGGGATGTAGGAGCACGATGGGGAATATGGGACAAAAATGAAAAATTA
This sequence comes from Bacteroidota bacterium, assembly GCA_039819225.1. Lineage (GTDB taxonomy): Bacteria > Bacteroidota > Bacteroidia > Flavobacteriales > Flavobacteriaceae > Ulvibacterium. Next base: position 2,956 of record JBCBSN010000057.1, on the reverse strand, counting down.
AAATATATCTAAAGATGTCATACAGAGCGGAACATCATTTTTCGGTGAAGGATATTGACCTCGGTCGGTATACCGGCTTAAATCTAGGCCATTACAGTACAGCTGATTTAAAAAAACTATGGCGACAAACTTTGGAAAAAGGGATGCATGGCATCTGTTTTAGCATGTACCAAGAAGATCAAAAGCCCGGGGATACCGTTAGTGAGGCCCAAGTGAGGCGTCGCATGGAGATTCTTGCGCAATATACCAAATGGGTACGTTCTTTCTCGTGTATCGAGGGAAATGAACATGTTCCGAGGATAGCGCGTGAGGTAGGTCTTAAAACTCTGGTGGGCGCCTGGCTCAGCAGTGATTTGGAAGCTAATGAAATGGAAATCGAAGCCTTGATAGCACTGGCCCGTTCAGGCTACGTGGATATCGCTGCCGTGGGAAATGAGGTGCTTTATCGAAATGATCTTTCCTTGGAACAACTCCTGGGCTACATACAACGGGTAAAGGAGGCGTTACCCCAGGTTCCGGTAGGTTATGTGGATGCCTACTATGAATTTACGAACCACCCCGAGCTGGTCACCTATAGTGATGTTATTTTAAGTAATTGCTATCCCTATTGGGAGGGTTGTCCCCTGGAATACGCTGTGGGCCATATGCAACAAATGTTCCTACAGGCTACCCGGGCGGCCCAGGGTAAAAAAGTAATTATTACGGAAACAGGGTGGCCCAGTACAGGAGGAGGGCACCAAGGAGCCATCGCCACAGCGGAAAATGCAATGAAATATTTTATTGAAACCCAGCAATGGGTAGCGGAAAAAGAAATAGATCTTTTTTATTTTTCTTCCTTTGACGAAGCCTGGAAAATGGGAGATGAAGGAGATGTAGGTGCCTATTGGGGGCTATGGGACAGCAAGGAACACCTGAAGTTTTAAGCGTAGGGCATGGGAAATGATTAAACGGTAACCGCCCGATTGAGATACCTTCGAAACGGCAACATTTCTTGATATACCGCTATCACCTTTTGATCAAAGCTAGGCCCTATTACTTCTTCACTATCAAACACATGCATTACAGCAAAGGTCTTATTGCGCAAAAGGTCAATATAGGGATGGTCGTTGGAAAACCCTTTGGGGGCCTTTTTCAATTTTTCGTCCTCCACCAAATGCCCAAAGGTTTCCCGAAAGGATTTTTTGCCAAGGATTTTCTTTAGTTTCGCCCCATCGTAGTCAATCGCATCCCGAATACTTCGTAAAACTTTGGGTTCCGGTCGCCAAAAGCCTCCGGCAAGCATAGACTGTTCTATCCCTATTTCCACGTAGAAATCACCTGTATTGGGACGTTTGTCCAATCCAGCGCCAAAATGGTCCTTGTAGATTGGCTTATTGGGATGGAACATTAGGTTATTATTGATACGATTAATGCCCTTTTTACCGGGTGTAGGATAGTAGGCCTCATCCAATTCCGCCAACTTTAAATCCATTTGATCCAACCATTGAATAAAATCGTGACGTACCTCTTTATACCATTTGCGATGGGCATCCATCCATTCCTTGGAGTTGTTTGTATTGAGCTCTTTCAGGAATTGGATCAAGTTGTTGAAATTCATCGGATGTTTGGTGTTGGATGCTCGATGCTCGCTTGGAGTTTGTGTAAAGAAAAGATATTCTTGAATTGCCTACAACTTATTCCTAAAAGCAATTATCATATTCATCAGCTTAAACGCGTCATTGTATAATTCCAAAAATTCGTTTTCTTGGATATATTTCCTCAGCTTACATTTATGAAGACAAGTCACCACTTCAGCTAAAGAACGAGCAGAATAACCCAAAAACTTACGGAATTCGGTATTGGATTGAACAATTGAACCCTCTGAAATATTCAAAGCTATCGAATCCGAAGCACGACAAATTTGGGGTGACAGATTATAGAACTCTTTCTTGGGAAACTTTTCGGAAAGTACATTTATTTTTTCACCTATTTCCATCGCATCTTGCCAGATGTGTAACCTTTCAAACTTAAATCTCGGATTAATGTCCATTGTCATTTTTTCTATAAATATACAAGGAATAGGTATCCCTAATTATGCTCCGAGCAACTCGCATCCAACATCCATCACAGAACATCGAACCTCGTGCACCTAACATCCGGCATCCACCTCAGAACCTATTGTCCCCCCCAACAATGTCGCCCAGGGTGCCGAGAATACTACCCTCACCCTTATCCTTTCCGCCGCGGGGAATGGATGCCAAGACCCTACCGGCCAACCTACTAAAGGGCAAGGATTGAATATAGACCGTTCCAGGGCCACGTAGGGTGGCAAAAAACAGTCCCTCTCCCCCAAAGATGGTATTCTTGATTCCGCCTACAAACTGGATATCATAATCCACTTGTTGGGTAAACCCTACGATACAACCGGTATCCACCTTTAAGACCTCGCCTGCGGCAAGTTCTTTCCTAGCCAGAGTACCCCCAGCATGGACAAAGGCCATCCCGTCTCCCTCTAATTTCTGCATAATAAACCCTTCTCCCCCAAAGAGGCCCCGTCCCAAACGTTTTGAAAACTCGATGCCCACGGATACCCCCTTGGCCGCACAAAGAAAGGCATCCTTTTGGCAAATGAACTTGCCTCCGTTCTCCGAAAGGTCGATGGGGACAATTTTTCCGGGATAAGGCGACGCAAAACTCACCTGTTTTTTCGTCTGTCCAATGTTTAAGAAAGCTGTCATAAAAAGGCTTTCCCCGGTAAGCATGCGTTTTCCGGCAGAGAACAATTTTCCTAAAACCCCGGAATCTTGATTGGAACCATCCCCAAAGATGGTATCCATCTTAATTTCGGTATCCATCATCATAAAACTTCCGGCCTCGGCCACAACAGCTTCTTGCGGATCTAATTCAATCTCTACATATTGCATTTCCTCTCCATAAATGGCATAGTCTATTTCGTGGTTTGTGTTCATATCTTTTC
>JBCBSN010000056.1:0-19229 GCA_039819225.1 Bacteroidota bacterium | reverse complement strand
AAAATTACAAGGCCAATGGTAGTACTACCGTAAGCAAGAAAACAGCTCCTTCCGAAACCATTTACCATCTGGATGTACCCCGTTTGGAAGGCTTTCTTAAAGGGATCCCCAAGATATCCTCGGGTGTTTCTTCGGAGTATTATTTGGAAATCCCTTCTCCGAATGGGTCTTTCGAGGTTTTTCAAATTTATGAAGCTTCCATTTTTGAGGATGGATTGGCGGCTAAATACCCCCAAATACGTTCCTATATGGGTATCGGCACCATAGATCAAACGGCAAGGGCTCGATTTAGCCTATCTCCCTACAAAGGCCTGGGGATGGTAATCAGTTCACAAAAAGGGGATACCCGGTATATTAATCCCTGGAACAATGATCTTTCCCAGTACCGCTTTTATAGCAAGAGTACCATACAAGCCGGCAATGGTATCAAATGCACTACAGATGATACCTCGGGCAAAACGTCGACCGTCCCAAATCTTGGGGGCAAAAGGCAGTTACAAAATGGTCCTGTCCATAAATTATCCAGTGACGACCAACTTAGGGTCTTTAGGTTGGCCCCGGCCTGTACAGGTGAATTTTCTCAATACCATCTTAATCGAATGGGTATTCCGGCAACTGCATCGGACGCCGTAAAAAAAGCAGCCGTCCTGGCTGAAATTACCGATGGGTTAACGCGGGTATCCAACATTTTTGAAAGAGATCTTGGCTTTGAATTAAAGATTGTGGACAATGTAGAACTCATTATCTTCCTTAACCCCTCTACTGATGGATACAACGGAAATTTCCTCTCCGAAAATGTTCAGATCAACAGCATTCTGGGAACAGGCAGCTACGATGTAGGCCATGTGCTTGCACAAGGTCCCTTAGGAGGTGCAGCAGCCGCCTTAGATCTAATCTGTGGTCCGCGCAAGTATGCCGGCTTTAGCAGAATGCCCCAACCTACCGGTTTTTTGTTTTATGAAGGCTATATAGCCCATGAACTTGGTCATCAATTTGGGGCTGGGCATACACAAGGTAATAGTTGCAATAGATTTATCAATAGTTCCAAAGAACCGGGCAGTGGATCCACCATTATGTCATATGCCGGTATTTGTGCTCCCAATGTATTGCCAGATGCCAACATAGAGTATTTTCATGCCGTGAGCATTCAGCAAATGTGGAATGCTTCGGCCAACAAGGCATGCGCCGTATTGATGAATTTAGGGAACAAAAGTCCCCAAGTCGATGCCGGACCGGATGTTACCATCCCAGCTTCTACTCCATTTAAACTCCGAGGTTCGGCAACCGATCCCAACACGTCGGATATACTGACCTATTCCTGGGAGCAAATGGATTCTGAAATCGCCAGTGTGGTATCCTCCCAGCCAAATCCTCTTAAGGTAAGTGGTCCCTTGTTTGAGGCATTGCGACCTACCACTTCCCCTGACCGGTTTATGCCCAGGTTTGAAACGGTATTGGCAGGAGGTATCCAAAATACCTGGGAAGCGGTTCCTTCTATTGATCGATCCATGAACTTTACGCTTACGGTAAGAGACAATGTATCCGGTGGCGGGGGCTGGGGGCAAGACGACAAACGGGTGACCACTACCACCCAGGCAGGTCCATTTAGGGTTACTTCCCAAGGTTCCCCAACGGTCTGGAATGGGGGCGAAAATGTTCAGATTACCTGGAACGTGGCGGGTACCGATACATTTCCGGTCAATTGCCAAAATGTAAACATCCTCTTTACAGCGGATGAGGGCCTATCTTTTATTCCCCTGGCGGAGAACACCGCTAATGACGGGAATGAAACCATCACCGTGCCCAATGTGGACACCAATTACGGAAGGGTCTTGGTAGAGGCCGCCGACAACATTTTTTATCAAATAAACAGTGCCGATATCCGCGTTATGGTACAACAATGCCTGACGGGCGATAAAGTTCCCGATCTTTCCCGGACCACAATTGAAGGATGCTCCGGTGAGACCCTTGATCTTAACACTATCACAGCGACCAACATCCCTTCAGGAACGGAACTAAGTTGGCATAGCGGAACACCGGCCACAGCGGATAATCGGATCCTGGTTACCGGTATTCCCTTTGAGGCCACTTCCTATTTTTCGGTCTTCTACGATAGTTCTAACGATTGTTATGGAACGGCCACGGCCCAACTATCCATTATCGCAAATGTATGTCCACCGGACTGTGACAATGATGGCATTCCCGATGCGGAGGAGTCCGATTGCGATGCCAATGGTATCCCGGATGACTGCGATGGCTACTCGGATGCGGACGGTGATAGTGTTCCCGATCCCTGTGACATTTGTCCGGCCGCCGACAATAAGGACCAGACCAATTCGGATGGGGACACCCTGGGCGATGCCTGTGACAATTGCAGCACGTTGGACAATGAGGATCAACAAGATACCGACGGCGACCAGGTGGGCGATGCTTGCGACGTATGCCCGAACATTGCCAATCCCGACCAAGCAGATACGGACGGTGATGGTATAGGGGACGCCTGCAGTACGGATTGCAGGGCGGTGATAGATATAGATTCCGATATAATCCTATGCCAGGGCGAAAGTTTAGCGCTGAACGCCAGCGGAGGAGACAGTTATCTATGGTCTACCGGAGCCACCACCCAGAACATTGTGGTTACTCCTGAAACCACCACCACCTATACCGTAACGGTTACCAAAAATGAATGCTCGGATACCAAATCGGTAACCATAACGGTCGGGGAAAAGGTGACCATAGGAAATAGGGTATGGTGGGACAAAAACAACAATGGCATACAGGATATGGAAGAACCGGGTATCAACGACGTATCCGTAAGCCTATTTCAGTGCACCAACGATACCATGTCCGGAAACCCTTTGGAAACCGTGTTTACGGCCAACGATAAGGATGGTCTTCCCGGCTCCTACAGTTTTGAAGTATGCTCGGGAAAAGCTTATATATTGGTGTTCCGGGCCCCCAACGGTATGGAATTCCCCTATAAGGATGAGGGTAATGACGATTCCCTGGATTCCGATGTAGATTCCTTAGGGGAGACCAATTGTATTAGTATTGACGGGGCCGACCATAACATAGATGCAGGACTTGTGTTTCAAAATGATTGTGACAACGATGGCAATGCGGATTCCGAAGCGCCGGATTGCGATTTAGACGGCATTCCCGATGCCTGCGAGGACGATGCGGACCAGGATGGTGTTCCGGACGACTGCGACAACTGTGCCGAGACAGCCAATCCCGATCAGGAGGATGGGGACAACGATGGAATCGGCGATGTCTGTAATCCTGAAAACGTGGAATGTACCCTAGAAGTAGACTTGGGCGATGACTTTATGGCATGCAACCTAGAGCCCTCAACTTTGACCGCAACCTTCAATACTTCGTCAGATTGTTTGGAATACATATGGTCTACTGGCCAGACCACGCGGACCATTGAAATCGATCAGGCCGGTACGTATTCCGTTACGGTTAAAGACTGTAGGGGTTGTAGCGCATCTAGTGAAATCACCGTTTCCGTTGAACAAGCAATAGCCACCATTAGCGGAACTTTGGAAATTGAACATGGGGAAAGTACTATTTTAACGGCAAGCGAGGCAGACTCCTATCTATGGTCTACGGGGGAAGATACCCGATCCATTACTGTTTCACCAGAGGATAGCACGGACTACGAAGTCTTGATTACATCGGGAAACTGCAACGCCCGAGCCATAGCCACGGTAACTGTGATACCTGTTCAAGACTGTTCCGGATTTCGGGTGTTTCCAAATCCGGTCTCTTCCGGTAAAACCTTATCCATAAAAATATGTGACCTAAAGGAGCTGGGCGTTATTCCTGCGGAGGAAAGTTTCCCTAGTATTGGCGGGAATATGATCAACGGAGCATTGGAAAATGCGGATCCCTTTTCCGGGCATCATGTTTATATAGGTATTTATACCATTTCCGGGGAACTCTTAGGGCCCGTACAAAGACATCCCCTTGAAAAAGGTCAGGACAGGATCGAATTCGAATTCCCTTACGTGCAATCGGGCAATTATCTTGTTACGATAAGCAGCCGTGGATTTAACCTAACAAAAATGATCATAAGGGAATAATACAAGTTCTCATTTAAAAAGGGGCCAGTTTATTCATTTTCCCCGTACCTATATTGTTTCTTTTGCCCGAAGGCCATGCCAGGAAAAAAACATAGGATGGTCAGGTCAACAAATCGTTGACCACATGGCCATGAACATCGGTAAGGCGGTAGCGCCTTCCCTGATGCTTAAAGGTTAACCGCTCATGGTCAATTCCAAAAAGGTGCAGTAGCGTTGCGTGAAAATCATGTACGTGCACGGGATCCTTGACGACATTATAGCTGAAATCATCGGTCTCGCCATAGGTGAATCCGGGTTTTACCCCTGCTCCCGCCATCCACATGGTAAAGGCTTTTGGATGATGGTCCCTACCATAGTTATCCTCGGTCAATTGCCCCTGTGAATAAACGGTGCGTCCAAACTCCCCGCCCCAGATGACCAGGGTATCCTCCAACATGCCCCTTTGTTTCAGATCCTTGATCAGTGCGGCATTGGCCCGGTCCGTACGCTTGCACTGCGCCCGAACACCTCCGGGGCAGCCAATATGTTGATCCCAACCTTGATGATATAACTGCACGAACTTCACGTCTTTTTCCAACAATTTTCGCGCCATTAGGCAGTTGGCCGCATAAGTGCCCGGGTCATGACTATCCGGACCATACATATCAAAAACATAGTCGGGTTCATCGGATACGTCCGTAACTTCCGGGACAGAAGTCTGCATTCGGAACGCCATTTCATATTGCGCCATTCGGGCATTGATCTCAGGATCGCCATAAGCATTATGTTGTATGGAGTTGAGCTTGCCCAGATAATCCAACATTTGCCTACGATCGGTACCATCATAATTCTCGGGATCGCTCAAATAGAGTACGGGATCTTTCCCGGACCGGAACTGCACGCCCTGATGCTCTGTAGGCAAAAACCCGTTGCCCCATAAACGGGAATAGAGCGGCTGCCCTCCCATATTCTTGGTAATCAGAGTGATAAAGGTGGGCAGGTTATCGTTGTCCGATCCCAGGCCATAGCTCAGCCAAGCACCAATGGAAGGCCTTCCCGGCAATTGGTTTCCCGTTTGCAAAAAAGTGATGGCGGGATCGTGGTTAATGGCATCGGTCTGCATGGATTTGATAAAACAAAGGTCGTCCACTACTTCGGCGGTATGCGGCATCAACTCGCTCACCCATGCGCGACTTTCCCCATACTGCTTAAAATCCATAATGGAAGGGGCTATGGGAAAAACGGTCTGTTCGGCGCTCATTCCGGTGAGGCGTTGTCCCTGCCTAACGGAGGGCGGCAGATCCTTCCCGAACATTTCCCGTAGTTTGGGCTTATAATCGAACATATCCAATTGCGAGGGGCCCCCACTCTGGAACAAGTATACGATGCGTTTGGCCTTGGGCAGGTAATGCGGGAGCCCCAGGTTGTTCATAGGATAGGCGGCCGTAGCCCCTTCCGAGCCAGAACCCTTCACCGCTCCCCAAGCGGTATCCGCATTTAAAAGGGAATTTAGGGCCAGGGCCCCTATTCCCAGCGAAGTTTTTGTTAAAAAATTCCTCCTATCCCACTGGCGCTCCACCTGTTGCAGATCCTGGTTTGTAGATTTTAAAGTCTTATGATCGTGGCACATTATTCCTTTTATATTTTGTTAAGTCTCTTTTTTACATTGGGTTTTCCCGGTTCTATCTTTTGGTTATGGCAGCATCCGAATTCAGGATGGTACTGGCCGTAACGGCATTGGCGGCTACCAAAGCTGCATCCTGGTCAGAATCGATTTGGAACTCGCCTGTATTGAGCCACCCTTCGGTTTTCCGGATGTTTTGCTTAAACTTCTGGTATTCGGTCCGCCGCAACTCTGCCAGTACCAGTAATTCTTCATTCATTATGGCACGCCCGGTCAGTTTTTTAAACACATCCGAAATGGCCGTCTTTGGATCGGAATAGGACAGCATACTTTGCCCTAGTACCCTTGAGGCCTCCACGTAAGTGGGGTCATTTAAGAGCACTAGTGCCTGTAAGGGGGTATTGGTTTCCTGGCGACGCACGGCACAGATACTCCTGTCCGGGGCATCAAAGGTGGCAATAGTAGGATGCGGCACGGATCGTTTCCAGACAGTATACATACTTTTGCGATATAACTTTTGACCCTGATCTTGTTTGTAGGTGGCCCCATTTATTTTCCAAAGCCCCTTGGGTTGATAAGGGTTTACGCTGGGCCCTCCGATTTTCTTGTTCAACAGGCCCGAGGCCGCCAGTGCATTGTTACGGAGCATCTCACCGGTTAGGCGTTTGGAAGGGCCGCGGGCTAAGAGCCGATTTGCCTTGTCCAGGGCCAACATCTTGGGATCGGCATGGGAAGACTGCCGGTATGTATTGGACATGACCATAAGTTTATGCAGGGCCTTAACGTCCCACCCGGATTCCATGAACCAAAGGGCCAACCAATCCAAAAGTGCTGGATGGCTGGGCAACTCTCCCTGGTTTCCAAAGTCTTCCACGGTACGTACGATACCTGTCCCAAAGATATTTTTCCAATATCGGTTTACCGCCACCCTTGCGGTAAGGGGGTTCTGCTCACTGGTGACCCAATAGGCCAATCCCAACCGGTTTTTGGGCAAACTATCTGGAAAAGCGAGTATCTTCTCAGGGGTAGTGGGGTACACCCTTTCCCCGTAGACATCATATTGGCCACGTTCCAGTACAAAAGTTTCCCTGGGTTCTTCCATCTCCTTCATCACCATGATCTCTTGAACCTGCTCCATACTGTCCACATAGGTTTTGCGTACCTTTTTCAAGGCTTCGAGGGACTTTCCATAGGTCTTGGACTTAACGGAGAGATAATACGCTTTCAACATTTCTTTCTCGCCCTGGGATAGGTCGGTGACCGCTTTCCCCATAACAGATTGGAGACCTTGGGGGTTGCCAATTTTTAGTACTTCAATAGCGGATAGAGCCTTGGTAAAAACAAGGATATCGTCCACTATGGCACCTCCTATTCCCTTACCACGCCAACGGGCCCCGATCTGCAATCCGGGTTCAACGGCATCCTTATAGATAAAATCCTCATAGGAATTGAAGATGATATCCTTATATAGGTTATCCACTTCTACCTCCGTTTGCATTTCTTCCCCGTCCATATAGAGTTTAAGCCCATCCGCTCTGCTGGAACCATCGTAGGTCATGGTCAATTGTACCCATTGGTCCTTGGGCACTTCCTTTAGGCTTAGTTCTACAATGGCATTGTCCGGCCAAACATGGGCCAGCATGGCCTCCAACCGATTCTCCTTTAGCATCAGGTGGTATCCCTTATAGCTATGTAGGCGCGTCCCTTGATTCTTGTGAAAAATGACCCCGTTCTCCAACTCCTCAGGAATTTTTATATGTAAACCGACACTGAAGGGCTCGCTACGCTGAAAAATACCGAGTTTCCCCATATCCAGCCAGGCATCACCGTCCAATTGCAATCCCTCACCGGATTTGCCCTCCACGATATGGGCCACCTGTTTTGGGGCATATTGCCGTTTCATAGTTCCCCTTTGCGAAGGATTTAGCGAATTGTGTAACCGACCCTGGATAAAATCGATCTTTGCAATACCCTTCTCTGGAAGCCCGGAGGCCGAAATTTTTTGATATCCTCCCCCTTTGATCCATTTTTCCGCCTCGTCCTTTTCGTTTTGGGCCACCTCCCGTACATGCTGTTCCTTTTCCTGTACCAGACTTTCAACATAGGCGAGGAACTCTTCCTGTTCCGCAGTGGGCAATAACATATTGGGTACGGGCATGGACCAATCCCATGGAATCTGGCCAGATTCGTTGATGTTATTAAAGAAACTGTACATCTCATAGTAGTTCTTCTGGGAAATGGGATCGTACTTATGGTCATGGCACTTGGCACAGGCCATGGTAAGGCCCATAAAGGCCTCACTTACCACATTGGTACGATCGGCCACGTATTCCGAACGAAATTCCTCGTCTACGATACCGCCTTCCAGATTCTGGGGATGTAAGCGGCCAAAGGTGGTGGCCAATATCTGTTCTTTGGATGCATTGGGCATCATATCCCCGGCCAGCTGCCACTGGACAAAGGTATTGTAAGGCATATTCCTATTAAAGGCCCGGATGACCCAATCCCTGTAGGGTGAAACATCCCGATACCGATCTACGGTATACCCATGGGTATCCGCATAGCGGGACAGATCCATCCAATCCAAGGTCATTTGTTCCCCGTAATGGGGTGAGGCCAACAGGCGATCTACCTGTTTTTCATAGGCGCTAGGTGAGGAATCGTTGGTAAAGGCTTCGATTTCCTCCAAGCTGGGCGGTAGGCCCGTAAGATCAAAACTGAGTCGCCTGAGCAATGTTTCCCGATCTGCAGTAGGGTTGGGCTGCCAATTCTTCAGTTCCAGTTTTTTAAGGATAAAATTATCAATGGAGTTTACCACTTTATCCGCCAATTTTGCCTTTGGAGGATCCACAAGGTTCGGGGGAATAAAGGCCCAATGGTCCTTGTACTCGGCCCCTTCCTCCACCCATTTGATGAGCAGGGCCTTTTCATAGTCCGACAAAACCAAATGTGAGTCGGGCACCGGCATTACCAGTTCCGGATCGTCCGATAGGATACGCCGTACTAACTGACTTTTGGAGGCATTGCCCGGTACTATAGCATATTTGCCTGGGGTATTCTCTAATTCGGCATAGGCTCTTTCGGAAAGATGTAGTTGCAGCCCCGCAGAAATTTTGTTCTCGTCCGGCCCATGACAGAGGTAACATTTGTCCGACAGTATCGGTTTTACATGTTGGTTAAAATCAATTTTTTCCGGTAGTTCCTTGTAGGCCAATGCCACTGGTTCGGGCATATCAGTACCGCCACAGGAGATGAACATCAAAACAATCAAAAACCTGCCAAAAAAGTAATTTCCCGATAAACGCATTCTGTCATTGACCATATCTCAAAAGTAGAGGTTCAATATTCTCCAATTCTAGTACAAATCAGGCCAAGAATTATACTTTTCCGATTTTTTTATAGTTTTCCAAAAAAAGAGACACAAGACAAATTTACTTAAAACCCCTTGTCATTCTATAGTTTACAATGCGATTAAGAGAAAAGACCGTATTTTAGTAGTGTTTGAAATCCGATACCTTTATGGCCCAAAAAAAACATAGGTCTCTTCAAAACCTTAAACTTACCCTATTGAACATCGGTTTTGAACAACTGGACACGCAATGGGACTACGACAATGTTATCAGTCCATTTTCCCGACTATACCTGGTAAACAAGGGAAACGCCAAAGTATTTCACAGTTACCGGGAATTCCATTTAGAGGCAGGACACCTATATCTCATTCCAAGCCATACCTATAGCCGCTATCACTGTGAGGATTTCCTGGAGCAATACTATATTCATTTTTATGAGGAAGTGGGCGATGGTTTATCCATCTACAATCTGAGGCACTTTATCTATGAAACGAAGGCGGTTTCATCCGATCTGGACTACATGAATCGCTTGCTGAAACTAAATCCGGACCGTGCCCTAAAGGATAAAAATCCCACAATTTATGACAATCGCACTACCTTATCCCAATTTGAACACAGGAACGATAGCCTGTCCGCTCCCGATTTTTTGGAGACGCAGGCGCTGCTGCAACTCTTGTTTTCCCGTTTTATCCGCAATGCCGGCAGTACCAGAATCAATGCAAAGTTTAATTTTAACGATGTGCTAAGGCATATCGGGGAGCATTTGCACGAAGATCTGAGCGTTGCCGACCTCGCGGCCTTTTGTCATCTTAGCCCAGACCATTTTTCGAGGGTATTCCAACAAAAATTCGGGCTTCGTCCAAGCCGATACCTTCAGGCCAAACGTGTGGAACGTGCAGAGACCTTATTGTTGACCACCCGCCAGTCCATCAAGGAAATTGCCCAAAAGACGGGGTGGCGCACTACCTCTTACTTTACCAGAATATTTAAAAAGACTTCGGGCATTACCCCGGCACAATTTCGGCGGGAACGTTCTATGTTATGAACCCCTCTCTTAAAAATCGCGATACTCCCTGCTCATACGGCTATTGGCCTCGGCATCGCCCTTGAAGTGTTGTTCCACGGGATCCCATTCCAAGGTGCGCCCAAGGTCATAGGCGATGTTGCAAATATTACCTATGGTTCCGGAACGATGCCCTATTTCCGCATCACAAATGGGAGGAGTCCGGTTTTTAATGGCATCCAACCAATCTTGATAGTGGTTGTCCCGGGAATTATAGAGTCGGGTATCGGAATCCTTCAGTTCCGCGCCCAATAAGTATTCAGGATTGGTATCCAAAAAACCTCTACTTACGTCCAAGACACCTTCACTTCCGATAAATCGTACGGCCCATCCCCTACCAAAATCTTCGTGCACCAATTCCACCCCATTTTCGTAGAACATACGCATGCCCCTGACCGCCGTTTTATCCTTGGGCGGAATGTACCGGACTGGACCGGTATGGTCCATTCCAAGTCCCCATTGTGCAATATCGAACATATGGGCTCCCCAATCGGTGAGGATACCGCCCCCGGTTTCCTCAAATTTACGCCAATCCGGGAAGAAGGGATCGCTAGTGGACGGAGAAAGTCTTTCATTATACGGCAATAAGGGCGCAGGTCCGCACCATGCGTTCCAATCTACTTCCTTGGGGGTAGGTTGTGCTTCCATGTTAAAGGGAACGGCGGGATCCCCTACGTTGACCAGTACCTTTGAAATCTCCCCTAAATAGCCATTCCGTACCAGTTCGCAAGCCCTTCTGAACTTCTCCCAAGAGCGTTGCATACTGCCCACCTGTACGATGCGTTGGGTATTCTCGGCCGTTTCCACCATATCTATGCCTTCCTTGATATGAAGGGTCATCGGCTTTTCGCAAAACACGTCCTTTCCCGCATTCATGGCCGCAATGGCCTGGATGGCATGCCAGTGGTCCGGTGTGGCTATGATGACAGCATCCACGTCCTTGTTCGCCAGTAACTTTTCATAGTTCCGTGTGGTGGTCACTCCCTTATAACCGGGCCTTTGTCTTTTTTCGGCGTACATTTGTTCCACATGCCCTTTGAACCATTCATTTTTGGTAGTCCACACGTCCGACCCCATAATAATTTGGGCATCCTTGGTTCTGTCCAAAAAAACACGGGACAATCCAACCGTCTGTTTTCCCAGGCCAATGAATCCCAAATTTATCCGATCGTTCGGGGCCACAAAGCCCCTGCCTAAAACATGACGTGGGATGATGCTGATGGCACCGGCCGCTAAACCGGTCTTGACCAGGAATTTTCGTCTTGAAAGGGTGTTGCTGGATTTTTTCATTTTTTGTTGGGAAGGTTTGGTAATTTTCATCTGCTTAAATTTTGTAATCTACTGAAAGTAAAGCTATTCCAAAATTTGTCTCAGATGGAACCGCTCCGCTTTCCCACAAACTTATTTTAACCATGTTTGGCAGGGTATGCTTAAAAAAGTTTATGCTCATCTCATTCGTACATTTTTCTTTTAAAACCGACCTTAAAGATACGGTATTCTCAAAAAATTTAAGAAAAAAAAGAGCTATTTACAGAAGGATAAAAGCTGTTTTTATCCTTTGATAACCTCCCTCAAAATGGGAAATACAAAACTAAGGTCAAAAGCCTCTAAAAACAACGCATAACCCTACTTCCGATGTTGGATTTTCTTTTTACAAGGTATTGATTCTCAAAAAGTCCGTTCAATCCTTGTTCTTTTTCACAAATCACCACACTGGTTTTAAAGCTTTTATTGATTTTTAACCTAAATACGTATATCAAATTATACTTTATTTGTATTTTTATTTAATTATGCCCATTAAAATATACCTAATATGAGATTTAGTGATTTATCCGATAAGGCCATTCTAGAAGAACTTACCCAACGTATTCGGCAACGTCGGCTCAATATGAACTTGACCCAAGAGCAAGTAGCGGAAAAATCCGGTCTGCACAAACAGACCATTAAAAAGTTTGAATCGGGCAAGAACGCTTCCTTATTGACTTTGATACAAATCTTACGCGTTTTTGATGCTTTAGAGGGCTTAGACCAGTTTTTACCCCATCCAGGCATAAGTCCCGTTCAACTACTAAAACTGAAGGGGAAAGAACGCAAACGGGCTTCCGGGGCCAATTTGGATACTAAAACGGAATCGGAATGGTAGACGTAATTCGGGTGACACTTTGGGGTGAGGATGTCGGGGCATTGAGTTGGGATACCGATCGTAATTTTGGATCTTTTGAATACTTTCCAAAGTTTGCCAAAAAAGGGCTTAATACTTCGCCCTTGCATATGCCCATTATGAATTCAGGAGGTAAAATCTTTAGCTTTCCCTCATTAAACGAAGACAGCTTCAAAGGGCTTCCCGGCATGCTATCGGATGTGCTGCCCGATGATTTTGGAAATCGCTTGATCGATCGCTGGTTAAAATTAAACGGAATCAATAAAAAGCACTTCTCTCCTTTGGACCGATTAACCTATATTGGCACCCGTGGTATGGGGGCACTGGAATTTGAACCTGCAAGAAAGCTAGGCTATGACCAAACCACGGAATTGAACATTGCCAGTTTAGTAGAGCTGTCGGGAAAAATACTACGGGAAAGGGAAAATCTGAACCTGAATCTTCAAGAAACCGAGGCAATGAACGAACTCATTAAGGTGGGAACCTCTGCTGGCGGACAAAGGGCCAAGGCCATTATTGCCTACAACCCGGATACAAAGGAAATTCGTTCTGGTCAAACCAAAGCTCCTGATGGCTTTGAGCACTATATTTTAAAGTTTGATGGGGTAACTAATGAGGAATTGGGCGATCCTCAGGGCTATGGCAGAATTGAATATGCCTATTACCTCATGGCGGTTGCCTGTGGCTTAGAAATGATGCCATCCGAACTGCTGGAAGAAAACGGGCGTGCCCACTTTATGACCCAACGATTTGACCGTACAGGGAAAGGAGAAAAGCTGCATATGCAGACCTTATGTGCCATGGCACATTTCGATTATAAAAAACCGGGTGTCTATTCGTATGAGGATGCCCTTGCTGTGATGCGCCGACTTCAGCTTTCCAAAAATGAGGCCATCCAACTTTTTAAAAGAATGGTTTTTAATGTTATGGCCCGCAACCAGGACGACCATACCAAAAACATATCATTTTTAATGGACAGTACTGGACAATGGAGACTTTCACCGGCCTATGATGTAACCTATGCCTACAATCCATCGGGTATTTGGACCCATAGCCATCAAATGACCATTCAAGGGAAACGCGATAACATTACCAGGGAGGATCTATGGGCCGTGGCAAAAAACATCCGCTATAAGCAAGGCCAAGAAGATATCGGACACATTAGGGATACGATTACAAATTGGGCCTATTATGCCGACCAAGCCGGCATTCCGAAAAAGCAGGCCAAAGCTTTGGAAAGTGCGTTTTTGACAAAAATGTAAAGCATCACTGGTGTCCAATAAAAAAGACACAAGACCGCTGCGCTAAAAGACATAAGATACAAGACTTTTTAATAGGATGCCTTTAAGCATTTTGCGACGAAAAATTCTTGCCGATATCCCTTATTGATGCAGCAACAAAAATTACCGGTTCAAATCGATACGAAATCAAAGTCAATGCAACTATCAGTTTATCAGCAATTCAAAGATTCTTTGCACATTTTTTAATGTACACTAATGATAAAGTATATATTAATATACTCAATAAAACATATAATATGATAAAGTATATTCTATTATTCTTTGTTGAATTATAAATATAAACCCAACAAGGGTGTATGACAAATTTCCGTAGCCTGATGTTTGACCTCCCTCAATCCTCCGCTTAGGGCGGAGAAAACTCCTCCCCGCCTTTTGCGGGGAGGCTGGGTGGGGTCTTTTCATGAAAAAGAAGCCCAAAAAAGACAGTTTATGCCCAAAACCGGAAATCTGTCGTACACCCCCCAACAAGCTAGGGATGTTAGAGAATGACCCAACGCAACATACCTGAAAAAACACCCAATTTTAGGGCAAGGCCTTCAAAAACGAAGTCGGCAGATTTTCCTCATCCTTTCTTTCAAAACCTGATTACTATCAAAACAGACCTAATATCAAGGATTCTTTTGGAGTTTGGCACCATTGATCATCGGAATTGAATATTGAAATCCCGGACGGGTTTCCCCTTACTCCCGGAGCCCCCGTATTATATGGTAATCCGGGAAAGGTCTAGGGTATCTTTCATTTCCCTTTGGAGTCGTTGCAATTCCAGGAAGAGTTCCTTTACCTTTTCCTTATTTTCCGGTTTTTCGGAAATATCATGAATCTCTTCGGGGTCGTTCTTAAGATCAAATAGCAATACCTTGTCCAGTTTGGGGTATACGATCAACTTAAACCCATCTTTCCTGACCATGCGCTGCAGATCCACATAGCTACCATAAATGGAACGGTAGTTTTGAGGTTTTTCCTTTTGTATGAGGGGCAAAATGCTGTTAAAAAAGACATATTCCGGTTTTTCGATACCAGCCAAATCCAAGCTTGTGGCCATGGCATCCTGTAGGTAAATATCTGCCCCTACCTTAGCATTCTTTGGGATGTTTGGACCTGTAATGATAAAGGGCGCACGTACGCTATGGTCAAATTGGGACTGCTTGCCCAGCAGACCGTGTCGCCCTACGGAGAGTCCGTGATCCGCGGTAAAAACCACATAGGTATTGTCCATCTTTCCAGTAGCTTCCAGGCCGTCCAGGATTTTACCGATCTGCGCGTCCAAATGTGTTATAATTGCATAATACTCCTGAATATGTTTTTTAACGGCATATTCCGTTCTTGGAAAAGGTGCCAAGGCCTCGTCCCTTAAGTTGGGACTATTGCCCATACCATCCTTAAAGGGATATTCCGGCAAAAAACTTTTGGGAAGAGGAATACTTTCCAAAGGATACTTGTCCAAATATTTCTGGGGTGCCTGTCTTGGATCGTGAGGGGCATTAAAAGCCAAGTACATAAAGAAAGGGGCATTCTCCGTTTTGGCCTTTTCCAAGAATCCCAATGCGTCGTCCCTCAACACTTCGCTCCAGTGCTGTCCACCCTGCCAAAATCCTCCAAATCTCTTCTGGGTAGGCGACCATAGGGTATCGTTTTCCGAAAGCGGCCTCCCATAGCCAATGGCACGGATCTCCTCTTTGGAGTCCCCATTTTCGATCATGTCGTTGATAAAGGGTATGGTTCCCTGATGGCTCCAAGAATCCCGGGGCATTCCCGGACGCACATGCAGCACATCCTGAAAAACACTGTCCGCCGGGGCCTTTACATGCCATTTTCCACTCATATAGGTGCCATAGCCGGATTTTTCCATCAATTTTCCCCACGTATCCTGCAATCCTTTCCCCAAAGACCAGTTTTCGGCCATTCTTTGGGCATCCCAAATACTGCGCCCGGAAATGATCATGGAACGGGACGCTACACAAATGGCCCCGTTCCACCCTCCCATATTGTAGGCATGGGTAAACGTAGTTCCGTTGTACACCAATTTATCAAGGTTAGGGGTTTCTATGACCTTGTTCCCTAGTGCCCTAATGGCAGTATAGGTCATGTCATCGGCAAAGATGAATACTATATTGGGCTTACCGGGTTCCAATGGTTTTTCCTCCATACAGCCTAGAACCGTAAGAACGACAAGAAAGGTTATCAGTTTTCGCATGAGCATTATAGTTTTTCGATTTCCGTATAATAGGATGGGAAGACAGTTCCGTTAGGGGTCATAAAATTACTTTTTAAGGCGTAACTCCCCTTTTTCAATTTGCCCTCCAAAATCACATAGGGTCTCTCCATATTTGCAGGGGCCTCTAAAAGTTGATTTTCCATTTGTACCATGGCCCTTTGAAACTGCATCCCTTTTCCGGCAGGCAATCCTTCGCGAAACGAAGTGCCCATGACCTCCCGGGCCACGGTACCAGACCCAAGGTTGGACTCAGGGGCATAGCGATACAGTTTAAAACGATAGTCCCCATCCTCGGTAATCCGAACGCTATAAAATCCATCCGGGGCGAAACCTCCCTTTCGGATCTGAACCTGGTTCCAGGGGAGGCCATCTTGGGTATGCATATCGTGTATAGTCAGCCGCACTGGATTTGCACGTGGTAAGCCGATCGGTATTTCCGCATAACGCACGTCCCGTTCCATATTGGCCCACCATTGATCGTAAAAGGTTTTCATTTGGGCCACTATTCTGGGACGCTGTTGGGCCAGATCGTTCTTCTGTCCGGGATCCTCCTGGGTGTTGTACAGCTCGGTACCATTGACCAAGCGCCATTTGGTGGACATTACACAGGGGCTTTTTCCCTTTTGCGGCCACTGGTTGCGTTGGGTATCTACAACCAACATCCTTTCCGCCGTCCTATCCCCACCCTCAAGTACCTTGGCCATACTGGCACCGTCCAAAGGATTCTTTGGTGTATAAGGAATCCCTGTAAGCTCCGCAAGGGTGGGCAACAAATCTACATGGGCCACCAATTCATCCAGGCGTGCTTTCTTTAGAATCGGGCCATTGGGCCAACTTACAAAAAACGGTACTTTATGCCCTCCGTCATAATTACTACCTTTTATTCCCCTAAGTCCGGCATTATAGCCCAATTCCTTGCCTACTTTTGATCTTGATATACCTAGGGCGGTGCCATTATCCGTGGTAAAAATTAGGATTGTATCGCTAAACTGCCCACTCTCTTTAAGAGCGGCTACCAAACGGCCAAAATTATCATCAATATTGGAAATCATGCCGTAGAAACGCTTCTGCATTTCGGTGAGTGAATCATTGGCATAGAGTTTCGCGTACTTTTCGGGAACATTAAAGGGACCGTGGGCGGCGTTAGGGGCCAAGTACATGAAAAAGGGCACCTTGCCATCCTGTTTTTTTACAAAATCGATGGCTTCATTGAACCAAACATCCGTGCAATAGCCTTTAAAAACTTCGGGTTCGCCGTTGCGAAAGTAGGTGTCATTAAAATAGTCATTGCCCCAATAGTCCGGGGTTTGCCCTATTCCGCCACCTCCATGATAAAGCGTGTGCCCAAAACCTCTATCCTGGGGCCTAAAGGGATAGTTATCCCCCAAATGCCATTTTCCGTACATGGAAGTTTCGTAACCGTTTCGCGCAAAAACCTCCGCCATGGTCTCCTCGGTCTCCAATAAGATAGAGCAGCCCGCAATGGTATGCCACGCATTGTTCCTATTGGCGTTGCGCCCCGTCATTATCCCTGCGCGGGTAGGGGCACAGGTGGTGCCCACGTGGAAATTGGAAAGTTCCAGGGATTCGGCGGCAAATTTGTCCAAATGGGACGTTTTTAGATAGGGGTTGCCGTGGTACCCCAAATCGCCATAGCCCTGGTCATCGGTAACGATCAGGATTACATTGGGACGTGTTGCGGTTTTTATATTACCGATGGAAGCCTCTTTACAAGACAACGTGAATATTAAAAAAAGGCATGGGAAGCTTTTCAGTGCACTTTTTGCAACTTCGCTTTTCATAGTCCGGCAGCTTTGTTCTTTTTTTTCATTTTTGAGACGTATTCACTTGGTATTACGCCAAATTGTTTCTTGAAGCATTTTGAAAAATAAGATGCCGTATTAAACCCTGTCCTATACATGATTTCCTTTACGGAAAGGTCGCTACCTTCAAAAAGTTGTACCGCTCTTTTAAGCCTTACGTTCCTAATGAACTCGCTGGATGAAAGTCCCGTCAATTCCTTAAACTTTAAATAGAGATTACTTCGGCTAAGCCCCATTTCCTTAACCATCATTCCCACATTAAAATCGGTATTCATCATATGCTTTTCAACTATGGCGATGGCTTGGCTCAAAAATCGTTCATCAGTAGATGTGACGGTAACCTCGCTGGGTCTTATGGCAATTTCCCTATTGAACCGTTTCCGAAGTTCGTTTCGCTGTTTAACGATATTGGCCAACTTAAGGCTCAAGAGCTCCATATTAAAAGGTTTGGTGAGGTAGTCGTCCGCTCCGGTCTTAAGGCCCTTTAGCCTGCTCTCTTCAGAGGAACGGGCCGTTAGCATTATTACGGGAATATGGCTGGTAATCTCCCTGGTCTTTATGGCATTGCAAAAATCGATTCCATCCATAACGGGCATAACCACATCGCTAAGAATAATATTGGGTATAATTTGATGGGCCACCTCAAGCCCTTGTTTTCCATCCTCCGCCTCATAAATGGCATAATCCTCGTTCAAGGATTGTTTAATGAAACTACGGATATCCCTATTGTCATCCACTATCAATAAGACCGGCAGTTTGGAACGTGACCGGGAAAGCCCCTCATCCTCTAGTTCATCATTGATGCCAATAGCAAAGGATTCCGCTTCGGAGGATCTGATCAAAAAGTCGTTATCCGAAATTTCTTTGCAACTGATTCCTTCCTTATTTAGGTAAGATACCTTGGCACTCGGCAACAGAATGGTAAATTCTGTTCCTTTTTCCGGTTCGCTCTCTACTTGGATATGGCCTTGGTGCAATGTTACCAAATCTTTGGTAAAGGAAAGGCCAATGCCAATGCCTTCCGCGTTTATGGTATTGCCCTTCTTTTCGGTATAAAACCGCTTAAATATTTCCTTAAGCTTATTTTTTTCAATGCCGGGGCCATTATCCTTAATCCCAATACTTATGTGATCCAACCCCCCCATGGTCCGCTGATTGATGTGTATTAGAATCTGGCCGTTTTCAGGGGTAAACTTAAAGGCATTGGACAAGAGATTATTGATCATTTTCTCCAAGGCCTCATGATCAAACCAGCTATATAATTCTTTCTGAGGGCAATTGACCTGAAGCCG
This sequence comes from Bacteroidota bacterium, assembly GCA_039819225.1. Lineage (GTDB taxonomy): Bacteria > Bacteroidota > Bacteroidia > Flavobacteriales > Flavobacteriaceae > Ulvibacterium. The sequence goes on along the minus strand of JBCBSN010000056.1, from coordinate 333 downwards.
GATCATTTTCTTTAAGGCCAGGAATTGGAAGGGTTGTACTACCTCTTTTATAAAGGCGACTATATCCGTATGGCGGACTACCAATCTCATTTTTCCCTGGTTGATTTTTCTAAAATCCAATAACTGGTTTACCAGCCTAAGTAGATAACTGGTGTTTTTATGCATTAGGGTATACTGCTCTTGCACCTTTTCCCGATCTAGGGCGTCCCCCTTTTTTTGTAAAAATTCCAACGGCCCCTTTATTAGGGTAAGCGGGGTACGGAACTCATGGGAGATATTGGTAAAAAATTCCAGTTTTACCCGCTGTAGTTCGGCATACTGCTCCTTTTCCAT
>JBCBSN010000055.1:0-19493 GCA_039819225.1 Bacteroidota bacterium | reverse complement strand
CATAATTCCCGGCCTTGGCCACATCATCGAGCATTTTCATATTACATTGCGTATCCTGTAAAAAGGTTTGCACTATGGGAACCAGGGTCTCTTTGGAGCTGCCCAAAAAAGATTGGATGACATCCAGGCGATACGTCGGGTTTTCTTTGTTTTGATGATATCTATGGACCGTTGCGGGGGGTGCTTTCCGAGGATGCATCCCCAATGACTTCAATACGGATACCAACTCGTTTTTGGAAAACGGCTTTTTTAAAATATGGGCGAACCCCAAGGAAATATAGTTGGTAATGTCGAGGTCGCTTTTCCCCGTCATGGCTATGATCGGTTGATCGGTATAATGTGAATAGCCTTGTGAGCGTAATCTTTGCAATACCTCAAGGCCTGTAATTTCGGGCATTTGAATATCCGTCAAGATCACGTCATAGATCAGCTCTGAATCCTTATTGATGCTCAGAAAATTGTCAAAGCGGTACGTATGGATGCCTAAGCTGTCCATCATTGCGCCTAACATGGTCAAAAGGGCCGTATCGTCATCTATAATCAAGATACCATAATGTTTTTGAGCATGTTCCCTTTTTTCAATTGTAGGCCAAGCTGGTTCAAAGGATTTTTCCAAGGGCAACGTTAAGGTGAAAGTGCTGCCCTGGCCAAGCTTGCTTTTTAAGGTCAATGAACCCTTAAGTAGTTCGGATAGTTTTTTGGATATGGTAAGCCCCAGGCCATACCCGCCAAATTCTTTCTCAGTTTCGGTATCGGCCTGAACAAATTCTGTGAAGATCAACTGTTGCTTTTCCAGGGCAATGCCTATTCCCGTATCCGTAACGCTTATTTGCGCAGTAACCCCGTTTTTACCTTCCTTAATTGCTTTGGCCGTAATGCTTATAGATCCCTCTTCGGTAAACTTAAAGGCGTTCCCGATTAAATTGATCAATATTTGGCGTAAACGTACGGCATCTCCCCTAACCGTGTTTTCAAGGATAGGGTCTATTTCCACATCCAATTGCAATCGCTTGTCCGTAAACAATGCCTGCAGGTTTTCGGCCGTTTCCCGGATAAGGTTTCCTGGGATAAATGGACTTTTGTGCAGTTTTAATTGACCAACCTCCAATTTGGAAAAGTCCAATAGGTCATTGATGAGGTTGGTTACATACTGTACGGTTGAGGCCACTTTTTCCAGGTACCCTTTCTGTTTGGAAGTCAGGGTGGATTGCTCCATAAGTTCCGTATATCCTTGAATAACGTTTAACGGGGTCTTTAGATCATGGCTTACGGTGGAAATCAATTGTTCCCTGCTTTTTAAGAGCGATTCCGAATGCCTTTTCTCCTTTTCCAGTTTTTCCCTGTAGTTCTGTGCCTTCCAAAAATCCTGATTGATCAGGAAGGTAAAAATTCCCACGATAACAAACCCAAGTAATGCGGCCATACCCGCTAAGCGGATGCTCCTACGCAAGGCGGTCTCTTTTTTAAGCGTATTGTTATAACTGCTCACCACCATTTCCCTTTCAAATGTGGAGATGATGTTGCGCAGTTGTTGGGAAAGCTCCAGATCTACCATATTGATCTGCTTCTCTTTTTTGGCGAGGAACCGTTGAGTTATAGAATCTTGGGTCTTGGCAGTGGCCAAAAGGGTCTTGGAGGTGTTCAGGATAGAGTCTATTTTTTCCGGATCGGGCGGGGCGGTGGGATCGGCGGGAATGTTTTTGTTCAAATACCCTACCCAATCTTCCAACACCTTACGTTGGTAGGAAGAGAGTCTTTCCGGGTTTTTTTCAAAATTGTGGATGGTGAGTTTTCCAAAGGAGGTTTCCAGTTTTTTGAACTCTTCAAGAGCATGGTCAAATGAACTATTGTTCTGGTGGCTCAATTTTAAGTCGCGCAGTTCGGCATTATTTGACAGCTTTTGTTCCAGTAAACCCTGTATGGTGTCCAATTTCGCTTTTTGAAAATCACTACCGGTTAGCCATTTCAGGGTATCTATCTCGATAAAAATGGAATCTATCTTTTTGGCATAGGCCGTAAAGCTCTTTTTTGTTTTGGATTGTAATGCCAACTTGGACAGACTTTCCGCTTCATAGAGTGCCATGACCAAGGCACCTGTCTTTACCAGTTTTGTATCATTTTCTTGCTCGGGTCGATCGTTGGCCAGAACCCGTATTTCGGAATATATAAAATACCCTGAAACCATGGCAAGGATACACAGGATCATATAGCTGATGCCCACTTTGAATGTAAATCTGTTCCTTATCCCGACCATGCATTTTTCCCTCAAACCCAAGACGGGTTCACACTCTAAATACGTAGAAACCAAAGCCCAGGTTCATAAGCTGCTGTTAATTGTTTAGGGAGCCTGTTTTGCGTGGTGAATCGGCATTATTGTTTTTGCATTGGTCTGAAGAGGCAAGCCAACTTTGATAGGGTCCGGGGTGACGAAAAATGTACAATGGCCCTGATACCCTATCGGGACTGGACACAAATTCCTGAAGAGTCTCTAAGGAAGGACATATTGCCCTAAACGCATTTTACAGCTAACTACCGTCTAGCGTTTATCGCCATTGAAAATCCCCGGCCTCCATAGACCAATCGTTGCCAAAGAAACCGGCACATTTGACCGCATCGGTGCCGTATTCCAATACTCCCGAAGTAAACAAAAGCAAATCGGGGAAGGTGGTTCCGTTTATAAGATAATGATTGGGATAAATGGCTTTCATACCTTCCATACCGGTTGCTGTGACCACACCAGCGGTGGCTCTATCCGAATCAACTCTTGGATATACAAAGTAAAGCCCCCATTGATTACCGGTTATCTCACGTTCGCCAATTTGTACGTTTCCCCGCCCTACCTGTACAGGCGAATTTTTTAGCAGTTTTTTCCAGGCAATGTTGTTATCACGATTTCCATAGAGAACAACATTGCGATCCGGGTAATCCTTTGGGTCGAAAGTCGTATCGGGGATTAGAGGCACTTGGCCATTGGCCCGATAATAAAAGGTCTCGGCATCCAAACGGGCCTTGTTATAGTACCAGGCGTTTTCCTGTGGCGTACCCCGGGTGGCATAAACAAATACCATATTGTGCCTAAAGGCATCCTTAAACCCTCCGTTTCGGTGGGGACCTTTCTCTTTTAGCGACAATTGTGGGACCATCTCCCAGCTTACCTTTCCCTTTTTTAGGAAAACGTTCCCTGTTTTGGGCAGCGCAAGGGGATGGCCATCCAAGGTCAAGGTGTCGGCCTTTAACGCCAAATCGTCCCTATTAAGGGCAAGCCTATGTACGTTTTGGGTCGCTAGGGATTCTATTTCCCGATCAAAATCTACTGAACTGATCGCCAAAGGCTTTTGCTGTTGTTCAATAGTGACAAAGTGAGAACGTGCCGAAACCCCCGGGGATGCCGTGTAAAACTCCATTTTGTTTATGGTGGAATCAACGGGAATTGTATGCCGTTTGAACATTTCAAAGATTGGGGGCCAGTCCATACTATGGTCGCCATACCAATGTGTTCCGCCGGGATATTCATAATAGGTGAAATCCGCATGGAATTTCCCAAGGATTTCCCGCATTTCGTGGGCAATGAAGGTAGGTACTACATTATCTTTTTCCCCATGCAGCACATAGATTCCCTGTTGTAGGTAATTGCGTTTGAGCTGTAGGGTACGACTAGGGTTTCCTGCTCGTAAAATCATGCTGTCCATCTTGGTAAGTTGGGGCTTGCGCTGCATGTTGGCCAACATTTTGGGGGTAATGCCCCATTGTTTGCGCTCTGCCTCTGTGGCCTGCAAAGCACGTTTCACAAAACTATCGCGATACCCCAAAAGATCGGGATATCCTGCGCAAGGGGCAATGGCGGCAAAATGATCTGGATAGGTCGCCCCAAGATACCAACTCCCATGCCCCCCCATGGAATGTCCCGTAAGGAATATCTTTTGCGGGTCGGGTTCATAGATGCGTTTGCCCTCCGCCAACACCTCCAAGGCATCCAGGCGGCCCCAATCCTCCCACGCAAAACCAAAGGGCCTACGATTAGTCGGAGCTACCACGGTACCCCAATCCTTGGGTTTGTAGGCGTTGGCCTGGTTGGCAGCTTCCACGGAGGCTCCATGCACCGAAAGGAAAAGGGCGCCTCTTCGCAGTTCTTTGTCGGAAGGTGGGGTTACCGCAAAATACTGCACACTACCATCAATCTCACTTATAAAGGTGCGCTTGTGCTTATCAAATTTCGATTTTACCTCTAGGGCAAATTCCGTTTGATCTAATTTTTCACCTTTGGTATCTTTTAAGACCAAGGCAATAGGGGTGCTTCCCTTTTTGGATTTCTCAGGGAGCGCAGGGATATCAAAGGACACTTTTAATACGCTCATCGGGGCTATGGAAGGTATGGCACTGGCGAGGGTCTTGCCCAAGAGCTGTGATTCTATATAGTGGTCTTTCATCCATCTGTCCGTATTGTTAATTACCCGTATGGCACCTTTGTATCCATAGTCTTCCTCCAGTAACAGATCTGGCAAGGTCATATCCCTTTGGGTAAATAAATGAGCTTTTCCGGGAGCGATCAACCGTGCCCTTATTCGGGGAAAACGCCCTACCCGAAGTAAAAAGACGTTGGTTCCTTTTTTTAGGGTAATAGGAATAAGGCTATACCCAAAATCGTAGTAGTCGCCTTCATGTGGAAATCCGTTGATCAGTACATTCGTATGTCCCGAGGCCTCAAAGAGCACCTTTTGTTCCTTTGAAGAACGATAGCTCAAGAATACGTAGCCCCCTCGAAGCTGAGGGTCGCTAAAGGTGCTTTTTTCGCCGGTTTCCATGGGCTGCCAGTGTTGTGGTTTCCCATCAGCATCTATAAAGGCGGTCTCCCCCTCTTGTACGGATGTATCGGTCATCAAAAACCCTTTGAAAATGGGATCCGTAGGAAAGGTAATGGAATTAAGAGCAGAGCGCTGCCCACCTACGTAGAGTGCTTTGTTAAATACATGTAAAGCGGCACCCTCCTTGATTTCGTTTACTTTTTCCTTGCCAAAATACTCCACGATGTTTCCTTCGCGCTTTTGGGCCAGCCCTGGGGACACAAGGCAAAAAACCGTAAAAAAGGTAAAGAAGAGGTGTTTCATGATGAATCTGATTTTAGATGTCAAGATACTTTAGGAGGAGTAAAGCAGAAAAGAATTTAGCCAAGTAACGAAGGTACTAAGACTAATGTATCCATGGAGACGTTTTGAAGTTTATCTTGATAAGGATTATGAAAAACAAGTTTTCTATACTACCTTTGCCCCATCTCAAAAGGGGTGCTTTAAAGGAGTTTCATGTTTGGGGTTTAGGGTTTCAAGTTGTTCCAAAACGACAAGAAACCTGAAACGCGAAACCTGAAACCCGAAGAGGCTGAGATTATACCCAAAGAACCTGGGCGGGTAATGCCGCCAAGGGACCGAGCGTTAGGAAAATGTCCTGAGGACATTTTTAGCGAAGGGGCCAGACGGCGTGCTGGCCAATTTTACTTCCAATTGGGCCGCTCACAAAAAATCAAGTTTAACCGGAATAATAGCCCCTTTTATTCGTAAAACCTTTTACGAATGAAACTATCTATGTTCGCAACAATGGCCCTGTGCGGCCTTGCCCTTTCGCTAAATGCACAAAATCAACAACAAGATTCAACACATAGGAAAGAGATTGTCTTGGATGAAGTTCTAGTGCAAGCCGTCCGGGTAACGAAGGAATCCCCGGTAACCTTTTCCAATCTGGATAAGGAAGAAGTGGCCTCTAGGAACCTGGGGCAAGACATCCCCATTCTGATGAACTTTTTGCCGGCCGTGGTAACCACCTCGAATGCCGGGGCAGGTGTTGGGTATACTGGTATTCGGGTCCGTGGTAGTGATGCCACACGGGTTAATGTAACCATAAACGGTATTCCATACAACGATGCCGAATCCCAAGGAACGTTTTGGGTAAACATGCCCGATTTTGCCTCCTCCACCGAGAGCTTGCAGCTGCAACGGGGTGTAGGAACCTCCACCAATGGGGCCGCAGCTTTTGGGGCCAGCCTAAATCTATTGACCGATGCATATTCCGAAGAGGCCTATGGACAAATTTCTTCCTCCTTTGGAAGTTTTAACACCTTCCGAAACAATGTAAAGTTCAGTACCGGATTAATGAACGACCATGTGGAACTCTCTGGACGTTTATCCCGGATTACATCGGACGGCTATATTGATAGGGCTTCCTCAGAGTTGGATTCCTATTTCCTGCAAGGCGTTTATAAGGACGACAACACCCTGGTCAAGGCCTTGCTATTCGGGGGTCATGAGATTACCTATCAAGCTTGGTTCGGTGTGGACGCTGAAACCCTTAGAATCGATCGTACCTTTAATCCCGCTGGGCAATATACCGATGAAAACGGGGAAACCCGTTTTTATGAAAATGAAGAGGACAACTACAAACAAGATCATTTTCAACTGCATTGGAACGAGCAGTTGAACGGCAATTGGAATACCAACATAGCCCTGCATTATACCAGGGGCAGGGGATATTTTGAACAGTTTAGGGAGGACGATGATTTTGCTACCTATGGGTTCCAGGAGTTAACGGTCGATGGCGAAGTGGTCAATACCACCGATTTGATTCGAAGGCGTTGGTTGGACAACGATTTCTACGGTACTGTATTTTCCGCGAATTACAAGGACGAAAAACTAAGCTTTATTTTGGGAGGAGGTTATAACCTATACCAAGGCGATCATTTTGGCGAAGTCATTTGGGCCCGGTTTGCGAGCAACAGTGATTACCGGGATCGATATTATGATGACGATGCCACCAAAACCGATTTTAACCTTTACGCCAAAGCCATTTATAGCTTAAACGATCAATGGAGCCTCTTTGGAGACCTGCAGTACCGCGGGGTAGGCTATGAGGCCAATGGGGAGGATACCGGTCTGGTAGACGATACCTTCAACTTTTTTAATCCCAAAGCGGGGATTACCTTTGACCTGGATCAAAACAATAACCTCTACTTTTCCTATGCCCGGGCCAATAGGGAACCCAACCGGAACGACTATGAAAATGGTAACCCAAGACCCGAACGCCTGAACGATTTTGAACTGGGTTGGCGCTATGTCTCCCCAAGGGTACAACTAAATACCAATGTGTATTATATGCGCTACAGAGATCAACTGGTGCTTACCGGGGAATTGAACGATGTAGGCGCGCCCATCCGTGCCAATGTAGGCGATAGCTATAGGTTGGGACTGGAAGTGGATGCCACCATAGCATTTGGGGATCAATGGGTGCTTAGACCTAATATAGCATTGAGCGACAATAGGAACATTGATTTTTTCTTTCAACGTGATGGAGAATTGCAGGATTTGGGGAATACCCATATTGCCTATTCGCCCAATTTGGTGGCGGGCAACATCCTTGGGTTTATGCCCAACGAAAATTGGCAATTTTCCCTGCTGTCCAAATTTGTGGGCAAACAGTATATGGGAAATATCGATTCCGACGGTTCCGTCTTGGAGGCCTATTCACAAACCGATTTTAATGTGCAATATACCTGGAAATCCGATTTCTTTATAAAAAGTGTAGTCATTTCGGGCCTGGTGAACAACATCTTTAACCAGGACATTGTGTCCAATGGTTTTTTTTTCACATTTGACGATGATAGCTCCGGTAGCCCCGTTACTTTTGAGGGAGCCGGATTCTATCCTCAGGCCGGAATTAACTTCCTTGTGGGGGCAACCTTAAATTTTTGATCAAGCACCCTAACCTTTACTTTTGTACGGAAGAAAATATTCGGTATGACAAAAAGAAAGGATTCTATACGCTGGGGTATTATTGGCTGCGGTTCGGTCACGGAAGTAAAAAGCGGTCCTGCCTATCGGAATACAGAGGGGTTTGAAGTTTCAGCCGTGATGCGAAGGGATGCGGACAAGGCGGCCGATTATGCCAAACGGCATGGTATTCCAAAGTTCTACTCAGATGCCGATGCGCTGATCAATGACCCGGGTGTGGATGCCGTTTATGTGGCCACGCCACCGGACAGCCATAAACTATATGGGCTAAAAGTGGCCCAGGTAGGGAAACCCTGTTGTATAGAAAAACCCATGGCGCCCAATTATGCGGATAGCCTGGAAATCCATAATGCCTTTATGGAAAAGGATTTGCCGCTTTTCATTGCCTATTATCGCAGGTCATTGCCCAGGTTCCTTCGAATAAAGCAATGGTTACAGGATGGGGTCATCGGCAGGGTGCGACACTTAAGATGGCATTTGGCCAAACCTGCTTCTGAACGGGATAAGTATGGGGAATACAATTGGCGTACGGAGGCACATATTGCCCCGGGAGGGTATTTTGATGACCTGGCGAGCCATGGCCTGGATCTTTTCAGTTTTTTGTTGGGTACTATTGTTGATGCCAAAGGGTTTGCCTTAAATCAACAGGGATTGTACTCTGCCAAGGATGCAGTGACGGCCAACTGGCTCCATGATAATGACGTACTTGGAAAGGGAAGTTGGATTTTTGGGGGTTTTCAACATGAGGATGAGGTTGCCATTACCGGGGATACGGGAAAAATAACGTTCTCTATTTTTCATGACAACCCCTTGATTTTGGAAAATGAAGGAGGCAGACAAATCCTGGAAATTGCCAATCCAGGGCATATTCAACAACACCATGTTGAAAATATAAAAAAGCATTTGAATGGTTCAAGCACACACCCTTCTTTAGGAAGTTCGGGATTACATACCAGTTGGGTAATGGACAAAATCCTAGGAGTGTTATGAACTAAAGTATAGGGTCAATTGGAAATGACTACAGTGGTCCCACCAAACCTGGCCCGGTATTCCAGCATATCGTAATAGCGGTTACCATCGTCCGGCCGGTTTAATTGCTGGCCGGTAAACAGGCTGTATTCAAAATCATCACAGGGACAGCTAACCGTTTGAACCTCCAAGATCATAGTGGAACAGTCGTTGGGCACGTGGTTGGGGCAATTGGCCTCAAATGCCCTAAATTGGTTGGCGCCAACATTCATGACAAAGACCCCGCGGATACCTACCCCATTGGTAGGTATGTAAACGGCATTCCCTACGATAGTAAGCGGACTGTAACGGGGAAGGTTTAGGTTGATGCTAAAACTAAAACCCACCTCCTGCAAAAACGGATTCCGGTCGGTTCTGTCGTTTTCACAAGCGGAAAGCGATAGCAAAAAAAAGAAAATCCAGAAAACCCTCATGCAGACTCACTAATTGATGTAAAGGACAAAGTTGAACAAAAAATATGTATCTTTGCGTTAAATCCTCTCTAAAAAAGCCGTGCCCATGCGGTCTAGTAGAGGATTTTCTTATTTAGTAAATTATGAAGTCATGAGTAACGTATCCTATTATACCCCGGAGGGATTAAAAAAACTAAGGGAAGAGTTGAACCATCTTAAGGATATAGAACGCCCCAAGGCGTCACAGGCCATTGCCGAAGCAAGGGACAAAGGCGATCTTTCAGAGAATGCCGAATATGATGCGGCCAAGGAGGCCCAGGGCCTTTTGGAATTAAAAATTTCCAAAATGGAGGAAACCTTGGCCAATGCCAGGCTTATAGATGAATCCCAATTGGATACCTCCAAGGTTTTGGTGCTTTCAACGGTAAAATTGAAAAACCGGAACAACGGAATGGAAATGAAGTATACCTTGGTCGCCGAAAGCGAGGCCGATTTGAAATCCGCGAAGATATCCGTGAATTCCCCAATTGGAAAGGGCCTTTTGGGAAAGGAAGTGGGGGAAATCGCTGAGATCAAAGTACCCAACGGGACACTAAAGTTCGATATTTTGGAGATTACCCGAGAATAGCTAAATCCAGGAACACCTGTCTGGTTTTTTAAAACCTTACAGGTCTCAAATGGTAGGATCCTGAAAGAGATTTCAAAGAAATTGATACTATGGCCAGTATTTTCGCCAAAATCATTAATGGGGAAATTCCCTGCTACAAAGTAGCTGAGGACGACCATTATTTTGCATTTTTGGACATCAACCCCAATGCAGCCGGGCATACGCTCTGTGTCCCCAAAAAAGAAGTAGACCGTATTCTGGATCTGGACGAGCAAACCTATATGGGACTTATGGCTTTTTCAAGAAAGGTGGGCATGGCCATTGAAGCCGCCATGAAGTGCAATAGGGTGGGCATAACCGTCATTGGACTGGAAGTGCCCCATGCTCATGTACACTTGATCCCCCTCAGCACTATGGAGGACGCTACCTTCCAAAAGAAAGTATCTATGGACCCCAAGGAATTTGAGGCCATTGCCATGAAGATTAGATCCGAATTGAATTAGCGGCCAATTTTAAAAATAGAGATATATGCCAGCCGCTACCATTACCATAAGCATCAGCACAAGGATATACAATAAAGTGCCAAATTTAATGGAAGCCTTTTCCGGAGCGGCCATTTTTTGATAATAGTGGAATGTCCTCTCAATATCATCGGTCCAGTTTACCGGATAAATAATGGAATTACAGGTTTTGCACTGGATCTTATGGGTAATTTCATTGGTAATCCTGTGGTATAACTTGCCATAGGCATGCTTTTGAAAAAAAGTGATTTTCATGTCCTGGTTAAAACATTCGGGACAATTGTTGGCAATATCCGATTCCTTGATAACCTTTAGTGTTTCCTTTCCCATAATCCATCGTTTTTCCTAATAGGTAATCTATACCATACCGATTTGAGATACAAATATGCTACCAAAACCTTTCCATGCTTTTAGGTCGTACTTCAAGATTATAGTACAACCGTAGCCTAGTTTATGGACTGATTTTCTCTCCGATACGATAAAAGAGTGTCCCATTTTCTTTTTTATCTATCGGCAACGCGTAACGATATTTGCATGATTGTACCTTCCTTGCTGGAAGAGAGCACTTTGACCCTCCCCCTATGATACTCTTCAACAATTCTCTTTACCAGAGATAGCCCCAGTCCCCATCCCCGCTTTTTGGAGGTGACCCCCGGGTTAAAGATCGTCTGGAAATCACTTTTGGGTATGCCCTGCCCCGTATCCGTTACCAGGATGTTCACATATTTTCCATCCTGTACGATTTCCAATGCTATATTGCCCTTGCCCCTCATCGCATCTATTCCATTTTTTACTAGATTTTCTATAGTCCAATTATAGAGGGAAGGGTTCAACAATACGGCAAGTTCATCCACCTTGGAACTAAAGGAAAACTGTATGAGTTTGGAACTTCGTAGTTTAAGATATTCAAAAGCGTTGCGAGTCTCCTTTACAATATCATGCCGCTTTAGTTCCGGAAGGGACCCTATTTTTGAGAAACGCTCGGTAATGGTTTCCAAACGGGAGATATCCTTTTCTATTTCCTTGGTAATCTCTGGATTGATGTTCTCGCTCTTTAATAGCTCGTTCCAACCCAATAGGGAAGAAAGTGGAGTTCCTATTTGATGGGCGGTTTCCTTGGCCATCCCGGCCCAGAGTTTGTTCTGTTCGGACGCCTTGTTGGTCTGAAAAAAGAAAAAGATGACCGCCCCGAACAGAAAGATGATAAGCAGCAGGGCAATAGGATAATATTTTAGTTTGTTCAGCACCTCGGAATTCCCATAATACAATGTGGCCAAATGTTCGCCTTGTTGATCAATTTCAATGTGGTGGTTCTCTTTTTGAAACTTTTTTATTCTTTCCTGCAAATACAGGGAGTCCGCTACTTTTTCCTCGGCAATGTTATTGGTGCGTATGGATCCGTCCTTGTTGAGGAGTATCATAGGGGTAGAGGTATTGTTCTGAAATACCTTTAAATGCAGGCTGCCCAAGTCCATATCCTCGGAGGATTGGAGCAGTTCGGATTGGGCGGTGGCCCATACTTCCATTTTTAGGCGTTCTTCTTCCTTGAATTTTTTAAAAAAACTATTGGTGTTCCATAAGATCAGGCTTACGATGCCAAAGGCCGCAATTAGGAATATAAGGTTGGACGTTCTTTTTACCGGATTAAATCTCATCCATGGATTTTAAGGGATAAATGGCCTGGAAACACTATCCAATACTAAAGATAACGTAAAATGACCCAAAATGGTGTATAGGGATACCGTACATTTTCTTAGAATAGAGGTCAAAATCACTACCTTTGAAACCCTATGGACGACATGATTTCCATATTGCCAAAGAATGCCTCTACAGCGCAATTGCATGGCTATCTGTTAGGTGCGGTGGGCCCTAGGCCCATTGCTTTTGCCAGCACTTTGGATAAAGAAGGAAACCCCAACTTGGCCCCTTTTAGCTTTTTTAATGTTTTTAGTGCCGATCCGCCTATCCTTATTTTTTCACCGGCACGTAGGGTAAGGGACAATACCACAAAGCATACCTTGGAAAATGTGTTGGAAACCAGGGAGGTTGTGATCAATGTCGTCAGTTTTGACATGGTGCAGCAGATGTCCTTGGCCAGTACGGAATATCCCAAGGGGGAGAACGAGTTTAAAAAATCGGGACTCACCATGAGGCCTTCGGATGAGGTGGCTCCCCACCGGGTAGCGGAATCCCCGGTTCAGTTTGAATGTAAGGTAGCCAAAGTAGAAGCTTTAGGAACAAACGGAGGAGCGGGCAACCTCGTTTTCTGCGAGATTCTAAAACTACACATTGCCACTTCCATTTTAGATGTTAAGGGAACCATTGATCCCTATAAGATCGATCAAGTGGCCCGTATGGGCGGCAATTGGTATTCTAGGGCCAACAAAGGAATTTTCCAGGTTCCCAAGCCGCTTTCCCAATTGGGGATAGGTGTGGACAGGATTCCGGAGAATATACGCTTAAGCAAAGTGCTCACCGGAAATGACCTTGGAAAACTGGGGAACGTAGCACATATTCCTACAGGGAAAGAGGTCGAGGATTTTCTGGGGATTCATGAGAGTATCCGAAACATGAGGGACTTAGGAGATAAGGAACGGTTACACGAAAAGGCCAAGGAGTATTTGGAGAAGAACGACACCGATGCTGCCTGGAAAACCCTGTTGGCACTATGAAACGCATACAACTTTTTGAGTTTGAGGATTTGGTATGGTTTCCGGACTGGCTAAGGACCTGTATGACCAATTTGATTGTGATCTTGCAGCGATTGATGGGAACCCCAGAGGTATTGGCCCATCTTTTGGAAGGCATGATGCGAAAGCATAAGGTCGTCCATATTGTGGATCTGGGGTCCGGCTCCGGGGGTGCTATGCCCGAAGTATTGGGCATTCTCCGTTCCAGACTGGGACTGGAAGATACCACTTTGACCCTTACGGACCTGTTTCCAAATGGGACTCTAATTAAACGTTATGAAAAAACAAATGGTGACGGAATCCGTTATCTTGGGACATCGGTAGACGCCACTGATATTGCTTCTGCCCCGGAAGGGATCAAGACCATGGTCAACAGCTTTCACCACATGCCCCCAAAAGAAGCTCGAAGTATACTGAAGTCTGCCCAGGATAACCATCAACCCATACTGATATATGAGTTGGGGGAAAATAATATACCTTTACTGGCCTGGATACTTTTTTTGCCTATTGCCTTGATCATTTTGATGGTAATGGTGCTTTTTATGACCCCTTTCGTTAGACCCTTGACTTGGCAGCAGATCCTATTTACCTACCTTGTACCCATTATCCCCATTTGTTATGCGTGGGATGGGCAAGCATCTTTACCCAGAATGTATACCTTTGCCGATATGGAAATATTGCTCAAAGGATTGGAAAAAGAAGGGTATTCTTGGGAAAAGGGGCATGCCAAAAATTCAAAAGGAAAGAAAAAGGGAACCTATCTTATGGGAGTCCCGCATTAAAAATGGAATAGTAAGAGCATTAAATAAAGATCAATATGGAAATACAGGGAAAAATTAAGTTGATAGGGGAGACAAAGACCTTTGGCAATAACGGTTTTCGTAAGAGGGAATTGGTGGTCACCACAGAGGAGCAATATCCGCAACATATTATGGTGGAATTTGTCCAGGACAAGACCGATTTGTTAAATAGCTATAGCGTAGGACAAAATGTAAAGATCAGCATTAACATTCGAGGACGGGAATGGACGAACCCCCAGGGCGAGGTAAAGTATTTTAATTCCATTCAAGGATGGCGCATAGAAAACCTCCAGATAGAGGAGGCTCCCAATATGCCACCTGTACCTCCTATTGAGGCCTTTGAGCCCGCTGATAATATCAATGAGGAGGAGCATGACGATCTCCCATTTTAGGACTAGGGCTCAGTCATTTTAGGCGGCCTGTAGGGTAGAGCGCATTTTAACGCCCTTGCCAAAGGCGGGTATGGTAGACCTTGGGGCTATGGGATAAAAAGCATGTTGGCAAATTTCATATGTTTACATATAGCCCAAAAGATTGGTTTTTGAACATATCCTTTTGTGGATGTATTTGCGCTGCCTTAATAATCCCTCTATGAGGGTTTCATACATTTGGGCCGATGAATTTTGCCAATTCCATATCCCGCATATTCGGAAAATACCTTCCTTCCCCCTTTACCATTGCCGTATTACTCACGTTTGTAACCCTCTTTTTGGCATGGGGCTTTACCGAGAATACCTCGGACGGGAATCATTTGTTGGCTATTTTTTCCTATTGGGAAGGAGGTGTTTGGAACACAGGACTCCTGGTCTTTGGCTATCAGATGATGCTCATTTTGGTCTTGGGCCATGTACTGGTGCTGAGCAGACCCATTGAACGTCTTATCCTAAGACTTACCGTCCACGTTACCGACGCCGCCAATGCGGCTGTTTTGGTAGCCCTGCCTACAATGCTTGTTTCCTTTTTCAACTGGGGACTTGGTCTAATTTTTGGTGCCATTTTGGCCCGTAAGGTAGGGGAATATGCCCAAGCGAAGGCTATCCCCATTAACTACCCGCTTATCGGGGCATGTGGTTATGTGGGCCTCATGGTCTGGCATGGGGGAATCAGTGGTTCCGCTCCTATAAAAGTCTCCGAAGCAGGCCATCTCCGGGATCTAATGACGGGTATCTCAAATTCGAGAATACTGGACCATCTTCCGGATACCATCCCTACATCGCAAACTGTTTTGAGCACAGGGAATCTCCTAATTTTTTCAGTGGTACTAATTACTATGGCCCTACTGGCCTTTCGATTGGGAAAGAGTGCCAGGCCCTCACTTCCGCAATTATCGGTGTATCGGTTTTATAAAGAAGACATACAGCAAGTAAAAGGGGCGGAGCGCTGGGATCGTTCCAGGGGATTGGCCACACTGTTCGGCATCTTTATCCTGGCCGTATTTGCCGTACAATATAGCTCCTTGCTAGGAACCCTGAATATTACACCGAACATGCTCAATCTTTTTATGTTGGGCCTCGCTTTTTTGATGCATGGTAGTTTTAAGAGTTTTTTGAATGCGGTGGAGGAGGCCATTGGGGATACCGCAGGGATTTTGATTCAGTTTCCCCTATATTTTGGAATAATGGGGATTATGGGCGGTAGTGGAATGATCCAGGGGATATCCAACTTTTTTGTGTCTGTTTCCAATGAGGCGACCTTACCTTTGTTCACGTTCTTTAGTGCAGGCCTGGTCAATGTTTTTGTGCCTAGTGGAGGGGGTCAATGGGCTTTGCAGGGCCCAATGGTTATTGAAGCGGCCATACAATTGAACGTGCCATTGCCCAAGGCGATTATGGCGTTGGCCTATGGTGATCAGGTGACCAATATGCTACAACCTTTTTGGGCCCTTCCCTTATTGGGAATTACAAAACTTAAGGCTAGGGAGGTTTTGCCGTATACCCTAATTTTCATGGTAGCCGGAAGTTGTATTTACTTGGCGGGGCTGCTTATTTTTTAATGCGCTTTTCCGTATTTTTAAACTGAATTCATTTGAGCTCTTTGGATTGAGGCGAAAAATCAGTTCAATAAAAACCAAGGATGGAAAAGAATAGGGATAACAATCCATTGTTCTTTATTACGGAGCAATTGGAATTTCCCCCTTTGGAGAACGCCAATGCGGAAGGATTGTTGGCAGTGGGCGGGGATCTTTCTTCGGAAAGGTTATTGTTGGCCTATCACAAAGGGATTTTTCCGTGGTTCAACGAGGACTCCCTTATCCTATGGTGGAGCCCAGATCCTAGAATGATTCTTTTCCCGGATGAAATAAGGATTTCCAAAAGTATGCGCAAGGTCATTAGGGATAACCGTTTTCGTATTACCAAGAATACCTGTTTTCAAGAAGTACTATATTATTGTGCCAACGTAAAACGCGTGGGGCAGGAGGGAACATGGATCACCAGGGATATGAAGGCTGCCTATTACGAACTTCATAAAAAGGGATATGCCCATTCCTATGAAGTCTGGGAAGATGAGGTCTTGGTAGGGGGGCTTTATGGCATAGACCTGGGCCACGTCTTCTGTGGCGAAAGTATGTTCAGTATTGCGGACAATGCGTCCAAGTTCGCCTTTATACATTTGGCCCGGGAACTAAAGGCAAAGGAATATACTTTGATTGATTGCCAACAGCATACCAAACACTTGGAAAGCTTGGGAGCCAGAGAAATACCGAGATCTGAGTTTATACGTTTGTTAGAGGGAAAAAATCAGGGAGGTCAGTAAAAAGAGTACGTTTTCCACCTTTTGTGCATAGTTTTCAGCACGGTACTCCACTCCTGTTTGAAAACGGGTTGTTGGATTTAGCCGCCAACCGATATGGGAAATGATTCGCTGATCCCATTCGGGGCCAATGCCCATGGCTGTGCTCAGAAGGCTTTCTGTGGAGGCTACAAAATAAGGCTCTCCTACATCCAGTTTCTCGCCTTTCAATGGCAGGTCCACTGCGAGCCGATAACGAAACCTATGGATAGTGCGAACGGTAATACGTTGTTCCGTACGTAGCCGGTTGCCTAAACGGACATTTCCGATTTTATGTGTGACGTTATATTGCTGGGTCAGTCGGAGCTCATTTTGAGCATCGGTCTCAAAGGTGTCCCGAAAACGGTACATTATACCCAAAGCCAAACTCTGTTGGGATCCCACGGTAAACTTGGAAAAATGGGAAAGGTCTAGATGCCGAGCCCGTAACCCTAGGTCACTATCCTCGTAGGTGTACTGTCGCATATCCATAGAAAAGTTATGGGCATAATTGGAGCCCACTTTATAGTTAAGGGCAACTTCCGGTTCCCAATACCCGATTACTTTGTCCTGGCTTTTAAGGTATTGTACGATTAAAAGTGCATACCCCAACAGAAAAAATCTAATACAGTACGTGGTCATAGTTGGGGGGTAGCGACTTTCTAAGTTTTTTGAAACTACCTTCGGCATCAAATAAGATCTCATATTGTTGATAGTCCCCGTCCTCCTTGGCGGAAATAATCAATTCATAGTTTAATGAGGGCAGTAACAGATTTTGGAAGGCGTTCTTGAGGGTATGTCCCGGTGATTCACCGTCCAGGGCAGGATACTGTTGTTGTATCTTACTAATCTTTGATTTCTGAAAGTTTCCATTCAAATACTTCTCAATGTTTTGCCAGCTTTCATTGGGAACGTCCACTTTATTGATGGTGATTTCTATGTCTTCCAGGACACCTTCCTCGTTAAACTCGATACTGTAGTGTAATTTGTCTTTTTTAAGTTTGGTCTCGTAGCTTATCTTGGTGCTGTCCACTTCCTTGTAATAACGAACTCTTTTAGCCCCATCGATCTTATCTTCCAAAAATAACAAAGCCTTTTCAGGAAATTGTTTTTTTAGTATTCGGAATTCCCTTTCGTACTTATACTGTGCGGATCCAAGGAATCCGCAGCAAAGGATCAAAGGCAACAAAAATCGTGTGGGGTTCATTGATTTGGTAAAAAGTTTAAATGGCTTCCTTTTAGGAAACCTCATGATATCTAAAACAACGTGTTTCGTGATCGTTGACCATCCCGGTGGCCTGCATATGCGCGTACATTACCGTACTGCCCACAAACTTGAATCCTCTTTTTTTCATATCCTTGCTGATGGCATCGGAAAGCGAAGTTTTTGCCGGGGCGTTCCGGTAATCCTCGAAAGCGTTTTTTATGGGGCTATCGTCCACAAAATCCCAGATGTACTTGCTAAAACTGCCAAATTCGTGCTGTACTTCCATAAAAGCCCTGGCATTGGAGACCGTCGCGTTTACCTTGAGTTTGTTTCTGATTATTCCGGGATCTTGTAAAAGGGTATCGATTTTTTGCTTTGTATACCCCGCTATTTTTGTATAGTCGAATCCATCAAAGGCCTTTCTAAAGTTTTCCCGCTTTCTAAGAACGGTAATCCAACTTAGCCCGGCCTGGAACGTTTCAAGAATCAAAAATTCGAACAAAGTGTCATCATCCCTTACGGGAACCCCCCATTCGGTATCATGATAGGCCATATATAGGTCATCACCAGTGCACCAGCCACATCTGTGCTTTTCCATAGAAAACAAAATGAGAATCAAATATAGGGATATCCCTAAAATGTCTGGACTATATACAAATAAAGGGGCATTCCCAGGGTAATGTTGAACGGGAAGGTAATGGCCAATGCCATAGGAAGATATAAACTGGGATTGGCTTTAGGCGCCGCCAAACGCATGGCGGCCGGGACCGCAATATAGGAAGCACTTGCCGCCAATATGGCAAAGAGGAAACGGTTGCCCACATTTTCCGAAAAGGCCGCACTTGCTATGGCCACGGTACATCCGTTGATCAGGGGAATTATAATGGCAAAGAAAAAAGCAAACCAGCCTTTTTTAAGAAAATCATTCAGTTTTCTACCGCTACTTATGCCCATATCCAATAGAAAAACAGCCAAAAAACCCTTAAAAATATCCGTTGTAAAGGGTTCTATTCCCCTTGCTTGCTGGTCACTTGCCAAAAATCCAATGACCAGACTGCCCATTATCAAGAGCACGCTGCCATTGGTCAAGGAATGGTGAAATACCCCCTTGAGTTGCATGCTTTCCTTCCGGCTTTTTTGAAAATAGGCCATCAGTAGTACGCCTATAATAATAGAGGGCGCTTCCATAAGGGCCATTACGGCCATCATATGCCCGCCAAACGAAATCTGTTCTATCTCAAGAAAGGACACCGCGGTAACAAAGGTCACCGCGCTTACAGAGCCGTAGGCCGCGGCTATGGCACCGGAATTGGCTACGTTGAACTTTCTTCTTAAAATAAAATACGTATAGATAGGAACAAACAGGGCAAGAAATACCCCAAACAGCAGTGACCATAGGATTTCCATGTCAAAAGTGCTATGGGATAGCTCCAACCCACCCTTAAATCCTATGGAAAACATGAGATAGAGCGAAATGAACTTTGATGAATTGGGTGGAATTTCAAGGTCGCTCTTGAGTTGTACGGCGATAATTCCTAAAAAGAAGAACAGTAAGGCCGGATTGGTAAGGTTGTCAACCAAAAGGTGAAAATCCATCTAGGTCTGTTGTTGGTTTTGGATGATCAAGGTGCCATTTCCCCTTTTTTGATTTTCTTGAAATGCGTTACCTACTCTTTTAACCGAATATTTATAGGACTGTTTATCTC
>JBCBSN010000054.1:0-19787 GCA_039819225.1 Bacteroidota bacterium | reverse complement strand
AACAATAAAACGATACACCTTTGAAAATGAAAAATATACTTCTACCACCTATGATTTTGCCGGCAAGAAGTTTTACAGGAATGATTATTCCCCTATTTCATTTTCCCAAGTGTTCACTTCGGAGACCGAAGTGATCGATGGTGAAGTACCCTCATCCATTGATATGACATCCAAGGAAGTAAAGATTTACCCTAGGGGGAATAAATTGATTATCACCCTAGACCACGAGAATAATAGCACCAAGGCCATTTCTTTAAACCTTGAGGAAGACGGGTATGAGATAACCGATTATATGATGAAAGTTTTTTCTGATAGGAATCAGATTCTGGAATCAAATTCCTTTGTCCATAATGACAGATTATACCAACTATCTTTATCCGTGGACAGCCTTTGGCTGCGTATAAAGGATTTATATTCCAAAGAAACCCTTAAAGAGTATAAAAACGATAAGGAAGGCGAAATTACCTTTAAAAATTCTGCCATTTATCAAGAAAAAAATACATTCTTTGGGGAAAATACAAGAGAACTGGAACAAAGCAAACAATTCCTGAGAAAAATGCGTAGATCCGAGGTTGGGGTATCCGTATTTGAGACGGGCAACACCTTACAATTGAGCATTGGTGGCCTAAAGGAGGTAAAAGGGGGCGGGGCTCCCATGATGATGCCTATGCCCATGGCGGGAATTCCCATGGGGCCAGTCATGATGACACCTACCTTTGGGGCATATCAATCCTATGGCGCATCCAAGGCCGTTTTTATAAAATCCCTATTGGACTTAAATACTTTGGAACATGTAGAAGGGGATGTTGGGAACAATGTGTTTGACAACATTTCGGATTTTACGGAGGATATGGAGGGTTTAGAACTTGAGACTACGTTTACCTACAAAGACTTCCTTGTCTACGGATATTATAAGAGGGGCGAATACCACCTCCATAAATTTAAAATTTAAAGAAAAGATCTTCCAGGCCCCTGAGGTCTTTTAATTCTCCGCCCGTTCCAACCGATCGTTGATACTAATACCCAAACCCTTTTCGGGAAAGCGTTCGGCAATGATTACATCCAAACGGGCCTCATCCAAACGGTGTAGGGCCGCAAAGAGCTTTTGGGCCGCTTCCTCCAAATTCCCCGTTTGGGATAAGGTTTCCACATGGATAGCTCCCGGGAAATGTTTTTTGGTAAAGGAGAGTATCCCTACTTTATGCCCTTCAAATGCCTGTAACGCATTTTGAGGGGTATCGTTTAAAACTACTTTTGTCCTTGGGGCATAGTGCTTTAGCAACATCCCTGGTGCTTGCGGGGCCTCTTCGTTTTCCGTGACCAGCCTTACCCCACCTACAAGTGCCTCGATCGCCTCTATGGAAATTCCTCCCTTGCGATACACTATTGGAGTTGGGCCCTCAAAACCAATAATAGTAGACTCCAATCCTACGGTACAGGCACCTCCATCCAAAATAGCCGGGATGCGATCACCAAAATAGTCCGCTACATGCTGGGCAGTAGTGGGACTTATACAGGTAAAGGGATTGGCACTGGGTGCTGCGATGGGGAAATCCAGCTTCTGCAATAGTTCCAAGGTCATTGGATGAGCAGGTATACGCACCGCCACGGTGGGCTTTCCCGCTGTAATCAAATCGCTTATTTCCGGTCTTTTGGGCAAGATTAAGGTTAACGGGCCGGGCCAAAATTCACCGGCCAATCGCCTGGCGGTCTCCGGAATAGTCTTGGTCAAAGTGGACAACTGATCCAAATGATGGATATGTACGATCAACGGATTGAAAAAAGGCCTACCCTTTAAGGCAAAGATTTTCCGGATAGCGATGTCATCATAAATATTGGCCCCTAAGCCGTACACGGTTTCCGTAGGTACACTCACCAACTCTCCTTTCTGCAACAATCTTTGGCAAAGCGTTATATCTTTTGTGATGTTGGCATACATAGTGGGCAAAGGTAGTACAGGTTTTTGTAGTTTTAGCACTCCGCTGTATCATTTAAAGCAGCCATAGAGATAACCATTTGTTTCGCAAGTGGCTTATGGCCGGATAATTTGAAATGGACTTATTTGAACTTTTAGAAAGATTCCCGCCTTCGCGGGAATGACTTTTAACCTCGATGCTTAGAGTAGCCTATCACCCTATTTACAAATACCCTTTGCCCGAAGGCCATCGGTTTCCCATGGAAAAATACGAGTTGTTGCCCCAGCAACTGCTGTACGAGGGAACCTGTACTCCTGATAACTTTTTTGAACCGGAAATTCCCAACGACAAATATCTGGTTGCCGTGCACGAACCGGAGTATTATTACGATCTAGTGAATATAAAGATTCCGCCGAGAGAAGCGAGAAAGATCGGTTTTCCGTTGACCGAGGCACTGGTGGAAAGGGAGCGCATCATTGCCGATGGTACCATGAAATGCTGTGAATTTGCCTTGGAACACGGTATTTCACTAAATATTGCCGGGGGCACCCACCACGCCTATACCAATCGGGGAGAGGCATTCTGCCTACTCAACGACCAGGCCATTGGGGCAAGATACCTAAAAGCCAAGAACAAAATCGGACAGATTTTGATCGTGGATTTGGACGTACACCAGGGCAACGGTACGGCCCAAATCTTTCAAAATGACGCCTCCGTGTTTACCTTCTCCATGCACGGGGAAAGCAACTATCCCTTTACCAAGGAAAAATCCGATTTGGACATCGCCCTAAGAAAAGGAACGGGCGATCAAGAATATTTGGCCATTCTTAAGAAAGTGCTACCCAAACTGATAGAGGATGTGAAACCCGATTTTATTTTTTACCTATGTGGAGTGGATGTATTGGCCACGGACAAATTGGGCACCTTGACCTTGAGCTTGGAAGGATGCCAAAAACGGGACGAATTTGTACTCAAATCCTGTAAAAATGTACAGATCCCGGTACAATGTAGCATGGGCGGGGGCTATTCCCCGGATATAAAAACCATCGTGGAAGCCCATGCCAATACCTTTCGGATAGCGCAAACCACGTATTTCTAAGATTTTATCAATTTCCGATTCAAATAATCCAAGCCTTGTCAAAAGGACTTATACTTTTTGTACATTCCGGTGATAACCCGTATAAATCTAATCCGTCATGAAAACAGTTAGGCTTCTGCTTTGCGTCCCGGTTTTATCACTCATGGTAATATGTTGTAAGGAAAAACCAAAAGAGACTCCCCCAAAATCCATGGCGAACAGTCCCAAAAGAATAAAAATCATCTTTGATACCGATGCCAACAATGAGTTGGACGATCAGCATGCCCTGGCTTATCTTCTTTTTAATGACAATGCCTTTGAGGTAAAGGGAATTACGGTAAATGCCACGCGGAACGGAGGGGACATCCAAGGCCATTTTAACGAGGCGGAGCGTATCCTTCAATTGGCCAACCTCAAGGGCCGGATTCCATTATTAAAAGGGGCCAACGGAAATTTTGAGGAAATTTCGGAGGGCTTTGATCCCGCGGATTATGATGGCAAGGAAGGGGTTGATTTTATCCTAGAAGAGACCCAAAAGGATTCGGTAGTCATAGTGGCCGTTGGTAAACTTACCAACATTGCCTTGGCCCTTAA
The DNA here is from genome assembly GCA_039819225.1 of Bacteroidota bacterium. Lineage (GTDB taxonomy): Bacteria > Bacteroidota > Bacteroidia > Flavobacteriales > Flavobacteriaceae > Ulvibacterium. Next base: position 16,199 of record JBCBSN010000054.1, on the reverse strand, counting down.
AAAAGATCCCACTTTGGCACAACGTACTACAATCGTGTGGTTGGGAAGTAACTACCCGGAGCCCGGGGAATACAACCAGAATAACGATACCATTTCCATGAATTATGTGCTCAACTCCAGAATTCCCTTTGAAATGGTCACCGTTCGGGGAGGAAAACCTTCGGGAACAGCGGCTGTAACGGTGACCCAAGACGAAGTAAACACGAAAATGCCGGGACTTGGCCCCAAGGCCAAAACACCCATTACGGGACGACATGGGGGAACGTTCGATACCTTTGGAGACTATTCCGTGAATCTGTTCGAACATATCGATTATCATTCCGACCCCCCAATGCGCTCCTTGTTCGACATGGTGGCACTGGCCATTCTAAAGGATCCCAACTGGGGGGAACAAAAGACCGTCCCGGCCCCCATCCTTATCGATAACATTTGGGTAGAACGACCCAAAAATTCCCGAAAAATCATTGTTTGGGAAAACTTTAACAAGGAAAAAGTCTTGGAAGACTTCTTCCGATCCATGGAAAATCCTGTGCTCGTTTCAAAGGGTCATTAAACACTAAACTTCATTTGATAGAGCATCCACATCTCAAAAATGGCCATGTTCCATAGGAAGGGACAAAATAGATATAACCCGTTTATTATCAATATTATATATCTTAAAAAACCATTTCCCTAAAAATATTGATGAGGAGGATCGGGATTGAAATTCAAGATATGGATTAACTTGCGCCTATAAAAATGGGTTCATGTATCGATGTATTTTCCTTTTTGTCCTTTTAACCCTGGGTCCCGTAAGATCACAGAGCGAAGACGTACCATTTGCGGATACAGGGGAAAATAGGTGGCAGATGCTCACCTATGATCTGGGGAACATCTTTTTGGGAGTGGGCCATTCTTATACCAGGCCCCTACATTGGAAGGGAGCGCAATGGGAGGATTTTGGTCTTACTATGGTCGGTACCGGTTTTGCTTACCTTCTAGATGATCCGGTTTCAGATTATTTTAGGGAAATTAGGGATGATATTCCACCTTTTGTCCGAACCTATGGCTTTGAATATGGAAGTCCCACCAACAATTATATGTTTACGGGTGCCGTTTATCTTACGGGATTGATCATAAAAGACCAAAAACTAAGGAGAACCGGGGTTTTATTGGTCTCCTCGGCCACTGCCGCTGGATTACTACAACAAGTGCTGAAATCCGCTGTGGGCCGGGCCCGGCCATTGAGCGGGAAGTCCAATGATACCTTTAGACCTTTTTGGAGTGGTGACAAGGATTATCATTCCTTCCCCTCAGGTCATGCTATCTTGACCATGACCAACGCCCATACCCTGGCAAAACAGTTTAAAAGCCCTTGGATAAAGGGTGGCCTTTATACTTTGGGGGGCATCCCCGCCATATCCAGGTTATGGGAAGGCAAACATTGGCTTTCGGATGTTGTTTTCAGCGTGGCCATTAGCTTTTTTATCGTAGAGTCCATTGACAGCTACCTGGATACCAAGTATGCCCAAAAGTATTTAGAAGACAAAAAAAAGATTACCTGGAACCTCAATTTTGGTCCGGGCCAAATAGGAATTACAGGACGTTTCTAAGCTGGAACAATAACTCTGGGATTGGGATAATTTGTAACTTTGAAAAAGAACAAAACAATAGTCTATGTTATCCAAAAAGGTAGAAAAAGCGCTGAACGAACAAATAAGGGTGGAGGCAGAATCTTCCCAGGTATACCTATCTATGGCCTCCTGGGCCGAAGTTAAGGGATTAGAGGGAATATCCCAGTTTATGTACAAGCATTCGGATGAAGAACGTATGCATATGCTCAAATTGGTCAAATATGTCAATGAAAGGGGCGGGCACGCCATAATTTCCGAACTAAATGCACCAAAAACGGATTTTGACACCTTCCAAAAAATGTTCCAGGAGCTTTTTGATCATGAAATCTTTGTTTCAAAGAGTATTAACGATTTGGTACATGTTACCTTAGAGGAAAAGGATTACGCTACCCATAATTTTCTGCAATGGTATGTAGCGGAGCAGATAGAGGAGGAAGCCTTGGCCCGCACAATCCTGGATAAAATTAATCTGATCGGAAACGACAAAGGAGGACTTTATCTCTTTGACAGGGACGTACAGCAGATTACGGTGGAGAGTGCCGCATCCGATTTACCGGAATAAAGCATCCCTAAAAAAATAAGAAATCCCGAAGAGTCGGAAACCGAAGTAAAGCGGTCTGTCCTTCGGGTTTTTTCATGAAAAACCTTAGTTTTTTATTTAGATTGAATTAAAATAGTTACCTTTGGAGGAGTATCCAAGCGAACCATTGTGGGCTCCAAGAAAAGAACAATAAAAAAAGTACGTCAGAAGCTTAAAAAAAAGCAAAAGGCCAAGCTAAAAAAACTGGACTTTCAAGACTGTAAGGCCAAATGCTGTTCCAAATATAAAAAGTCCGAATCCAAACGATGTAAACGTTGCCCTTGTTTTGACCTCTTGCAAAAAGTGGCTTAGGTCTTTCCAATTCCCTCCCTTCCTCCTTCCAATACGCTCCATAACTTAAAAATTAGCCCATTTCCTTTTTGTTTGCGTACTTTTTCAGCGTAAAAGGTATAAAACCCGGCCATCCCACCAGCCAAAATTTAGTATCTTTCCCTAGGCACTAACCCAAACCAAAAAACGATACTGACCATGAGAATCCTTCTTTTGTGCACCGCATTTTTGATGTGTTTTCCCATAATGGGGCAGACGCCTACCGCATACAAATCTTCCCTACTTTCAAAAGCCTCTCCGGAAAGTGTTGGCCTGTCCTCCCAACGTTTGGACCACCTTGATGCAATGCTTAGGGAGGCAGTAGCCGAAAATACCATCCCCGGTGCCGTAGCCCTTCTGGCCAGAAATGGGAAAATTGTTTTCCATAAAGCCTACGGTATGGCCAACAATTCAGGGGCGAAGACCATGACCAAAGATGCTATTTTCCGCATCGCCTCACAGACCAAGGCCATTACCTCAACAGCGGTAATGATGCTTTGGGAAGAGGGAAAGTTTCGTTTGGACGATCCCATCTCCCAATACATTCCTGAATTTGGGAAAGCCGAGATATTGGACAGCTTTAACGAAAAAGATACTACCTATACCACTACAATCGCAAAAGACCAAATTACCATCCGCCATTTATTAACGCACACTTCAGGATTGGGCTATGGGGTTATCGATGGGGATGATCGTTTTAAAAAAATATACGCGAAGGCGGGCATCACCGACCTTTTTACAAGTGAGGCCATTACCATTGCGGAAAGTGTAAAGAAATTAGCCAAACTGCCTTTGCATCACAACCCAGGAGATGCCTTTGTATACAGCGAAGGTCTGGACGTACTGGGTTATTTTGTAGAGGTCATCTCCGGAATGCCTTTTGACGAATTCCTTCGAAAAAAGCTTTTTGACCCTTTGGGCATGAACGACACTTGGTTTTACCTTCCTAAGGACAAACAGCATCGTCTGGTTACCGTTCAACAACAAAAAGGGGAGAAGTGGGAGGCCTATCCCATTACCTTTTACGACCCGGATTATCCCATTACCGGGGCGCGGACCTACTTTTCCGGAGGTGCGGGTCTGTGCAGTACGGCCCAGGATTACGCTGCCTTTTTGCAGATGTATCTAAACGGAGGAGAACTTAATGGAAAACGTATACTAAGCCGTACTACCGTAAAAAGTATAATGGGCAACCAGACCGGAGAATTATGGGGAGACCATAAAAAACACTACGGGCTGGCTTTTGGCGTAGTAACTCCCAAAGGCCAGGATACCGGAGGATTGGGGAGCGCCGGCACCTTTGATTGGGGTGGTTATTTTAACACTTTATATTTTGCAGATCCTAAGGAGAACGTAATTGGTATCTTAATGAAACAAACCCAAGGCCCAGTGAAGGACGAGACCGGATGGAAGTTTAGACAAATGGTATTTGCCGCAGTAGATGATTAAGGATAACCTTACCCGGTAAAACCGGAATCCTCCAATAGGAACGCGAAATGAAAAGCAAAATCTTGATCCTGTATTCCTCAGTGGATGGGCAGACCCTTAAAATCTGCAGGGTATTACAAGATGAACTGGAAACCAAAAATGAAGTTGACCTTGTCCCTATAGATGGTTTTAACGATTCCATTGAAAAATATGACAAAGTGGTCATTGGCGCAAGCATCCGGTACGGGGTGCATAACAAAAAAATCATTGACTATATCAATACCCACACGCAACAGCTAGAATCCCTAAGAACGGCCTTCTTTTCTGTAAACCTTGTGGCCCGAAAACCCGAAAAGAACATGCCCGAAACCAATCCATATGTTATAAAGCTCTTTAAAGCCATTGCCTGGAAACCTACTATCGTCAAGGTATTTGCCGGAAAACTCGATTATAAAAAGTATCCCTTTTTAGACCGTATGATGATCCAATTGATTATGTGGATGACCAAAGGCCCTACCGACCCCAAATCGGAAATAGAATATACGGATTGGGAGAAGGTAAAACTGTTCGCCAAAACATTGCAATCGCTCTAACATCAATTCTTCCTAACCATACTGTTTCCCAGTGTTTTCTATGACAATTGTCATTTTAATCAGGCCTTTTTTTTCCTAGTTTACAGCTAGTTTTACACACATATGAGAAAGGTATTTAATTGGATTATTCGGTTTTTGCTCCCCTTTTTTAATACCCGGGCAGCGGCATTGTACCTATTGGTATTCGCGGGGGCCATAGGAGCGGCAACATTCGTTGAAAATGATTACGGCACAAGTGCCGCACAAAAATGGGTATACCAAGCCTGGTGGTTCGAGCTGTTATTATTTCTTTTCGGCATAACCGTTCTTGTGAATATCCGGACGTTCCGAATGGTACAGCAGAAAAAATGGGCCTTGCTGGTAATCCACATCGCCATAATCATAATTTTAATCGGTGCTGCGCTGACCCGTTATTTGGGCTATGAAGGCATTATGCATATACGGGAGGACAATTCGTCCCAAAGCTTTCTTTCCTCCAATACCTACCTCAAGTTCCTTGTTTCCAAGGACGGGCAAACCTATTCCTTTGATGAACCCGTACTGTTCTCCTCTTTGGGGAAGACCCGTTGGGAGGAATCCTATCTGTTGGGGGAAGATCGTCTTACGGTCAAGGTCACAAATTGTATTCCCAATCCAACGCGTATCCTAAGTGAGGTAGATGAAGGAAAACCTATAGCCCAAATATCGGTCACCTCCTCAAAAGGGCGCAAAGCGTACTTTCTTAAGGAAGGGGAGGCAAAACAATTGGGCAACCTGCTATTCAATTTCGGCGATACCCTGGTGCCCCGTGCCATAAACCTCGGATATCATGAAGAAGGACTAATGATCCGGCCGGTAATGACCCTAACCCAGACCCATATGGTCACCCATAAAAAGGACACCCTGCTCCCGGGAAGCTATCACTCCCTGGTACCACATGCATTATATTCGGACGGCTTCCGAAGCTTTGTCCTTTCTGATTTCAAAAAAAATGGACAATTACATCTCGTCTCCGAGGACCCCAAAATAAAAAACGAGAGTACTACTGCCCTGGCCCTGGAAATTTCCCTAAACGATAAGACCAAAAAAATCCATGTATATGGCAGTAAGGGCAGCCCCGGAGCCCAGCAGACCCTGGAATTCGACAAGCTGTCCCTATCCATTTCCTATGGGGCCAAGGCAATGACCCTGCCTTTTTCCGTTCGCCTAAACGACTTTGTATTAGACAAATATCCGGGAACGAATAGCGCATCTTCCTATGCCAGCGAGGTTACGGTCACGGACACGAAAAAGGACAAGACCCTGGACTACAGGATATATATGAACAACATTCTAAATTATGGCGGGTATCGGTTTTTCCAATCTTCTTTTGATAGGGATGAGAAAGGCACCTATTTAAGTGTAAACAGCGATTTTTGGGGTACGCTCATCTCCTACATAGGCTATGGACTGCTGACCCTTGGAATGTTGATGACACTTTTCAGCAAAAAAACACGGTTCCACCAGGTTTCCCAAAAAATCAAAAAAATCAGGGCAGGGCAGGCCGCCCTTATCTTTATGGCCTTTCTTGCCATGGCCGCGGTGCACTCGCAATCCGAGGACAATACCGATCAAATACCGCCCGCGATAGCCTTATCCCATGCCGAAAATTTCGGAGGTCTGGTGGTACAGGATTTTAAGGGACGTATGAAACCTATGCATACCCTCTCCCGGGAAATCCTTAGAAAGGTGGCACGAAAGGAAAGCCTTTTTGGATTAACGGCGGACCAAATCCTCCTAAGCCTATTCGCCAACAGGGAAGCCTGGCAAACGGTTCCCCTAATCAAATTGGGAAAACATAAGGACTTGGCCAAGAAGTTAAGTGTCGATGGTGCATATGTGGCATATGCGGATTTTTTTAATGCTGGTTCCAAATACATATTGCTAGAGGAACTCCGCAAGGCCTATGCGCTGGAACCAAGCGATAGGGGCGCTTATGAAAAAGAATTGTTGAAAATAGATGAACGCGTCAACATACTACGGAAGGCCCTTTCAGGAGGTTTCCTTAAATTGATCCCGGTCCCTGATGACCCCAACAATACGTGGAGACCCATTACGACCCACGGCCCTAATGATGCCCATGGTTCCAAGGAAAGCGTAACGGACACATTCGATTCCTATGGGGATACGCTCAAAAAGGCCATAGCCTCAGGAGATTATTCGGATGCCAATGCCATTTTGGACGAAATTCATACCTACCAACAAAAACATGGGGGGCATATACTTCCGTCCAAGTCCAAAATCAAGGGAGAAATTCTTCTTAATGAATCCAAGGTGTTCACCCGTTTGGCCGTGTTTTATATTTTATTGGGACTGGTCGCAATGGTCCTGCTCTTTTTATCGGTATTTAAGCCTACCCTCAACCTAAAAGTACCTTACAAGGTATTGATCGTATTGATATTGCTCGGTTTTATAATACATACCCTAGGGCTTGGACTTCGTTGGTATGTTTCCGAAAGGGCACCTTGGAGCAATGGCTACGAATCCATGATATATATTGCCTGGACCGCCACCTTGGCGGGCTTGGTATTTACCCGAAAATCTTTGGGCGGGTTGGCAGCCACGACGGTGTTGGCCGCCATTATTCTTTTTGTGGCCACCCTGAGCTTCCTAGATCCGGAAATAACCCCTCTGGTCCCCGTACTAAAATCCTATTGGCTTACCATCCATGTATCCCTTGTTGCCGGGAGTTATGGCTTTTTGATGCTAGGAGCCATTATCGGATTGATGAACTTGGCCCTGATCTGCATTATCCGGGAGAAGAACCGGGACAAGGTAAAAAGGGTTGTACGGGAAATGTCCTATATAAGCGAACTTACTTTGATAGGGGGTTTGTTTATGCTGAGCATAGGTACCTATCTTGGAGGAATCTGGGCCAATGAATCCTGGGGAAGGTATTGGGGCTGGGATGCCAAAGAGACCTGGGCCCTGGTCACCATTCTAATCTATGCCTTTATCCTGCACATGCGCTTAATTCCCAAGTTTACCGGGCTGTTCGCCTATAACCTCGCCAGCATCTTTGGCCTGGCCTCGGTAATCATGACCTATTATGGGGTAAACTACTACCTCTCTGGGCTGCACTCCTATGCTTCCGGAGATCCGGTGCCCATTCCCACATGGGCCTATATCATGGTCATTTCCCTTACGGCCCTCAGTGTTCTGGCATATATAAAAAATAAGAAATACCCTATGGCCTACTAAGAGACCCCCCAATGGATCAACCTATTCCGAACAGTTGTATCATAGGGGACTTGCATGTTGCCATCCAAACCATTTCTTTCCGTTAAATTTTGGTTATGTGGCAGTTTGCTATGGAATAATATTGTAATTTAAGGGGACTTTTTTACTGGAACATTTAACTTATCCAATTGTAACCGTATGGAACATAAAAATCCTGATCCGGAACCCAAACCGGAAAAAACCATAACCAGACGCGGCTTTCTTCGGGGTGCTGGATTATCTACGGCCGGAAGCGTATTGTTGACCTCCAACGCCCTTGCTTTTGACTACAAGGAAGAACTTGCCGTGGGGAAGGAATTTGGGCCGGAACCCATGACTCTAAAAATGAAAGTTAATGGTACGGTGAAGTCCTTGAGCGTGGAACCTAGGACAACCTTGGCCGGTGCCCTAAGGGATTATTTGGAACTTACGGGAACCAAGGTCGTCTGCGATCGGGGCGCCTGCTCGGCCTGTACCGTGTATTTGGACGGAAAACCCGTGAACTCTTGTATGATGTCCGCCTTTGATGTAGGGGACAAGGAGGTCACCACAATTGAGGGTATCGCAAAGGATGGTGTACTACATCCTGTGCAGGAGGCCTTTATAGAACATGATGCCTCGCAATGTGGGTATTGCACCCCTGGAATGGTAATGTCCTGCGTACATCTGGTGGACAATCATCCGAATCCCAACCTGGAAGATGTAAAAAATGCCACTAGGGGCAACCTTTGCCGTTGTGGCACCTACCCCAAAGTCTTTGCCGCCACCATGGCAGCAGCCAAAAAATCAATGTAAGATGGATACTAGAAAAGAAAAATTCCCATACGGTATTCCAGGCCACAATCTAAGCGAAGTAGAACGCGAAATTCCAGTTGAAGAGCCTTCGGCTTGGCCCGTAAACGATAAATTGAAGGTTATAGGGAAAAGGATCAAAAGAATAGATGCGCTTGAAAAAGTAACCGGAAAGGCCATATACACCTCGGACATTAAATTGCCGGGCATGCTCTATGCCAAGATGTTCCGGGCCAAGGTACCCCATGCGGTCATCACCTCCATAGATACATCCAAGGCAGAAAACCTGGCTGGTGTGCATGCCGTTCACCTTATTAAGAACACCAAAAAAGATGGAGAAAAGGACAATAAGGGCAAGTATCCTATGGTAAAATATGTGGGGCAACCTCTGGGCGGGATCGCTGCAGAAAGCTTGGAGATTGCCAAAGAGGCGGCGTCCTTGGTACAGGTATATTATGAAGAAAAACCTTTTGTGGTAGATCTAGAAGCCGCCATGGAACTCAATGCCCCTATCGTATTTGACCAACCTATTGAACAACAGGAAGATGGCGGGGACGTTGGGGAATCCCATGATGGCAGTAAGGGAGAAGGTAATGTTAGAGGACCGTCCACCAGTAGCTTTTTCGGAGGGCCCAGGGGCGATTTGGACCTGGGATTTCAGGAAGCCGATGTTATCGTGGAAAGAACCTATCGCACTCAAGTACATACGCACATGCCCTTGGAGACCCATGGAGTAGTGGTGGACTGGAATTCCGATATGATGACAGTCTATGCCTCTACACAGAACACGGCCTCCGTTAGAAATCAGATGGCCAATGTCTTTAATCTACCCAAAAGTAGGGTCAGGGTTATCTGCGAGTTTATGGGAGGCGGATTCGGAGCAAAACACAGTGCCGGTAGTTTTGGCCCCATGGCCGCAAATCTGGCCAAAAAAACAGGGAGGCCCGTGTGGTTAATGTTGGATCGAAAGGAAGAGCACCTTGCGGAGGGGAACCGTCCCAATTCCATACAATACTTAAAAATCGGGGCAAAGAAAGACGGTACGCTAACAGGTATTCAACAACGGTCCCATGGCACTGCGGGCGTAGGCCTTGGCGCAGGAGTAGGCCGTATCGCGCAAATTCTGTATACATGCCCCAATTTTGCGACGGAACAATATGATGTGCTCACCAATGCGGGTCCTGGTGCCGCATGGCGTGCTCCGGGCAACGTCCAAGGGGCTTTTGGACTGGAACAGGCCATTGATGAAATGGCAGAGAAGTTAAATATGGATCCCCTTACCTATAGGGATCGTATTGATACCAGTGAAGTTAGAAAGGTTGAACGCCAACGTGGGGCAAAGCTTTTCGGATGGTCCCGCCGTCGACCCGCCGGAAGTAGCAAAGGCGTAGTGAAGAAAGGATTAGGCGTAGGCCAGTCTACTTGGCCAAGATTTGTTTCCCTGGATTCTTCGGTAGAGGTAAAGATCCACAAAGGCGGGGGTGTGGAAATCCGTTCAAGTGTCCAGGACATCGGAACAGGGACAAAGACCATTCTTGCCCAGGTAGTCGCCGAGGAATTGGGCCTAGAGGTTACGGACATTACCGTTAATATAGGGGATACCTTTTTTCCGGTAGGACCAGGTTCCGGAGGAAGCGTGGTAACCGGTTCCATTACCCCTCCTACGCGGAATGCCACTTTTGAGGCCAAAAAGGAGTTGTTGAAATTGGTGGCCAAAAAATGGGAAACGGATTCCTCGGAATTGGATATGTCCAACGGAGAGGTGTATCATAAAAGGGATACCAGCAAGAAGATGACTTTTAAGGAGGCTACAAAATTGTTGCGTACAAGTCAAATAAGTAAAATAGCAAGCCGCTCCGATGATTATGGTGGTTTTCAACAACCCTGGGGCTTGGCGTATGGCGACCTTGGATCGGTACAGTTTGCAGAGGTCAGCGTAAATACGGATACGGGATTGGTAAAAGTAGATAAGATCGTGGCGGCACACAGCTGTGGCAGACCGCTGAACATTACCCAATTGGAAAGTCAGATCAATGGCGGCGTTATCCAGGGAGTATCCTATGCCCTTTACGAGAATAGGGTCATGGACAAGGGAACAGGGCATATGATGAATGCCAATGTAGATCAGTACAAAGTTCCTTTCTCTATGGAAATCCCGGAAATCGAGACCGTAATCGTAGAAGAGTATTCCGGACGTTCGTCCACGGACGCCTATGGAATAGGGGAGCCTGCAAATATTGCCACGGCCGCGGCCATTGCCAATGCGGTATATAACGCCATCGGGGTACGGCTGTATGAAATCCCCATTACCCCCTCGAGCATTCTTAAGGCCTTAAGCGAAGTTTCTTAAATAAAAATACAATGAATAGATTTAGTTGGTACGAAGCAAAATCGGTTGAAGATGCCCTTGAACAGGTCAATTCTACGCTATCAAACGAGCTATATGAGTCCTCTCCGGAGGCCACCGTATTTAAATCGGGGGGTATTGATGTGTTCGATTGGGTCAAGGAAGGCTTGTTGAAACCACAAAAGATTATCAACATCCGAAACATTCCCGGACTGGATGGCATTCGATTCGACAAAAAGGACGGGCTGCACATAGGATCTAACGTTACCCTAGCGGAAATAGGCTCCAATCCGGAAATCAAGACCAATTATCTGGCCCTGCATAAGGCGGTAATCCATGCGGCCACTCCCCAATTGCGCAATGTGTCCACTCTGGGCGGCAACATTGCCCAGCGTAATCGTTGTTGGTATTTTAGATCAGCGGAACACCCGTGCTTTCGCAAGGGCGGGGAACGTTGTTTTGCACGCCATTCCAAGCGGGGCGAGAATGAAAACCACGCCATTATAGATAACGGTTCCTGTGTAAGTGTGCACGCTTCCTCCATAGCTACGGCATTAATGGCCTATAAAGCGGACGTAATTATTAAAAATGCCGAGGGAGAAGAAAAAAATGTACCCATGGATGACTTTTTTGTTTCGGCGGGAAAGGATATTGCCATGGAGAATATCCTTAAACCCAAGGAAATCATCACGGAAATCGTGCTTCCCACCCCCAAGAAAAACACCAAAAGTGCCTATATTAAACAAGTGGCACGCAAATCCTATGATTGGTCTTTGAGCGATGTGGCCGTAGTAATGGAAATCTCCGGCAACACCTGTCGTTCGGCCAGTATCGTTTTGGGAGCGGCAGCCCCTGTGCCGTATCGCTCCGTGGAAGCGGAAAAAGCCATTGAGGGCAAGGCAATCAATACTGAAAATGCCATGGCCGCGGCAGAAGCCGCTATGTCCATAGCACGCCCCCTATCCAAAAATGGATATAAGGTACCTTTGTTCATATCCACCATCAAACAAACCATTTTAGAAATCTCGTAGTTATGGAAAACGGCAAAACCGAAAAAAAAGACATCTGTAAATCCCTTAGGGCCCGTAATCCCTATGGTATGATGGAGGGAGGTGAAAATCCGTGGCTTTTATTGGACGATGCCAATACCATTTGCTGGTGTATCTCATCCGGGGGAGCCATAGGCCCCGATGACGGTTTGGTATCTCCCAAGTATTGTTTGTCCTCGCGTAGCTGTTTTGTTCCGGGAAGTGTTAACGAGGAAAATGATGAAGGCCCGGTGGCGTAATTAGATTTTCTTCTCCTCAACATGCCTATTTTCACCAACAACGAACAAAGGCGAATCCCCTAAATGGCCGCGGATAAAAGTATACGGACCGTTTATTCCACTACGATGCCATTTTCCAAAAGTACATCGTAGCTGTATCCCGCACCAAAGTCCCTGTTGAGGACCACTAAGGCACGAAGTGAAATTTCTGTGCCAGCGGGTACAATGGCATTGGAAGTTACCACCAAGTCATAATCATCCTTACTCCCATCTTTCAGGTGCAACCAATTACGCCCCATAATGCCCGTATTTACTTTGGTACAAGTACCTGATATTTCTACCGAATGTCCTTCGTACATTTTGGGATTTCTCACCAACTCCGCTATGGTAACCAAACCTTTGTGTGTTATCCCTTTTTCGGAATGGGTAGGGATATCTTTCTTTGGCACACCTTCTTCGGCAAGATCAATCCTGTCCCGTGATCCTGCTTTGGCAACAGTGGTATGCGCCGCCTTGGACACCAAATTGGACACTAGATATATTTCATCAAAAATGCGATTGTGTTCCTTGCTTTCAAAATCGGTCCTTCGCAAACCGCCCCTATAATAATAAGTCTCTTCCACTTTGATCTCCATTTTCCCAGTGGCAATCCAAAACTCCGTATCGTCCTCCCTTACCTTTGCATAGGTATACCTTGAAGCCGGAAGTACCTCCGTAACCAACACGGCATGTAGCTGAGTCTTGGTGGCAGATTCCAAAGTCTTTTGGTCTTCTTCAACGGAGGGTTCTATGACCTTTGGGCGATTGTTACACGCACCCAAGATTACCATGATCAGCAATATCGTGACAACATATTTTAATCGTATGGACATAATCTCTGTTTTTAGAGGGATTATTATTAGGGTGGGCACCCCGGTTTTACCCTATGAACTCGTCTTGAGTTCTATAAAAAAGAAGCCTGTTCGGCAATTACGGCATCCATTTCTTCGGCGGGAACGGAAGATGACGTGCCGGCCCGTCGCCTTACTTTGCGTATCACCCGATCGGTAACCGTTTTAACCATTAGAGGGTTACACTGGGTGGCCTCAGTTTCAAAATGGGCCACTACCTTTTGCTGCACAAGGGTTTTATACGCTGCCAAAAAAGCCCTTCCCGGTGCTCCCTGAAGCCATTTGGTATACTCCGTAAGCTCTTCGGAAATGATCTGTCCCACCTTTCCTATAGCACCCTTCCTTTTGTCCTTGGTCTCTTCCAAATCCATGGAAATGGTGTCCAGGTTATAGAATACCGTGTTTTTTTGACGCGATAGCTTTGGATCGATACTTCCGGGCACAGCCAAATCTACCAAGAGCACCTCCCCTATACCCCCAATTCGTCTTACTAGATTGGCACAATTGCCTACTGCTCCTATAATCACATCAAACCCTTGGAAATCGTTGGCCAATATCCTATCCCATTCATATACTTGGGCATGATGCCTTCTTGCCAAGATCTTGGCCCTTTCTTCGGTACGGTTGCCGATATATATATTGTTGAACCCAAACTTGGCATTGTACTTAAACAACTGCTTAACGATATCGCCCGCCCCAATGATCAATACTTTTTTTTCTTTTACCGAAGCTCTGTCATACGCATGGTGGATAACCTTAAGCGTCTTATACGCTACCGAAGTGGTCCCATCCCTAAAAAGGGTCTCATTACTTATGCGTTTGTGACTTTTAAATACCGTCTGCATGGCCCTTTCCAACAAGGAACCCTGTAGGTTGCGATTCATGGAAAAATGATATGCCTTTTTTATTTGATGCACAATTTCCACATCGCCCAAAACAGAGGAGGCGAGACCCGAGGAAACCTCCAATAGGTGGTGTATCGTTCTTTCTGAAGTGTCACTGTGCCTGAACAAGGATGCCAATTCTGTACTTTGGGACATTTTCCGGACCAGGAAATTCCGCATCACCAAGGCCGATGTTTTGGTAGATTCAAAATAAACTTCCGTACGATTACAAGTGACCAATAGCAACAATCCCATAACATCCGGAAAGACGGCACGGATATCGGTCACCAAACGCTCCTTTTTTGTTTGGGGAATATGAAAGACCTCCCGTTGCGCAAGCGAAGCGGTTTTATGTGAAATACTGATATAACGAAGCGAGTTGTCCATAATGCATACTGTTAAACCGTTAGCCAGGGATAAACAACTTTCAGAGCCAAATCCCGGCCTTGCCCCACCAAATTGTCCGCTCTTTGACAAGCGGTACATTGTGCTCTATTCCTCCAACATGGTTTTCATGTAGTTGATCACCAACCACATATCCTCCTCATCCGGGATTTTCTTTTCATAATTGGGCATATCGTTCCTCCCTATATAACTCTTATAAAAGATGGCCCCTTCCGGTTGGGCGTGGAACTCTGCCGTAGAAAAGTCCCCCAAGTTCCCTTCTACCTCGTCGGCCTTGGGACCGTCCCCATAGCCTTCCTTGCCGTGGCAGGACTTGCAGTGTTTATTATATAGGGATTTCCCAATATCCAGATCGACCGTTGGATCCGTAGGATTGGTCATTTTCAAATACTTTTCCGGAATGTCCCATTCTTCTGGGTCCTGGAAGTCAAACGAATAAAAAATCAAGGATACCACGCCAATAATTGTCAAAAATCTAAGTGCTTTCATGTTTTGATAGTTTATTTTAAGCTCAATTAATCAAAAATAATGCCGGTGGGAGGGCGGTGCCAAATTCACCTTTCCTCAGTTTCCCTGATTCATCTCCAATTCCCGACCTTCTTTTTTAATTTTTCTTAGGTTGATTATGGTATATGCAAAATTGGCCCAAATGCCCACCAATAAAATGGTCAGTACCACGTACATCCAGATCGGAGCCGCATCGGACCATAGGGTATTGCCCTCGTCAACTTCCCTGTCTTTACCCAGAAGTCCCCAATTTGCCGTTCCACTTTGTACCACATCCCCATAATCATCATGATCTTCAATACTTGAATACACTTCCAGTTGTCCCTCCGTATTACCGGGCAGGTCCATAGGCATTTCAAACTCATAGCGGCCATCTTCAATAGTCCCTTCATCCAAAACCATTTTGGAAAGCATTCCTTTTACGGAAAGGATCACGTCCGCTTCTTCCAGCGGGACCTTTGTCCCTAAACTATCCAAGGTATGTGCGGTAACTATTACGGTCCGTACGCTGTCCTTTTCCACCAAATCCAGTTCCATTTGTACATCCTGGATACTAATTTCCTCCTCTTCTCCATCCATTTCATCCGAACCTGGAAAAACCGCTTTAAAGTGAATTCTACCTTCACCATCCTTTATGAAGGTTTTATCCTTTGTCAAGGCAATGGTGGCAATCCCCTCCTTGGAGGTCTTGGCAGTTCCCAACGCGATCTCCTCCTCCTCCAAAATAGTATAAAAATGTATTTCTGCATTGTATATGGGCAACCGGTCTTTTCTATCCTTTCTGTTTGCCGCAATAAAGCTTGCTTCCAAAAGCCGCGACCCATTGGCAAGTTTCATGCTCTTGAACCGGAAACGCATTCGGTAATCTCCAAGATCTATTTCCTGTGCCTGGATATCCGGAACAATACACAGCCCACACAAAAACAAACCTATTACATATGTGAACAAACGGGATATCATGATAGCTTTTGTTGGGTTAATGTATGGGACTCTTCCTCCTTTTTCCGCTCATAATCCAAAATTCCGGACATGGGGACAATGGGTACCAACCTGATCAGTAAGAGAAAAAATAAAATGAAAGCGGCAATTCCCGCAAAACTCAACGCCCACTCGATCCAGGTGGCCGAATAATATATAAATTCAGGGCGGGTGTCCTGAATGGGCAAATATGGCGTTTCCAAAGTGGGCACAACAATTAAATACCTGTTCAACCATAGCCCCAAAACGGCTACAATAGCAGCAAAAGTGATGGATTTTATGGTTCTAAACCTTTTGAAGAACAGAATCACTATGGGAACCATATAGGGGTATTGGTTCCCATAGTGA
>JBCBSN010000053.1:3352-19996 GCA_039819225.1 Bacteroidota bacterium | reverse complement strand
AAGGCGTATTAATCTACCAGGGCCTTCCACAGCAATGTAGAGATAACCGTCCCTACCCATATGTACGTCACGTACCCGGCCTATACCCTCCAACAACGTTTCATGGCCAACGACCTGGTTGCCATTCATCTTTAAACGATGAAGGTATTCGAATTTGAGCGAGCCCACAAACAGGTCATTTCTCCAATTTCCATAAAAATCGCCGAACACAAAGGTCATTCCACAGGGCGCAATGGAAGGGGTCCAGTCATATACGGGCTGTTCCATGCCCTCCATTTCCGTGAAGTCCGTAAATGGTGAGCCCCCATAATTGACCCCGTAAGAAATCACGGGCCACCCATAGTTGTTCCCGGCTTCCAGAATATTGATTTCATCCCCACCCTGAGGCCCATGCTCGCCTTCCCAAATAGCACCAGTTTCGGGATGCAGGGTCATTCCTTGGGGATTTCGTGTTCCATAGGTAAAAATGGAACGGATCGCTCCCGGGGTATTATAGAAAGGATTGTCGGTAGGAATTTGACCGTCGTCCTGGATACGGTGTATTTTTCCGTGAGCATTGTCCAATTCCTGGGGGTAAACATCCCTATTTCCACGATCTCCCACGGAAACATATAAGTAGCCATTGCTGTCAAATACCAGTCTTGAGCCAAAATGTTGACCACTATCCAGATACGGCAGTGCCGTAAATAGGTGCTCCACGTCAACCAAGTTGTTGCCCTGAAGCCTAGCCCTTGCCACCGCGGTGGCGCGTTGGGATGAATTGTTGGGATTCCTACGGGAATAGGACAGATAGACCCATGCATTGTTTTCAAAATCCGGATGTATTAGGACATCCAACAATCCGCCCTGCCCTTGTGAAGCCACCTCCGGGACACCGGTAACTTCTATCAATTGCTTATCATTCTGTATCAAAAATAGCCTTCCCCCACGCTCGGTCACCAGGATTTCACCATTGGGTAATTGTTCAATCCCCCAAGGAATACCGGGAATCGCATCGGTTAGGGTCTCCAATCGGAAGCTAAGGTCATCGGATGAGCGTAAGCCGGACAGATCGGGGTTCTCCTCCTCCAACATCGCTTTTGTTTTTCCATTGATCTCGGAAAGGACATAGTTGCTCAAATCCTCAATTTCTTGCGCACTTAAGGTAGATCCGTAGGCTGGCATACCATTTCCCGTATACCCTTCCGTTATGGATTGTATGATATTTTCAAGGGAACTCCCGTAGGTCCACTCGCGTTCCACAAAGGAGCCCAAGTCTTGTCCATGGCACCCGCCACAGTTATTCCTATACGTGAGGGCAACCGTTTCTACATCTATAATTTCATCACCTGAATCAACTTCTTCTTCCGGTGACGCGGGGTCCTCCGAGTCGCTACAGCTTAACAGTAGGGACAACAAAAACAACAACACCAATTTTGTTGTTTTCAACCCTTTATAGGTATCCTTCACTTTGGAAGTCATCTCAAAAAATTGATTTGAACTCATCGGGGTCATAATCCTCCATTTTACATTAGTGACAAAAACCTACCGCAGGTCGCGGCAACATCACGTTCAATCTCTCATAGTACCATCGAAGGCACTCTTTTGCAGTATCACAAAATATAGTGCATCCGCCTTATATACAAGGTAACGTTTTTTATTCGTATAAAGTATTAGATTGGGAGGCAAAAAAGGTATTCGATATGAGCAGATTACGGCCAAGAATAAAATTAACCTCCCCGACGCTACTACACTTGGCCCAGGATGGACGCCGGACATCTATTTTGCCACTGGCTTGATGAAAAAGCTAATAGTCTGGTCGCATACTAAATGTTCCATTACCTTTTAAGAAGAAGCTTTTTTGAAGAAAATTTAAGAGAAATCGTAGCAGTAAAACTTTGCTTTGTCCAGGCAAAGTTACATAGCGCAAAACATTATGATACACGCGACAATTTGAAAAGTCTGGTGGGCTTTTCAAATGGCCAGCAAGACGAAGCGGCTGCCTTAGCTGTGTGCATTTATTTAAGTATTTCTCAAGTTTTTCCATATTTTGTCCTAATCCTCCATCTGCCTTAAATGTTCTTACGGTCCCTTCTTTACTAGGTACGGAATCAAAGATATTTTGCAAATTTTAAAAAAAGAAAGTGAAATCTTTACGAGACTTGTGATTTCTAAGCGGTTACATTACCTCTAAATAATTGATGTTAGGAATTCCTAGGACAACCCAGTTGAAAGGTGATATATTCCATACTTTCGGACAGTCCTACAAGACTTATCCATTATTCTATTTGTTTATTCCAAGTGCTCTCTGGTTTATCCAACTTTGTTGAACTTACATGAAAACCGCCTATATCCTACTCCAATACCTCAAACAAGATAAACTGGTTAAGTTGCGGCCCAAAGGCACTAAAATTATTGTCCGCCACCAAAACCAACGATTTATTTCCATTCCCTAGATCGGGACCAAAGGTGATGCCTTCAATATTATCCACGATGCCATCGGTAAGCTGGTCTCTGATTTCCTCAAAATCGAATAGGAGCTTTTTGGTTACCGGAGTATATTCGGCACCTTTCAGGGATTCGATGTTTTGTACATCAGTGGCCTTGGTGGCATCCACATCAAAGATCCGTACGGTATTGCCCCCATCCTCATAACCCGTGGAAAAAGAGCGTTCCAGCACAAGGAACTTATCATCTTTGTATTCCAATACTTCCACTACCCCATTAAGCTCAAAAGAGGTGCCATTGGTCGCGGGGCGTTCCACAGGCCCCAATTCATAGGCAATTTCCCTTCCAAAATTGCCGGTAGCCCGGTTTATATAGGCAATTCGAATCGGGGATTCCGTATCCTCCAAAGTGGGCGCGGCACCATCTTCTTTTAAGGGCAATTCCATAGCCACCCAATATCCTTCGCCGTCCACACTAAGACTGAGACCCTCAAAAACCCCATTTTGGCGTGGGCCAAAATCATCGTTCCCGGGCTTGGGCGCATACCTATCCGGCAAAAAGGTCTCCCTCTGAAACATCCCCTGGGCGGAAGCCGTGCTAACAAAAGGCGAAAGGCCATTGTTTACATTGCCCTCACTGGTCCAAACAATATAACCGTCGTCATAGCGTATGGCTTCCGGATCCGAAATACCCTCATTTAAATTGTTCCCCCTATTGTCTTTGAAAGTAGTAACCGATTGGATATCCATAGCAGAAAATCCATCCATATTATAGGAAATAGAGGCGGTATAAAACCTTGCGGAAACAGGATCATCACTGATCATGTACCAATTCCCATGAGCATAATCTATCCCGGACAATCCGCCTACAATCGTATTTTCAAATACGGTGGCATCCGGAATCACGTATTCGTCAACAAAACGCAGTTTCTTTATGTCGTTATCGGAATCCGGGTTGCCGATAAAATCGTCAACATATGCGCAGGAGCCTAAAGCAAGTATTATGGATAGGGCAATAAACTTGGAGAATATTTTTTTCATTTTTATTGGTTTTGGTGCCCCAAAGTTCGCCGTTCTAAAATCAGGGAAGCTTAATCCAGTATTATGGAAATATTAATTATTGATGAAGTAAACAGAACGGACATCGGAAGTTATAAAAGAGTTCGTTTGGTCATATGGATGCAACAATAATCTCGTAAACCAATATCCTCAAACCGTTATAAACACCATACAATGCAGCAAGGGGAGGTTGTCCTTTTGTCACACTCTGTAATCAACTACAAAATTCAGGGCAACCTGCTCCTAAATGTTTTAAGAGTTGTGAAGCACAAGGCTCCAAATAGCCGGGAGCAATACGAACCAAAAAAGACCTCCCCATAACCTGTTTTGGTACTAAGTTCAGGGGTGGTCTTTAAACTACACTTTAAAAATTAGGGGCTTTCACAACAAGCCTCCGTCTAATAGCTTTTCGCCGTCTTTGTCATTTAAACAGCCTATTTTAATTCTTTTGTCATATCAACGATAGGCTGCTCGCTTCTGGTATTTAGCAGAAGTATTTCCTTACCATTTTTATCCAAATCGCCCATACTAACTTTTCGTATAGTTTGGTCATCATACGACTTATAGTAATAGGTAAGACTTTGCGGATCCCTGGCGACCGTTAGCATGGTATAATCGGTATGAACCTGGCCATGGGCTTCCTCTCTTGCCACTCCCACAGGGATGTCAAAATTGTTCAGGATATGAAATACTTGCTCTACTCCTTTTTCCGCATTTTCGGAGGGAATAGCTGTTGATGAAAAAACTGCGGCACGCACAAAACGCGATGGGGGGGTAAAATCCCCTGGTAGACCAAACATGCCACTTCCTTGTCCCAATTGTTTAAAGGTTACCCCGGAAACCTCTACCGGAGGTACATTTCTGGGATTCAGCGATACATAATTTCGAAGGTTGGTCATATGCCAATCGAAGGTGGGAGAGTTGCTCATGGCACCAATGGGATTGTCATGGATATTAAGTTTACCATCAACGGGCTCAATAACAACACTGTTTCCCTCTTTGTCATAGACCACATAATGGAACGGTGGAGCCTCCGGGCCCCAGCCCTCTAAAACTGTAGGGGCAATATAAACGCTCTCCGCTTCAATGGCCCGTTTTACTTCATCAATGCTGGAGAACTGTGTAAGTAGCCAATTTGGAAAATCTCCCGGAGATAAGGATTTTGATTTGTTGTCCTTTGTGGTGGGGGTGTACCCTGCAAATGTGGGAAAGTAAAAGGCCCCTACCGCAAGTCCTTCCTCGTTAAACCCGTCTATTATTTTTACATCCTCGTAGGTAATGGTTCCAAGTACGGCATATTTGGCACTGTAGGACATACCGTCCCCTAAAGGGGTCTGTCCCTTAAATTTGTAACCTCTTGGTACAAATGCTATTGACGTTTCAATATATGTCCCAAATTCCGCTGTTCTGCCGTGCACTATGGCTCCATCCTTGGTACGTAACATTATCCCCGTACAGTCCGGAAAGGGTGTTACGCTGGCCGTCATAAACATGGCCAATAGGACCGAAATAATTTTTGCTTTTTTCATTATAATATAGTTTTGGTTAATATACGCTTTCCGTTCCGCTCAATAGAACCATACACTCAAAACTTATAGCCGAGTGTATATCCCATACAGGGAATTCCTACATGATAGGAAACAAAGGGTGCAAAAAACTGGGGGAACAGGACTATTGTGTTAATTGCTATAAATTTACAACTGTCCGATTTTAACAGGTTGGAAAGGTAAACAAATCCGCGGGAAAAAATCTATATTTTCGCCAGTTTTATAATATTAAGGTTTTACTTACATGCCAATAGAGCATTTAACTTGTTTTGATGACACAGAGTAGGAAAAATCTCCATAATAGCTATTCTCCTATCGTTCTGCGCCGGTCGCAATTCATGTTTGGGAAAGCACTACGCGAATTGCGATGGGCCTTAATTGCATTTTTGATTCCCCGGCCCCTGAACTTTCCGTTAAATTGGTTGTGAAGCCCATCTAAATAGCGTTGTTTTGAAACCGGCATTAAGAAAACAGTGGCAATTCCCAGAAACAGTTAGAAACCAAAAACAGGGGTAATTCAGAAGTAGTAGTCTACCCATGATGATCCCATACATAAATCGATTCCCTATCGTTACTTCACCACAAACACCATACAATGTTGCCAAGGGAGATTGTCCAAATTTTCTTCCAGGGTAAATCCTGCGGCAGCCATTTCCTTTACGGCCTGGGCCTCGGTCATTTTATGAACTCTTTTGATGGGGACGGTATCGTCCTCGACCCTATATTCGATCAAATAGATTTTTCCATTGGGCTTTAGGGCCTTTTTTATGGACAAAATCATCTCATGGGGATAGGAAAACTCGTGGTACATATCTACCATAAGCACTTTGTCCACTGAATTTTCCGGGAGATCCACTCCCTTTTCCCCACCTTTTACGAGGGCAATATTACCTTGCCCGGTCTCTTGTTTTCTTTCCCGGATCGCGGCCAGCATTTCCTCTTGAATGTCCACCGCATAGACCAGCCCACTATGGGCCAGGGGTGCCATTTGAAATACATGGTAGCCCGATCCGGCACCAATATCTGCCAAAGTATCGCAGGCGGCAATATGCAAGTTTTTCAGCAAGGTCTGTGTGTTCTCCTCCTTTTCACGCTCTGGACGATTTAACCAGTTAATGCCCTGAAAACCCATCACATGGGCAATTTCCCTGCCCAGATACCATTTTCCAATGCCGTTGGGATCCCCCTTTTCATAGGTATACTCCATACCGGATTTGGTCTCCTGTCCGTCACAATAGGTGACCGTAAGCCAAAGACCACAAAGGGCCAGACCGTACATGGTCCTTCTTATTGCCAAACAGGATCTTTGTAGAATTATCTCCCGAAGTCCATTGCTTATATTCATCGACTTTTCCCCACAAAGTATAAAAAAGATCCCAGAAGTCTCGGGCACTTGTTAGAAGAAATAGGAAGACTTTCAACAAAAGGATACCCACGGTTCTTTTGCCCTGGTCGGGAAAGCCCATAATAAAGACGATTAGGCTAGGGCTAGGTAAAGTATTAAAGCGTAGAATTGAAAAGTAGCAAGTGGACGTAGTACGGAACTTTTTTGATTGCAGGTGATACGCTATCTCCTTTCCCTTTTTTGCTTTTTATCCGCCTGTACCAGTTTGTCCTCTTTCCAAATGCCCTGGGTCATCATTTTGCCATCTTTTCCGTAGAAAGTTCCATTTCCATTACGTTTATCGTCCTTCCACTGCCCTGTATATTTTTCACCGTTAGGCCAATAATAGGTACCTTCCCCATTGCGTTTGTCATCGGTATAGCCACCAACATAGTATTCTCCGTCCGGCCAATAAAAGGTACCGTTCCCATGACGTTGGTTATCCTTCCACTCCCCTTCATACCGGCTTCCCGTGTCTAAAAGGGCGATTCCGAAACCATTGGCCTTTTTATCCCTTACCCCTCCAACATAATGCATGAGGCTTCCTTTTTTACTGGTAAAGGTGAGGTATTCCCCAAAGGATTTTTCTCGTAATTGTCGTTGTGTCCGGGCCAATTGTACCTTGGTCTTTTCCAGGGCAAAACTCAAGGAATCGTATTGTCGTATCTCCATAGGCGTAGCCCTGCGCTCCAAATCTACGGAGTCCGCATCCCCTTCGGCCAGTAATTGGGCTTGGGCCAAATCTGCCGTAGCACGTAACTTCAACAAGCTCTGGGACAGTTCTATACGAAGACCGATACCGCCGACACTATCCCCTTTGGCCAAGGTTTTCCGTTGTTCCTTATAGGCCAGCAAGGCCGTCCCATATTCCCCTTCCGCCAGCAGCGAATCGATACCCAGTAGTTCTCGGTGAATCCGTAATTCGTGCTCGGCCTGGGACCGTACCTCCAAATTCTGCTTTAAATCATGTTGTAATCCGTGGTTCCTAAACATATAAAAAACGGTAACCGCAACGGATAGCAATAGTAGTACATAAAGGATGGTAATTCTTTTTTTCATTTTTCAATCCTGCTAACAACAACTACATACGTTAGGAATCAATCGTTTAGATGTATTTCAGGGAGTTTATTCCTCACTTTTCTAAAATCCGGGGAGAAATATACATGGAACCGAAAAGTCCATTCTTGATCAAAAACGCCTCCGTTGCCCAAACTTTGGCCATGGGAATACATTAGCCCTCCGGCAATACTCAACCTTGGAGTAAGGATATAACCCAAGGTAGTAGTCAACCGCAAGTCCTCCATAGGGCTGGCCACCACGGCCTTGCCACTTTGCATGATCAATTCCGCTTCCGGGGAAATATAAAACGTCTTGGGTTCCAGTTTATGACTGTTCAAGGGCACCTTGGCCCTGAGCATATAGCGCCAACGGTTCCTAAAGATGTATTCGCTATTCTCCTGAAAACCTTGTGTCCAGCGATGCTCAATACGGATCCTATGATATATCATTGCCGTCCATAAGGGCATGGCGAACTGGTATTGGTGCCAAATACGCCATTCCGGGACTACATTCCGATCTGTAGAGGATTCATCTGTATTAAAGTTAATACGGAGAACCCCGCCTAAGCTGGCATTAAAGGACTTGTTATATATATAACCAATGGCATGCCTGTTATAAATCTGTCCAATTTGGCCAATAAAGGGGGTATCATCTGTCTCCTGGAACCTAAAATGGGTCTGTGCGTCCCAAAAAAGTCGTTTTGAAATTCGGATGTTACCGTAGGTATTAAACCATATCCTGGTTTTTGGGTCCTTAAACTCGGATTCCGAAGGTAGTACGGCACCCCCATTTTCCTGGGAAAGTAAGGAACCGCAGATGGCCATTGTCAAAAGGACAGGTACCAGGGGGAAGTTTTTACGAGCACCTATCATTCCTTATCTCCCTTATGGATTGCATTTATTCCGAACAACTCCATTACGGTCAACGGATCGTTCTCCCTTCTTAGCTTCCGCTCCAATTTTGCCGTATCCTCATCCCTCAATTGTAATACGCGTTGATAGGTATTCTCAAAAAGAATAATCCACTGTTCCACATTTTCACAATTCAATTGGGAGCCTACTTGCGCTAAATAATAGGGTATCAGGATCTTACTATAAGCTGCAGTAATCCTCTTTTTCACCTCTTCGTTCATTACCGTGGCGGTAAAGGGGTTCCATACGGCATCTTGATATTTTTGCCGAATTTCCTCCTCTTGGGCAGGCAATTGCCCAATAATCTTGGCCAAATACTCTAAGCGCGTATGGCAATCCACCAATTGTTGGGCTCGGGCCAGTTTATCGTTGGCCTCTGGGCTTTGCGCATATTCACTTAAATTATGGTCGGTCAAGGCTTTGATTTTTAGTAGGATGTCCTTATGACTCATCGGAACGTTCCCACTCAATGAATCCAACAGGACGTGTAACCCCTTCCCTTGGGCAATGAGCTTTTCCTCAAGGGAAATAAGCTCTTGTTCCTGCTTTTCACGGGTCAATTTATCGGCCAAGACCTGCTGGACGGAATCTACTACCTTATTGGCATAACGGGCCATATTCACTGCTGAAAGAAGGGTATTCCCGCTAAAATCGGATAGTTCCTCCCCAGGAAGAACAAAAGTCCGTTTTTGGGAGATGCCATCCAGGGATACGTCCACTTCCATAGCAACGGAGGGTTTACCGGTAGGCCATAGCTGTAGCAGCAATTCTTTCCTGGGAACAAATTCCAGGATACCTTCCCTGTTGTAATCTGCCAACCGCCCCAATGGATCCAAAAAATCCTTGGATATCCCAGCGACCACATTATGTAAAAACAGAGCTTCCCTGTCCGATAACTTTAGAATGTTAAGCCTTGTATTGTTCAAGATGCCATCGCCAATAGTCTTGGCCCGTTTAAAGTGATGGGCAATGGAATCCGATTGTCGCAGCTCAGTCGAATCTAAAGGAAAATAGGGCAGTCGTACTTTGAAACTAGGGGAAAAGGACGAATTGCCCAATAAGGACAAAAGGTCATCTATCTTTTTATAGTATCTCTCATTTTGGCCCAGCAGATCCGGGATTTGGGTTTGGGTAAGTTGCAGTGTATCACTATCAAATTGTGAAAACCCTAAGGCCTTGAGGTAGCGTAAACCCAAATCGATTGTCTTTATGCTATCGGATTGTTCTTCATGAATAGGGAATTCAAGAATTTCGCCATTTCGGCGAAGCTGTATCTTTTGGAGCAGGCCTTCGTTAAAAAACCAGCTTTCTCCCTCCCCCATCTCGTCAATGGCGTACAGGGACCACTCATCATGTGCCAGTCCGTTTCTAAGAAATCGCCCCACCAGGATGTGATTCTGGTCCTCAATACGGAAATTGCGCTGCGGCACGCCACTTTCAAATAAAATGCTGCTTTTGAACAGTGCCGTGTCCACCTCCGAATCCCGAATGCGGTTTATGGCAAAGGTCCATGGGCCGTCCGGTCTACCCTTGTCCAAGAGACCGCTTGCCTCCTCCTGAGTACCGCTAATAAGAACTCTGTATTGGTAATCCACGACTTGGGACTGACTGTCCGAACGGAACTCCCCGAACCGCAACTGCCAAAACCCTTGGGGATAGTCCTTTTCAAAGTTGCCGGAGATATCGAATGAAAGATCTTCCTCCTTCAACAGAGCCTCCAAACTGGAACGCTTTATAGTAAAAGGGCCATCCAAAACCGTATCCTGTTCCACAATGGAATAGCTGTAATCCGCCTCACCTTGGTAATTTCCCAATTGCAAGGGACCTAGATACCGATGCTTTTCTTGGGCACGCAAAGCACTGTACACGCCCATAAGCACTAAAAATGCTAGAATTACAAAACGTTTTTGGCTTTTGAACCGAATCATCCGGCAAAAATATATTTTATTCACAAGTGATACGCATATTAATTCTGGGTGGATGTTTTAAATTGAAAAAAACGATCCTTTTTATAAACAACCCCTGTTTATTACCTAGTCCGGACAGTAACCGATTGCCTTTGGGGACCAGAATTCAAAAAGAAGCGGTCATTAAAAGATAAGGGGCTCCGAGGCTTAGGGTTTTGCTATAATAACCTAAATAATGGATAAGCGCCAAAAGCCAGATTTTTCCGTTCCCCTCCCGATAGCCATCGGGACTAAAGGGTGGAAAAATCCCCCAAAAAGTAACCGAATTGAGAAAATCTTTGCCCGCCCAGGGCGGGTCAGGGAAATAGGATTTTCGAGTCCAGAAAAGCTTATCCGTCATTCACGTCATAATACCATCCTAATTAAAATTGGGAAGTACGGTTTTTTAGGGACTGTTTTAAGCTCAAAAGGCCAATCTTGCTTTGTTTAGGGCGAAAAAATATCACCACATAAGAAAACTACAAGTCTTCCCACCATCGCGTGAAAGCCGCAGGTTGACTCAAGAAGATAGGTTTGCCCATTTGGGGGAGCAGCAGTTTTACATTCAATTCTTTCGCTTTTTTCACCACACGTTCCATGAGGTCCGTCCAATCATGGAGCACCAGTTTAAAGCCGCCCCAATGGATGGGCATAGTCTGTTTGGCCTTTAGATTGATACCGGCCAGGGCGGTCTCCTCGGGAAACATATGGATATCAATCCACCTCTTGTAGTATTGGTCACATTCGATCATGGCCAAATCAAAAGGGCCATACCGCTCCCCTATTTTCTTAAAATGGGGGGCATAAACGCCTTTTTCCCATTGGCAAAAAAGAGGGTAATCTTTGATTGCCTTGTTGGTAGGACACTTGCCAGGTACCGCGTTGAGAATCCAATAGATAACCCGGTATCTGCAGACATCAATCCTTTTGAACTGAATCCTGGATTTCATCATCGATTTCCCTGATACTTCCGCTGTAGCGTATTACAAAGCGCTGAGAACTATTTACGATAATATTTCCTCTTAAATTGGGAAATAAACTTAGCGTTACCTTGTAGCTTTCCGTGTTATCGCTTATATCAAAGGTAGCTGTATATCCTTTCTTCCTTTTCCGCTTCGTTATTTTAAAGTCCCTGGGAATCCCGTCAAATTTAATGGAGGCACCTTGATTGGTATTGTACCCCCCTCCCATCTGCCTTTCCCCATAATAGGGGAGAAATGCGGATACGCTATCGCCCTTGACCCTCAAATAATTTGGATTGCCGATAAGGCTAATCTGGCCAGGGGCACTCCCAGGGGGAATGAGACCTGAATTTGCGACACTATTCATGGCATTGGTCATTTGGGGCTGCGCCCAGTCCGCTATCATTTCAAAGGATTTATAGAATACCATATTGTCCAACTTTTTCTTTTGGTCCAAAGTACCGCTCATCTCGGAAGAGCTTGCACAGGATACCATTAGAAAAACTAAGACCCCTACTAAAAAAACATTTTTACACATAGGACATATTTTAAACCACATCTCCCATAAGATAACCACAATATCGCAAAAAGGCTTTAAATTTTTCTTAAACTTGGCGGATATTATCCCCTTCGCCACAGACCGTTGTTGCCCATCCGCTGTTTGGAGGTATTTATAAAATATACCCCCGTGAGCAATACAATTGCCGCTATAATGGATTGTGTGCTAATCTTCTCATCCAAGATATACCAACCCAATATCATGGCTACAATGGGATTAACATAGGTATTGGTGGCCACCTTTTCCGGGGAAACCGTCTTTAACAAAAAATTGAAGGCGGAAAAGGCCACAATACTGCCAAAGAGAATCAAGAGTACCATGGCCACTTGGACCTTGGGACTCCAGGTTAAGGGCGATATCCATTCTTCCCCGAAGACCAAACTCCCCAGAGCAAGTATAATACCACCTGCAACCATTTGGTAACCCGTATTTACAAAGTAGTTGGTGGGGAAATCCGCCCGGCCCACAAAGAGACTCCCATAGGCCCAGGAGAGCATTGCTGCGAAGATAAGGCCAATGCCCAACCATGAGTTTTCCTGCTGTACAATGGCCCGCTGGCTTACCAACAGGTAAATCCCGACAATCCCAAGAAAGACCCCGATCAGGGACATGGGTCGTATTTTTTTCCCTGCAGTAACCACATCAAAAGAAGGATGACCAAAGGTTGAGCGGATATTTCCAAGGCGGCAAAATTGCTATCCACGTATTTTAAGGCCCAGACCACTACCCCATTGCCAAAACTCAGAAATAAAAATCCCGCTACACATGTATTCCTTAGCTGCCTTTTGGATATGATCAAGGGCATACCCAGTACCCTGGCAATGGCGAATATCAAGAGTCCCGCCACTGTAAATCGTGTCGCGGCCAACATAAGGGGAGGTAGTTCCGCAACGGCAATTTTGTTGAGCAGATAGGTAGAGCCCCAAATCACATAGATGGAAAAGAAAGCCAAAAGCACAAGGGTGGTTTGCCGGGATCGGGCCATTGGAAATACAGAAATGGGATTCGCTCACAATAGTACACATATTCCTTGGTCCGTGGAAATGAAGAGCCTTTTAAAGTCCGTTTTTTTAATACAAACCTTCTCTGCAACTTACTTCGAAAATTTTTTTATCGGTATCAACTCTACTCTCTTGAATTCTACCTCGGCACCTTCGGCTTGGAGGGCGATTTGTCCACTTTGGGCCGTGGCGTTGTACCCATAGTTGACCATATCCCCGTTGACCCATACTTTAATGCTATTGCCCAAACACTCGATCACCATGATATTCCACTCGCCCAAGGGCCGTTCCGATCCGTCCGTAAGGTTGAGGATACGCCTCTTCTTTCCTTCCGTAATGCCCCAATCTTCCTTGGGGCCACGACGTGCCAACATATCATCAACTTCGATATCTTCTACGATACACCAAAAATCCCCGGCATTTTGGTGCATCATCTGAACCTCGATCGATTTCGGGAACATCCTGTACAGGGCCCTTTTCGTGGAGGCAAAAACCAAAACCCCACAATTCCCGGGTTCCCCTGCAAACCGATATTCTACCTCCAATCGAAAATTGGAATAGGAGGTATTCGTAATCAAATGCCCCCTAGGTTCCCCTAGGCTCACCAACCTCCCTTCCCGAACAAAAAAGGGTATTCTAGCCTCCGGTACACTGTCCCTAATGGGAACATCCATATGCCACCCTTCCAAATCCTTGCCGTTGAACAAGGCAATGGTCCCTTTTGATTTTGAACATTGAAGGCCCAACATAAGGGCTCCGAAAAGAACAAGGTATCTCATTATCATCCCATATATTTCATTCTCGTTTAAAGATATCGATTTCATGCCATATCCTTATTATCCAGAAAAGAACTAAGACCGCTTCGCTTCTAGATTCAAGAGCCAAGACCAAAAATAAAAATGCTAAAAAACAGTTATTTACGAGTTGAATTGTTTTGTAACAAATTTTATTGGCACAGAAAGTCCATCTACTTGAAAATCTCTTTTCTGTTCTCTAAAGAACAAGTGTTCTAACCCAAGAGCAGAATTTTAACCGAACAATTTTTTATATGAAAAAGAGAATCACTATGTTCCCCCATTGCCAACTAAAACCTTTTAAGCATCCGAAAACCAACACGTCTAAGTTCTAGCCTGCCTGCCGGCAAAGGCAGGTCTCTAGGAGCACGGCGGTCTAAGGTCTTACTTTTGGATAGTTCTGATTCTATAACCAATAAACCTCAAGTACTCCCAAAAACCACTTGCGTTTTCGCAAATAAGGTCTATTTTTAAAAACCCTCATCACTCAGATGGAAAGCAAAGACCAACAGCAGAAAAAATTCAGGACCTTTGGAGGGGTCTTTACCCCTACCCTACTTACCATTCTTGGTGTTATTATGTATCTTAGAATGGGATGGGTCGTAGGTAACGCCGGACTTTTAGGGGCTTGGCTTATTATCCTGATTTCCTTTACCATTACGCTTACTACGGCACTCTCCATGTCCGCCATTACCACAAATATTCGCATTGGTGCCGGAGGGGCCTACGCCATTATCTCGCAAGCCCTGGGACTGGAAGTGGGCGGTAGCTTGGGGATTCCCCGTTATATTTCTCAAGGTCTGGCGGTTACCATGTACATTTTTGGCTTTCGCGAAGGTTGGTTAGGGATATTCCCAGACCACAATGCGTTCTTGGTGGATATCATTGTTTTTGCAGTATTGCTTACCATCGCTTACATCAGCGCGGATTTGGCCATAAAGACGCAGTTCTTTATTATGGGGGTCATTATTTTGTCCTTGCTTTCCATTGTCTTGGCCGCCTATTACGGATCTATGCACATTGCCACTGAGGAAGCGGTCCGTTGGGGTTCCTTTAAAGGCTCCCCGGAAAATGGCTTTACGGGGAGCGACTTTTGGATCGTCTTTGCGGTATTCTTTCCGGCATCCACCGGAATTATGGCCGGTGCTAACATGTCCGGGGAACTCAAAGATCCCAGAAAGAGTATCCCTTTGGGAACCCTGTGGGCCATTGCAGTGAGCTTTGTCATCTATGTGTTTTTGGCCTATTGGCTGGCCAAATCCGCTACGGAGGAGGAACTGGTCTCCAATTACAATATCATCATTGAGAAAGCTTATGTGGGCCCATTGATCATTGCCGGAATATTGGGAGCCACCTTTTCCTCTGCCTTGGCCTCTATTGTGGGATCCTCAAGGATTTTGTTCGCCATGGGGGAACACCGGGTCCTGCCCTATGCCCGATTTTTAGCGGGACAAAGTGCCAACGGGCAACCCAGAAATGCCATGATGGTCACCGGTATCATGATTTTTGTAACCATGCTATTGCGGGACTTGAACGCAGTGGCCCCCCTTGTAACCCTGTTTTTCCTCATCACCTATGCCATGATCAATATTGTGGTCATCATTGAGCAGAACCTGGGGCTGATCAGTTACAGACCTATCTTTAAAGTTCACAAATGGATCCCTTGGCTGGGATTGGTATCCTCTGTCCTGGCCATGTTCATCATAAATCCCACGGTAAGTTTGGTTTCCATAAGTATCGTATTCGTGGTGTATTGGTTCCTTTCCCGCCAAAATCTGGAAACCCCTTTTGAGGATGTGCGTTCGGGGCTTTTCGTGTCTTTTGCCGAGTGGGCGGCCAAGCATACCTGGGGAATGAAAAGCATGCAACAAAGGGCCTGGAAACCCAACCTCATGGTTCCGGTAAGGGATATCAAAGGAGCCAAGGGCAACTTTCAATTTTTACGGAACATTGCGCGCCCCAAGGGATCCATAAAGCTTTTGGGCATTGCCCCATATACCAAAGAAAACTCCTTTAC
This sequence comes from Bacteroidota bacterium, assembly GCA_039819225.1. GTDB lineage: Bacteria > Bacteroidota > Bacteroidia > Flavobacteriales > Flavobacteriaceae > Ulvibacterium. The sequence continues at coordinate 4,331 of JBCBSN010000053.1, read as the reverse complement.
GGACGAGTTGTCCCAACTGTCGGAAGCCTTTTATGCCAAAGGTGTCTTTTCCTCATGGACGGTTATCCATGCCGAGGATTTTGCGCGAGGGGTAAATTATGGGAACCAAGCCTTGCGAGGTGCTTTTTTTAGGCCGAATATCGTTTTTCTGAATCTACAGCAGCACGATGATTATGAAACCGAGCTAAGACCGGTGATCAAAGAGTGTATTCGCTTGGAAATTGGGGTACTGTTATACCAGGCCCATCCTACTGCCCTACTGGGGCAAAGGAATACCATAAACGTTTGGGTAAGCGATCGGGGAGGAAACTGGAGCCTGGGCTGGGATATCGGGAATTTGGACCTCTCCACCTTAATAGCCTATAAACTAAAAAAGAACTGGGACGCTAAAATCCGTTTGATCACGGTAATCAAAGACGAAGGGGAATACGAAAATGCCAAGACCTTTTTGGATTCCTTGATCAATTTGGCGCGCTTACCGGATACCCTGACCGAAATCCATGTGGGACAGTTCAAAGAAGTCATCAAAAAGGCATCTCCTGCCGATCTGAATATTTTTGGGATGCACGCCGACCTGCGATTTGAGTTCGTTACCGAAATGACCCAAAAAACGGAAAGTTCCTGTCTTTTCGTAAAGGATTCCGGCCATGAGAGTATCTTGGCGTAAAATGGGTATCCCACTTACCTCCTGACAGTATCTGAATAAATGAAGTGGTTTAAACCTCGTTTTTCCGAAGGAGTTTTTTATACACCCAATTATTGTTGTTTATGGCAGACTTCGGCATCACTTACTATAATAAATGTGCCATAAGGCCCTATTTAAGGAGACTATTAGAGAAAATCAAGAGTGGGACTCTTTGGCAAAAGAGAAAAGGTTTTGTCCAAATTGTGACGTAAATGGCGGTTATACGGGACTAAAAGAAACCCTGATTTTTTCAGGCAACCATTTTACAACTTGTTGCGTCTATCTTTTTGAATC
>JBCBSN010000053.1:0-3342 GCA_039819225.1 Bacteroidota bacterium | reverse complement strand
TTTGAATCGGTCTTTATTCCAGATAGATGAACTTTAAGATTAACTCTCTTGCTTTTTCGATTACGGTTACTTTCATTAATTATTCGAAAGAGCATTCGGAAACTACCCTTACCGCAAGTTTTATGACCTTGCGAACAGTTGATTCAACAAGGATATTCAAACCAAATTACCATGATTATGAAATCAACTATTGACTACAATTATAAACTTGAGAAAATTGGTGCTATTGTGGGTATAGTGTCGATCATCTTTTATTTTAGTGCTGCAATTCTCCCCTTTATACCCCAAGTTATTTCCAGGCTGCTTGGTTTTACCTTCCCGTTGTTATGGATCATTGCATTTATGGGGTTACATAGTTATCTAAAAAGAAACGCTCATACACCATCTCTTGAAATCGCCTATCTATTTGGCATTATCGGAGCTTCCTTGGCCTGTACATTTATTGTAGTTCAGCAAGCCAATTTTATTTGGCATGACATTGCTAAAGAAACAGCCAATTCACAGGAAGCCTTAAGCCTTTTGAAAGCAACTTTCAGAGGTGCCAACAGGGTGCAAGGCGGCATGGATGTTGCATTTGACATTTTCATAACGATATCGTGGTTCTTGTTCGGTTTAAACATCATCAAACATGCAAGTTTTGGCAAAGTTATAGGTCTTGTTACCTGTTTACTTTCAATAAGCTTATTAACCTTGAACATGATTACCTTTCCAACACCCCCAGCAGAAGCAGGCCTTTTTGATTTAGGACCTTTTTTGGGGTTGTGGATTCTAGTAGTCTATACACGACTTGCCTTAATTCTGTTTAAAAAGAACAATCGAACACCCTGATTACGTTACCAATCTAAGAGTATCGAAATTGTAATGAAAATTTGAGTATTGCCAATAGGATACTCAAGGTCAAATGATTTAAAAACCTGGACAAATAAAAAAGTACCCATTGATTTACGGAACCCTCTTTAAGAAAATTTATTGAGCAATAACAGAACTATGTAAGGCCATTACATAGGTTTACTTTGTTCCTTCCCTAGGTTTACTAACTCACCAACTGCTGCTGTACATTGGTAGGCACCCATTGGAACGACGAGAAAACAGAGGTAAAGGTGGCCTTTCCCTGTGTCAAAGAACGCAAGCTGGTGGAATACCCGTACAATTCCGCTTCCGGGGCGTTGCATTTAAGAATCTGATAACGACCTTCACTGTCTATTCCTAAAATAACCGCCCTCCGGGATTGCAGGTCTGTCATTACGCCACCGACCATTTCCTCGGGGACCTTTATCGTTAATTCACGAATAGGCTCCAACAACTTGGGCTTGGCATTCATAAAAGCTTCTTTAAAAGCATGGGCTCCCGCAATCTTAAAGGAAATATCATTAGAGTCCACGGAATGCATCTTGCCATCATAGACCATAACCCGGATGTCAGTTACATAACTTCCGGTCAGAGGTCCTGCTTCCATCGTCTCCAATATCCCTTTTTTAATAGAAGGGAGATACCTTAGATCAATGACCCCGCCTACAATACAATTATAAAAGACCAACTTACCACCCCACGGCAAATCTTCCTCTTCCTTGCCACGGATATTAAAACCCTGTGGTTCTGGCATACCTTCGGTCCATGGTTCTATCTTCAGGTGCACTTGCGCAAACTGGCCAGCTCCCCCGGATTGTTTTTTGTGCCTGTAATTGGCCGTTGCGGCCCGCTGAATCGTTTCACGATAGGCCACACGGGGCTTTTCAAATTTGGCCTCTACTTCATAGATATTCTTTAGGGCCCAATCAATTGTTGCCAAATGCAGTTCTCCCTGGCATCCCAATATTTGCTGCCTTAACTCCGTGGAATATGAAATGATAGCCGTGGGGTCTTGGCTATTTATACGTCTAAGCGCCTCGGTAAGCTTTTCCTCCTCGTTTTTCTTTAGAGCGGAAACCGCCTTGCGTGTGCGGGATTCCGGATAGGCAATGGGCCGTATGGTAATGGGGATTCCCTCTTGGTGCAAGGTATCATTGGTTTCGGTGTATTTCAAGCGCAAAGTGGCCCCAATATCCCCAACGGCCAAACGCGATACCGGTTCCCGTTTTTTACCGTCCATAATAAAGAGCTGATGCAAAACCTCGGTATCGCCACTGCGGGCATTCACTAGTTTATCGTTGACCTTAACACTTCCGGACTTTACCTTAAAGAAGGTAATCTGTCCCAAATTAGGTTGATGGACCGTTTTAAACACAAAAAGGGAAGTAGGTGCCTCATTGGTGCGTTCCACCGGAGAACCTTCCAAGGTCTGTTCGGGTTTTAAATCCGCTGCAGCAGGAGCTACATTATCAATAAAGCCCATTAACCTGCCACTGCCCATATCCTCCAATGCAGAAATACAAAAAACGGGGAAGAGCTCATGGTTGAGCATACCGGCCTTGATTCCTTGGCGCATTTCGTCTTCATTTAGGGTATCCTTTTCAAAGAAGAGTTCCATAAGGGCCTCATCGTTCTCGGCCGCCTTTTCTACCAATTCATTGTGGAGCTGATCCGCAAGCTCCTTCTGATTGTCCGGAATAGGATGCTTTTCCGGCTTGCCACCACCGGCCGAAAACTTATACATCTTCATCTTAAGCACATCTATGATGCACTGGTGCCCATCAATCCGAATAGGGTACTGAATTTTTACGGCGTTGTTTCCCACGAGTTCCTTAATACTCTGAAAACTATCTTCAAAATCCAGACCGGCATGATCAATTTGGTTAACTACAAAAAGTGTGGGTTTGTGATAGTCTGAAATGTAGTTCCAGATAATCTCGGTTCCAATTTCAACACCGTATTGGCCATTAAGCACGGTAACAATTGTATCTGCCACCCGAATGGAAGAAATGATTTCCCCAATGAAATCATCCGATCCCGGGGTATCGATGATGTTTATTTTGTAGTTGCGCCATTCCGTATGCAAGGGTGTGGCAAAGACCGATGTGCCCCGCTCATGCTCAATATCGTGATAATCGGAAATCGTATTTCCATTTTCTACCGTTCCCCTCCTATTGATAAGTCCTGCTTCGAACAGCATAGTCTCTGCCAAGGTGGTCTTACCACTTTGATGGGCGCCTACTAATACAATATTTTTAATGTGCTTATGGTCATATACCTTCATCTTTTTGGTAGTTTTTTTGTTAATTCCATAAAACTAGGAATGTCTTGATTTTCAAAATATGACATTTGTTAGTTTTTAACAAGGGAAAACTGCTGAAATCAATGGATTTAGCACCTATACTTCTCTAAATATCCCTTGTTTTGACCTTCGCCGGAATTCCACATATACAAAAGCGGGCTTAAGAAGATTTCCATATAGGAAAGAACTAT
>JBCBSN010000052.1:0-20337 GCA_039819225.1 Bacteroidota bacterium | reverse complement strand
TTATTGTTGGTATGGCGAATTTTAAAGTAACCGATGCGGTAAGCCATCAAAGAATAAATTTGTGTTTTCCGGTCAACAAAGGGGTGGTATTGGGGCCCCGGCCAAAACCAAAGACTGTCATCCCATCTTCACTGGAGGCCCCATTCCCCGTATTGCCCAAATAGGACATCATATCCAGATGTTTATCCTCTTTAAGCTGCGCTATAAAAAGGGAAACGGGGATCTCCTTACGTCCAAAATAGGCCCATTTGAAATGCCTGAAATCTATTTCTCCGGCATAGAAATCGGGCACATCACCATAGGGGCCGGAAAGATCGGTACCGTAAACGGATTTTTCCGGGGCGTACGTCCCACCGGGGGTACCTTCGTACAAAAACCAATAGGGGGTGTTCCCATCTGTTTTTAGTATTTCAATTTGGGCACGGTCCGGATAAAAGGTCCATTCCCATTCCCATAGACCACTCTTGGTCTTGGTCCGGATCTTGTTCGGGGCAATAACACGGGAGACGCACTTATCATGACCCGGATGGCCTGCACCCTTATCGGTTTCGGAGCTGAAGACCAAATTGGGCAGACCCCGAAAAGAAGATGCCGCCGATACCGGATATTGGTCCCAGGGTTCCATTTTAAAACCTATCCAGTCATTGCCTAAATTATCGATAATTCGGGAAAAACCGCCTCCGGCGGTATCAAAATAATAGGTCGCCGTTTTTGTAGTGATAGTGTAATGTTGGCGATTTTCATAGATTGCCTTTGTTATAAAAATTGGATTCTTCATCGGGGCTTCCCTGCGTATCTTAAGCATAATCCCGGGCCATTGCACCTCCATTCCATGAACCATTTTACCATCATGTAAAGGTGTCTTTAAGGTGGTAATCCGGTTACTGTCTTTTTTTAGGGCATTTATGGTGCTAAGCTCCTCCGAATGCCAATGGGCATCATAGCAGGGCATATTTTCATCCGGTGCCCGTACGGTACCATTTATTTGAATTCCTTTGGAATAACAAGGGCTCCAACTGTTCCAGTACATTCTAACCGAATCTCTTTCCGATACTTCAAAAGGAATGTCCAAATATTCCGTATGCTCCCCATTGCGCGTAGTCCAAAAGGGTGGCTGTCCATAGGGTTTTCCCAAATAAACGGAATGATTGCGTTCCAAGATCAAACTATCGATAGTGGGCAGTATATGAATCATCCCGTTCTTGTCTTGAGCCAAAGCCATAAGGGATATGGGGTCTTGCTGATCGGGTATCCAATTCGTGTTCCAGCTAACCTTAAAGGGTGCCTCGGTAGCGGTACCTATATGATGTTCCCTTTTTCCCCTATGATATCCATACTGCCATTGGCGGTATACCCCATCGCCCTGAATATTTACATCTTTGTACAACCCCATATAATCTACTGAAACGATATCCCTCAATGTTGGTCCCGTAAGGGATAGTTCCACCTCTTTGCCCAAAGCATCCCCATATGGCACCCCTGAAATAGTTACCTCGGGGTTTTTGCTTTCCGTAGGACCATAGTATACCCTTACCACAATACCGTAGATAAGATTCTGCGGCCAATCCCAGGATTGTTCCTTGGCCACCGTAAGCTTAAATGAATTACTGGATCCTGGTTTTAAATCACCAAGGGGAACCGAAACGTGCACATTGGTATGGAACATAAAATCTGTTGCAGGGAACGGAATTGTAACAGGTTCAGGAAGGTGTATGGGTTTTCCTTTGTTAAATTGAATGCATAGGTTTTTGGTATCCTCATGGGACTGCACCCGTTCCACAATGACTTCGGCGGCAATGGCATTTTTTAAGTCTAAGTCCCTCCCCAGAGGAATAAAGCCGTCTTTATGACCGTCCGAATGAAAATAATCTGTATTGATGGAATAATCCAACTTGCCCCCCACCCGAAGAAATTTGCCCTTATCCCCCACTCTATTGGGTATCCAGGGATACTCCCGGAACAATATACCGGATTTAAGGGAACATACGGACTCATTTCGCCAAACATGCATATATTGATGTTGGTCCCAACCCGCACCAATGATATCCAAATCGCCATCGTTATCCAAATCTATCAATTGGGTGCCCAAATGATTTTCTTTTCCATTATCGATGATGGTCTTTTCGAAATTTCCCTTTCCGTCATTTTTCCAAAGTTGTAATTCCAGATTGGGGCCCTTGTGTTCCGCTGTCAACAGGTCTATATCCCCATCCGCATCCAAATCCGCAACATCCAGGTTGTTTATGGAATACTGCGTAACGATTTTATGGCGCTGCCACGAATTCCCCGTCTCTTGCGAAAACCACCAGAAGTTGGCATCTGGCTCAAGTCCCGGGTAACGTTCCTCCGTTATAACGATATCCGCTTTTTTATCACCGTTGATATCAGCGATTTCCACACGATCTATAGGATGCTCACTTTTCCCTATAGTAATTTCCTTCCAAGGACCTTTAAGATGACCTGGATTCTTGAACCAAAGCAGGATTTTAGGTTCATCCTCACTATCTGGCCTACGACCCGCCGCAATATCCAAGTCGCCATCCCCATCTATATCGCCAATACCAATGCCCTCGTCCGAGGTGTTTTTGCAGATCAGGGTTACCTCCCATAGTTCTGCGGTTGGATCATTCTCGGGGATGGACACGGCATAAATATCCCCATTTCCGGCAATAACGAATTCAGACTTTCCTCCGGGAATAAGCTGGGCTTTTTCAAAACCTTGACTGTTTACATGGCTTGTGGCCGGTACTTTCCCTATAATCTTTCTAGTATATTTAGTACCCTCGGCATTTAGGGCCTCATACCAATACAGTTTTGGCAATGCCATGGCGATGATATCGGCATAAGGATCACCGTCCACATCCATGGAAAAAATGGCATCTACATTGTCATCCAATACCGTTCGCCTCCAGTGCCCCTCCATAGCTCCTCCTGGGTTGTGATACACATATCGTCCAGATACGATATCCAAATTACCGTCCCCGTTTACATCCGCTGCATCCAACCCAAAATACCGAAGCCAATCCGGGGCGTCCCATTTGCCCCACATCTGTTTGGTGCTGTCAATTTGGATATAATGCCATTCTTCCATGGCCACATCTTGAGCAACCAAAATATCCCCTACCCAAAGGGCAAGACAGCTGAAGAGGTACTTATAAACACTCATGTCATGTATTCTAAATCCAGTGCTCCAAAAACTAATGCAGCCCATATTTTTTTAAAATGGGCCGTAAGGCCTTGGCCCATTCCGGATAGGCCTCAGGTCTTAAGTGGGTATTGTCATCTTGGACAAATTGATTCTTTATATCCCCATCCTCGCATAAAAAGGGGCGCAGATCTACAAAATCATATCCCTTAGCGGCACAAAAGGCTTTCATTTTGGTATTTAAGGTATCTATTTGTCGATTTCGCTCAAAAGCCCCTTTTTGATACAAGGTAGTGGTAAACACGGGAATGGTACCTACGGCATTTATGGAATCCAAGACCAAGGTCATATTTCCATAAATCCGCTCAGTGGGTATTCCTAAGGTATAATCGTTGATACCACCTTTAAAAAAACAGAGTTTGGGGGTATGGGGAATGATAAAGTTTTTAATGACCCATGAAAGCTGTTGGGTGGTCCAACCCGGTTTCCCACCATTAAAGACATCCTTTCTGTCCAAAATCCTTTGCCAATCCCCGGCATAGGTGATGGAGTTTCCCAGCATCACAATGTTTACGGAATCTACAACGAGGCCTTTTTCGTCCCGAATGCCTTGGGCAGACTCGCTGGAAGGTTTTGGCTCTTCTAAAGACGGACTAGAGTCGCAAACAAAAAAGTACCCCAACAAAACCAGGTTCAACAAAAGTGAAAAGGCAAGAACTGCTTTTTTCATACTGACAGCCGTATTTACGGTGCCTATGAAAATAGGAAGAAGAATGGGAATCCCTTTCCAGTATTTTATCAAAAAAGAAGCGGAAAAAGAAGTTCCGGAAATGATCAAAAAAGGAAGAGGCCATCCGGAAATCATTTCCAAATAGCCCCTTCCCGCTACTTAAACACTATGCTTTAAGACCTTTATCTAAATAAGGTGAAGTGGCCCACAAAACGGGTGCTCCTGGCATCATTTTGGTTTACCACATACCAGTAATCCCCACTTGGCAAGGGATTGCCCTCATAGGTACCGTCCCATTTCTGCACTTGGTCCAAAGTGGCCACTACCCTTCCGTAACGATCATAGATTATCACCTCTATATCCGGGAAAAATTCGCGCCCTTTAATCATCCAAAGGTCATTCTCATTATCGCCGTTGGGGGTAAAGAAATTTGGGATCTCCAACATTCCCGTGAACTCAAACGGGATGGAGACCACGGCCACGCAACCGTTTTGGTCCACTACCCGTACCTCAACTATCTCACTAACGTTCGTAGTATACACATTGTCCGTCCCATAGGATTGTCCTTGAAAGAAAAACTCGTACCCTCCAAAGCCTCCGGCAGCGGTAGCCGTAAGCTCGTTGGGACCCGTTTTTTCCGCGGATAGTGCCAAGGGGTCATACGCGTCTATGGTAAAGGCCACCGAATTTACACAACCATTCTCATGATAAATGTACACCGTATGGTCCCCTGGGGCCAAATCCCCCCAGGAACGCGTAGTATCAGCCATACCGATATCATCCACATCCAGCGCAAACAACAAACGCGGCAACAAACTCTGATCCTGCATGATCACTTGTGAGGTACTATTGGGAAACACCCCTTCACATCCATAGACCACATCGGGCTGGGCCGTAAGGTCAACACCAATACCAATGGTAAAGACATCCGAAGTATTACACCCATTGGCATCTTGAACATAAATGGCGTAGGAGGCCCCACCTTGAAGGTTCGGAATCACAGATCCATCGTAGGGCGCAAAAACACCCAGTCCTGTTTCATTTACCGGATCTATCATCTCTATTTTATATTCATAATAGGGAGCCGGACTTACCAGGGGATCGTTAAAAGGAGTGCCTCCGGCAATCTCAAATACCATAGTACCATCATTGGCCCCGATACAGAGTTCCGGAGTGGTCTGGATGTTGTTGATTTCCAATTCATCCGGCTCGGGGATGTTTACCGGAACACTTACAAAGCAACCATCCTCGTCCAATACCAACACCTCATAATCCCCTTGCCCTAATTCATCAAAGGTATACATACCGGGGGTTGCGGGGTCACTAAAAAATTCATTGAAATTGGGGGCAATGGCAAACTGGATCAAGCCTACCCCTCCACTGGTCACTTCCACAGTAAGGGTCCCGTCCTCCTCACCATTACAACTCACCGGCGTAGAACCACTGGTGGTCATGATAGGATCAGGCCTTATAATGGCATGGGGGCCATTAACATTGTAGCAGGTTATTCCACTGGTCACGGCAACATAGTAATCTAGGCCTTCATCCAGCCCTTCAAAAGTTCCATCGTCCACTTCTCTCAAAAATGTGGCTCCGGGATCAGGATTAAAGGCATCCACAGGATCTCCTCTGTACAAAAAGAATCTATTATTGCCTACGCCCCCACTTACAAAGGATTCTATCCTACCATCCAATTCCGAGGCACAGGAAATATCATCCGGGGTATTTACGTTTACCGTGATTCCCAAAGCATCCGTTAGGGTAATACCGTTGGAATCCACGGCATCACATACATTAGTATTGTTAATTTTTCGCACCTCATACTGATAGAATATCCCAGTGGGGCTGCCTGGCCTATCCAACAATACGGCAGATACTCCGGGGCCCATTTGGGTCCAGGGATCGCTAACAGGGTCAGGGGTGGGTATCCTACGGTACTCGTATTCAAACCCGGAAGTAGGATCGTGATTTTCAATGGATAGCTCCATTTGACCATCACCGCCACATCCCGGTACCTGGGTCTGTCGTAAAACAGGTTCTATGGGCGGGGGCGGATCTACAGGGTACGCATCCGTAACAAAGAGGCAACCAAAACTGGAGGAGACTTCTATGGCGTACCATCCTGCACTAAGATAACCTTCTCCTGTGGCCGTAGCGAAGGTTGGCATATTTTGCAAACCTCCGGTGGAGTGGATATCCGTATTGTCCGCACTGTTGAGATAAAGTAGACGATAATTATACCCCGCTCCGGCAAATCCACCGGTGGCTCCCGCAATGGCCGTAAGGGCATCGCCCGTGGTAGGATCATAGGCTTCCAAAATAGCATTGTTTCCACCGGGGCACACTAAGGCCTGGGGTTCACGGATACCGGCATCCAGTTGGGGCACTATGGGCAAAGGTATATTGGAAGTGGCCGTACACCCCTCGGCATCACGTACTTCTACCTGATAGGAACCACTCGATAAATTTTCAAATCTATGATTAGTGGAAAAGGGCACGATTTCGGCAAAGCCCGAACCGGTGTCCTGCAACAGACGATATTCATAGGGAACTGTTGTCCATCCCAGCTCTCCGGTCGCTTCAATAATACCTGTATTGTCGTTACAGCTTACGTTACCTATTTCAACGGTGCCAACATCCAGGAGGCCCGTTGGGGTCCGGATCGTGGCCACCCCACTATCCCCGGTACAGTAAGGCGTAGCCGTGGATACGACCTCCACAAAGAAGTTACCTCCCGGCAAATTGGATATTGTGGCAGGATTTCCATCTATGGCCGTGTCAAAGGTTCCGCTGGCCAATGAGGTGGTTTTTGTTAAGTCGTCACCACGAAAAACCCTGTACGTATACTCCCCGACATAGGTGGCCGGATCAATTTCTATAAACAGGGCGCCATTGCTATCCCCATCGCAAATCACCGGTTGGGCCTCGCTAATGGTCACAACGGGTGCAAGGGGCTCGTTCACGGTATGGACTGGTAAAGGATAGGCACATCCGCCATTATTATCTTGAACCTCAAAAAGATAATCTCCTGCTGCTGGCAGATCTACCTCCACAAAGTTTGTTCCCGGGGCGTTGGTTACCGGGGCCACTGGCACCACGGAAACCGTACTCACGGTAAAGTCCACGGGGCCGGCCGGATTAGTGGTCAATTCAATGGTTACCGTTTCCATATTGGCGCAATCCAATGGGTCTACCGCAACAATGGCAGGCACCACATCCGTGGGAGGGTTTATGGTAGGTAGATTGAATTCGGTACGGCAGCCATTCCCATCAATGGCGTATATGATAAAATCCCGGGGCGAACCATTGTCCACTACTTCAAGGGTAATGGGTAAAACTGAGCTCGTAGTCTGATAGGTGGAATGCACATCAGCAACATTTTCCGTGAGACCAAATTGATAACCTCCTCCTAGAGTACCTGGATCCACCACGTCAACAGTTATGATCGAGGAGCTAAATCTATTAGTTCCCGGTTCACAGCTAAAATCCGGGGCACTGGCCGTTATGGAGAAGAGCGCCGGTTCATCTATAACTATGCCATTGCGCCTATCCTCACAATTCTTGGCGGATACCACAACCACGTCATAGGTGCCCTGGCCAAGGTTGTCAAAGAAACCGGTGCTATTGGGGGTCCCTACCACATTGGTCGTTCCGGATTCGTATAAAGTAAATACCAAAGGTGGATCCCCCGGATTACCGGGGTCAATGTTCACCACAATATTTCCATCGGTCTCCCCATTACATGAAATATTGGTGGACGGTGCGGAGAGTATTGCCAAATCTATGGCCGTTTCAATTTCAATGTTCGTGATATCAACAAAACAAAGTCCAGAGATATCCCCAACAGTCTGGTCCGTTACCCTTACGGAATAGGTTCCCGGAACCAATCCTGTAAATGTGGTACTGCTGCCATCCGACTGGCTTATATTGACGGGTCCGGTAAGGTCATAATCAAAATTACCGCTACCTCCGGTGGCATTTATGGTAAGTTCCCCATCATTATCCACACAACTGGGTTGGACAATATCGGCCACGGAGGCAAACAAGAATTCAGCTACGGAGGCCATTCCCGTACCGGTACAGCCATTGGCATCCACTACGGTTATGGGATAATCTCCGGGTGAACTGACGTTGTACGTCCATTGATATCTGTTAAGCCCCGCGTTCAACACGCCTACTTGTTCTTCACCGTTTAAGGTAAACCTTGGGGTATCCGTAGTATCGGGCATCCAAACGATAATATCAAAGGAAGTGGAGGCCGGGTTGCATTGGTTGGCCACTATGGGATCCGGCACCACCAAATCGGGTTGGAGCTGTATGACTTCTTCAGTGACATTAAAGGTACACCCACGACTGTCTACCACCCAAATGTCATAAGTGGTACCTACCAGGCTACCGGGCAAAGTACGGGTGGTCTCATCCGTAAAATCGTCCGTAGTATCCGTAGGGCCAAGGTAAGTTACCGGATTTCCCTGTTCCACCACCGCATAGAGGTAGGGACTACCCGTGGCAAAAGGGGTTCCTCCACTACCCTGGAAGGTGAGCTGTCCCAAGGCGTTACAATTGGCTGGTGTGTTCCCCAGAACATCGATGCTCGGAGAGTTGAGGAAAATATCCACATTGGCGGCATCGGTACAACCATCACTATCCGTCACCACGATGCGATAGCTTCCCGGAGGCACGTCAAAGGAGCCGGAGTAGGATGACCCCGCTCCCCCTGTAAGTCCGGTAGGATTGTCCGTATCCACAACGGCACCCGTATTCACATCTATAATCTCTATGTCCAAATCCGGACCTAGGAAATCAATAATCGTAAAATCCGCATTTCCATTCCCAAAATTGTCACAGAAGGCTCCATCGGAAACCGCACTGATCTCTAAATCCGAGAAACCATCTATAGGTGGAATTACCTCTTCATAGATACATCCGTTGGGAGCCAGTACTTCTACGGTATAGGCTACGCCATATTGAATGCCATCCGTAGCATTACTGAACTCATGGGTGTCCGGTCCCGCATTGTTGTTCAAGGCATAAAAGGTCGGCTGCCCTTGTAACCGAATCCGGTAAGTTGGTGTGACAGGAAAAATGGTAGGGGTCACTTCTACCGTGTAGGTAAAACCTGTGTCGTCACAGGTAACCGCCGGGGTAAAATTGATTGGCGTAATAACTACCTCATTTGTATCAACGGTCACCGTATCCACATCCCGGCATCCATTGGCATCCAAGGTTATTACGGTGTAGGTGCCAGGTACAATACTGGGGTCTATAATCTGTACAGGGAAGGTAGACACATCATCAAGCCGTGCCAATTCCGCCCCAAAGGCATCCTGCACGATAAAGCTAAAATTAGGCGTACCGTCGGTTACATTGGTTATCTCGATCCCACCGCTGACAGTACCGGCGATACAGGTGGCCGGCAGGTCGGTTACCGCGGCATCAGGCACGGGTGTGGTATCCGTACCAATGACAACATTGTCCAACGGTGTCTCACAACCCCTGGCATCCCTAACCAAATAAGGGTAAGTACCAGCAGGTAAATTGGAATATACGGTTTGTGAAGACCATCCCCTTCCATCGAAATTCACTTCATAGGGCGGTACCCCGTCCGTGGCATTGGGAATAATGGTTACCCTACCATTGTCCGTGGCACCACAACTTACCGGTACTGCCGTCCATGTGGCCGCAGCGATATTAGCCGGCGGGTTTAAGGTAATGGGAACCGATTCCGTTATACAACCTTCGTTGTCCGTTACCCGAAATACATAATCACCGGGCGCATTGGTATCGTAAAAAAAGGTATTCGTGGTCAAGGGAGTGGGGGTGCCAAAACTAGCCCCTCCGTCCGCACTTACCTCATATTGTTTAGGGCCTGTCCCGGAAAGATAACCCCGATCTGCGCGCACTCGGATCTGGCCCGGGGCTCCTCCACAGGGAATTTCCGTAACGATATTGGTTCGCACCCTTAGTTGCCGCTCAATTTCAATTGAAACCGTATCGCTACAGTTGTTACTATCTATTACCTCTACCGTATAGGTACCCGGGCCTACTCCATTAAAGACGGGGCTTACCTGTAACGGTCCCCCATTGATCCGATACCGATGACCGGTAACGGGCGCGGTACCCGCAGTAGAAGTTACCGCTATAGTGGCCCCTGTAGCCGGTTCATAACAACGATTTGTGGCAGGGCCGTCAATGGCAATGGTCGGAGCATTTATAGGGGTAAGCGTAAAACCGAATGAATCCGTACATCCCTCGCTATCCTCGGCAATAAATGTATATGCTCCCGCTACCGAAAGATTACCAAAGGTGGGGCTGGTTTGTGGTCCCGTGGTAGGGCTTCCTCCCGGATAAATCAAAGTATAGCGGTTGCCGCCCCATCCTCCCGTAGCATTACCGGTAACCCTGCCCAGATTATTGTTGGCACAGGTCATAAAAGTAACAGATCCCCCCAGGTTAATTGCTGCAGCGGGCTCTTCAATATCAAAAGAGGCCGTATCCGTACAACCAGTGTCTACATCGGTGACCGTGATGGTATAAGTCCCGGCACCGGAAGGAGGTAAATCGACCTGTCCATTGCTCTGAGGGGCACTTTCCGGGCCCCCATTAATATTATAGGTGTAGTTGTTCGCGAAGCCATCCACCAAAAATGTACCCGTACCATCCGTTGCACCGGTACATACCCTTAAATCGCCCCCGGCCCTCACCTGGGCGCGTATGGAACTGATCAAGGCCGGACTAAAACCTTCTTGGTAAATACAGCCATTATCGTCGGTGATCTGAAATATATAAGAGGTAGTGGTGTCCAGGCCTATAAAGGTATCGATTCCCCCATTATCCAGGGTAATCGGGCTTATGATGGAATAGTTCACAATGGGCGCATTGGATGTAGGTACCAACTGCACATCCGAAGTACTAAGTGCACAATTGCTATTGCTTTGCACAAAATCCAAGTTAGTCGGGGGATCCACATCAAAAATCTCAATCGGCGTAAGCTCTAAACGACAGCCTCCCCCATCTCGGATAATCGGGGTATAGGTTCCGGCAATTAGGTTGGGATAGGACAGGGCTCCCGTAAAATTAACGCCATCCACACTATACGTATAGCCACTTCCGGAACCTCCACTTGCTGCGGTAAAATCAATTTGCCCTCCATTGACCCCGCCTGAACCATCACAGGTACGATCGTCGACCTTTGATGCGGAACCCACAATAGCACCTACACTGGTCACCGTTACATTGGGCAAGGACATGGTACATTCAAAACCACCCTGCTGATAGCGCACTTCTATCTCATCATATAATGTTCCGCCCGGAACAGCGGGCACTGAAATGGAGGGCGTAATAACCCAGGGGTCGGAAGATTGTACCCTATAGGAAAGGTTGTAGCCCATGGCATCGTTAACGGTAAAGTTGATCCGTGCGCCTCCATTGGTACAATCCCCGTCCACTCCATTGACGGTAATATCCGGGGGCAGCAAATCTTCCACGCTGGCTGAAGCCGTAATGGTACAATTGTTACTATCCGTGATTACAAAATCATAAGTGCCCGGCCCAGTTACCGTATGTGTGGTAGTTCCCGTATATGAGGGTTGTGATGGGCCTCCGTTCACCGTAAAGGTATATGGCGCCGCACCTCCACTAGTGTTCACTATAATATCTACACTGGTTATGGCATTGGGCGCTACCGTACACCCAAAACTGTTATTCACCTCCGTGGAAGCATCCAATGGCGAAAGTCCCGCCCCGATGACAATAGGGTTACCTAAATCGTCCAGACTTTCCCGTGGCGGGTTTATGCCGTTCCCTGGATCTCCGTTACATTGTTGTGTCTCTACCTGCACGATATAGGTGCCAAAGCCCACCGCGGAAAAGGTATAGGGGTTTTCAGTTTCGGGCAAAAATGCCGTAAACTCCTGAGGTACGCCATTGCTATCCAAAAGGGTATACTTGTAAGGGCCGGGAACATTATTTGCCGTAACCGTAATGGTACCGGTATCCCCCGAACATTGGGCATCTGTAAAGGTAACCCCGATATCCATATCCAATTCATCTATGGTAATGGGTTCATAGGGATATTCACAGGTATTGGGAACACCCTGTAACCTTGCTTTTATAGTATAGGTTCCGGGTTGTAGGTTTTCAAAGGTAGGGCCCTGCCAGGGACCAAAACCAGTACCGTTGTCCATGCTAAACTCATAAGCACTGGAGAGGTTGGTGATTTGGATTCTCCCCGGTACCCCGCAAATAAAGTCGGTCTTTACATGCTCTTGGGTAATGGTACTTTTCTTGACCTTAAAATAGTAATTTACCCCATCTACAACTACTCTAAACTCTGACCCCACGGTTGCGGGAATGCTGGTAGCATCCAAACTAAAAGTAGGTCCTGAACTCACCTGGGTATAGCATCCTGGTGTTGTATTGGGGCAATCCTCGTTGATGTCAGGAGAACAGCCTCCGTTAAGGATCTGCCAGGAAACGGAACTATGACTTCCTGCTAGGGATAGTACGCGATCATCGGAATTTCCACAGAGATTAAAGCGGGCTACCGTGAGTCCGTTGGCACTACACCCTACTTCCTCATCCGCCCCTTGGATAATTGTCATAAACATGGGGGCACTGGTTGCAAGTGTCTTTTTCCTTTGAGCGGAAAGTGTTCCGGATTCAGTTTTCTTGGAAACCGATTTTGAGGTCAGATCAATAGCTTTTTCCGATACCACCGGAATGGAGGCCACAACTTTGTTTAAAAAACCATATACCTTTTGATTCGCCAAAACCGAAGTACAAACCACGGATATGGCCATAAACAAAACCGCATACAGCAGATGCCTTGGTTTTCTTGGGAGCATAGGTTAAGTAGCATTTTGTGTGAATATCCGTGATTTGGGGAATCAAGATATTCTTAAGTATACTTGGTTAAAGCCTAAATTTCTATTTACCTTTAATCCAAAATGTATACCTTACAATATTTTCTTTTAACGTGAAGTTATGAAAAATAGTATTCTCTGTCTCTATTTTTTCGTTGTAATGCTCAGCTTTTCTTGCGCTCAGGACGCTGAAAATCAAGTTACTGACCCCAAAAATGTCCCATTTACCCCTCTGCTTTTTATCGATGAGCTGCAGATTCCATGGGGCATGGCCTTCTTGCCGGACGGTGGTATGCTGGTAACAGAAAAGTCTGGAGAACTTATCCACTTTAAGGATGGCGAAAAAACGAAAATTAGCAACGTGCCGGAAGTTTATACCCGTGGACAAGGCGGTCTTTTGGATATTGCCATTCATCCGGATTATGTGAATAATGGTTGGCTTTATTTGACCTATTCCTCAGAAGAGGGAGACGGAAAGGGCGGTAATACCAAATTGATACGCGCCAAATTGAGCAATAGTTCGCTCACCCAAATAGAACACCTCTACAAAGCGGAGCCCAATACCACCAAAGGCCAGCATTTTGGATCCCGTATCGTATTCGATAAGGAAGGATATCTCTATTTTTCAGTAGGCGATCGTGGCAATCGTGATGAAAATCCCCAGAACATCAAAAGGGATGGAGGCAAGGTATATCGGTTACACGCGGACGGAAGTATCCCGCAAGACAATCCCTTTGTAGATGAAAGTGGGGCCAAATCGGCTATTTTTAGCTATGGTCACCGAAACCCACAAGGCTTGGCCTTACATCCGGAAACCGGGAAGGTCTGGGACAATGAGCATGGTCCAAAAGGAGGGGATGAAATCAACATTTTGCAAAAAGGGGCCAATTACGGATGGCCGGTAATTACCTATGGCATCAATTACAGCGGGACCCCGATAACGGACAAGACTGCCATGGAAGGGATGGAACAACCCCTGCATTACTGGGTACCCAGTATTGCACCCAGCGGGATGGCTTTTGTAAGCACGGACAATTATGGGGACTGGAAAGGAAGCGTATTGGTGGGATCCCTCGTATTTCAATACCTGGAAAGGTTGACCGTTGCCAACAATACAGTGGTAAATCGCGAAAAATTGATGCCGGAAATGGGGCGTGTCAGGGATGTTAAAGAGGGGCCGGACGGCCTAATATATGTTTCCGTGGAAGGCAAGGGAATCTACAAACTGGTACCAAAAGGAAATTAATATTTGAGATAGTATTATGGCCTTCAATATGTAATTTAAGACCATAATCTTCGCATGAAGAATCAGGGGTAAAGCCCTTAAAAAGAATCGTTCAACGGCTTTTGGAATTTTTAATCCCACTATATAACCATTCGAAACTTTTGAAATTAGATTGTTTCACTGCTAGAATATAGAAATTAGACCAAAGAAAATCAGCATGTTATAAATTCTTGGTTCTGCGAAACGGCGGAAATCCAAAAAATTATCTTTTTGATCGAAAAACGTGTTTTTACAGGCCGTATACTTTTTAAACAGTTGAAAGCCAAAGCGTCTTTGTTCTTATGTCTTGAATCGAAGCGGTCTTATATCCAACTTTCGGACACTTGTGATATAACTATATAAATTTTAAACTACCCGGCCCTTTTGAAGATCCTCTGCATTACATATTTCGCCTTTATTATTGGAGTTTCTCTCGTCCTTTTTCAGGACAAGGAATTAGAAGAAAGCATGGCCCGCGGTAGTGAAATCTACACGGATTTTTGCATTCAATGTCACCTAGCGGAGGGTGAGGGTGTTGCCGGTACTTTTCCACCCTTGGCACAGTCCGACTATCTGCTTACCTACAGGGAAGAAAGTATTCGTGGCATTAAATTTGGTCAACAAGGCCAAATAACGGTAAACAATATTCCCTACAACAACACCATGCCACCAATGGGGCTGGAAGATGAAGAAATCGCCGATGTCATGAACTATGTCCTAAATTCATGGGGAAACCATTCGGAAGATAGGGTCACCGTAGAAGAGGTGGCTTCTATTTTGAAGGAGTAAGGAGGTACGATCGATTTGGAATGAAGAATTTAGAATTCAGAATTGTAATTATCCAAAGCTTTTTTCACGGAGCCATGTTTCTTTAGCAACCCTTCGGCTTCGCTATAAGGTATGTCTAGCCCCTCGGCCACATAACGTGCTCCCCGATCTACCAGTTTGTTATTGCTGAGCTGCATATTTACCATCTTGTTCCCTTTTACACGTCCTATTCGTATCATCAGGGCAGTGGATATCATATTCAACGCCAATTTTTGAGAGGTGCCGCTTTTCATACGGGTGCTTCCGGTCACGAATTCGGGACCCACATTTATTTCTATTGGAATTTCGGAAACCTGGGCCAATGGCGAACCTGGATTATTGGTTATCCCTGCGGTTAATAGTCCTTTGTCCCTGGCCGCGCGGATTCCCCCGATTACATAGGGAGTAGTCCCGGAGGCAGCAATACCCACAACCACATCATTGTCAGTTATGGAATACGCCACCAGGTCTTTCCATGCCTGTTCCGTATCGTCCTCTGCATATTCCACCGATTTCCTTATGGCCTTGTCTCCACCAGCGATCAATCCAATGACCCTTGTATGGGGCATCCCATAGGTAGGGGGTATTTCGGAGGCATCCAATATGCCCAACCTTCCACTGGTTCCCGCACCAATGTAAAAAAGGCGCCCGCCCTTTATAAAACGGTCCGATAGGCCATCTACCAGCTTGGTTATTTGAGGAATGGCTTCTGAAACGGCCAAGGCTACCTTTTGATCTTCCATGTTCATACGTGTTAGAATGGATTGGGTGTCCATCTGTTCCAAATCATCATAATGGGAAGGTGTTTCCGTTATTTTTTTATAATTCATATTTGGTTTTAGTTTCCAGTTTTTACTTTACTAGGTTTTCCGATCCGGCGTTCCGTTTGGAATTTAAAAAGCGAAATCGAAAACCGTTTCGTGCTATAACAATCGTATATCGTGATCTCTAAAGAGGTTCAAAAGGTTATTTTCGGGATCTAGTTCCGTAATCATTGTATTTATCGCATTAATATCGCAAGTTTTATAACGGTGTTGTGAGTTCAACTTCTCGGATATGGACAAAAGTACCGTTTTTTTAGAGGCTTTAATGACCGCCTTTTTTACTTGCACAATATCCCAATCAAACTCGGTAAGCCCATGTAGGGAATCTACGTAGCCCGTTCCGATAAAACTGTAGTCTACCATAATTTCAGATAAATTATGAATGGCATTGGCCCCCATGGCTATTTGGGCTTCCGCGGATATTTCGCCCCCTACAAAGATAACGGTCACATGAGGTTTGGTAGTTAATTCCATGGCGACGGGCAGGCTCATAGTAAAGCAGGTCAATTGTAAATGGCCCGGTATGGCCCTGGCCAGTTCCATACATGTGGTGCCTCCATCTATGAAAATAACTCCACCATCTTTAAAAAGTGTTACCGCCTTTTCGGCGATCTTTATTTTTTGTTCCAAGGCATAGATATTGGCACTTCTGGTACCGCTCCCTATAAATCCCAAGGAAATGGCCCCACCGTGGACCTTTCGCAGCTTGTTATCGGCATCCAGTTCCTTTACATCCCGGCGCACTGTGTCTATGGAGACATCAAGAATCTCGGCAATATCGGTGAGTTGCACTCTGTTGTGCAATTCCACTTCATTCAATATCGTTCTTTGGCGCTCTTCCTTAAGCATAAAATGGCAGGTAGGTCTTACTACAACGCGAAGATAGCAAATAATATTTTTTTATGCTGTTTTCTTCCGTTTTAACAACTATAGAGTTTAACTGAAGGTTAAAAAAGCATTAAATTGCAGTTTATATAGCAAAAAACAGCAAAATCTTGTTTTTTTCACTATATTTGCGGCGTAACTTAAAAATTAGTCCTATGGCGCAAGTCTCTACCAAACCCAGACCCTTAAGTTTTCCCTCGGATGAGGAATCCAAGAAATTTGAGCGGATAAACACGGTTATCCACCAAAGTTCGCAGGACGCCTCTTTCTATGTGGCCAATGAAATTGCGGATCTGATCCGGAAACGTCAGAAACAAGGGAAAAATGTAGTTCTTGGCCTGGCAACAGGGTCCTCACCAATAAAAGTGTACGATTTTTTGGTAAAGTTCCACGAGGAAGAAGGTTTGAGCTTCAAAAACGTGATCACCTTTAACCTGGACGAATACTATCCCATGGAACCGGATTCCATTCATAGCTACGTGCGTTTTATGAACGAACATCTTTTCGATCATATAGACATGAAAAAAGAAAACATCCATATCCCGGACGGGACCTTGGACAAAGAAGACGTACGCGACTTCTGTATGGCCTATGAACAGAAAATAGCGGAAGCGGGTGGCATAGATATTCAGGTTTTGGGCATTGGAAGAACAGGACACATTGGATTTAATGAACCGGGTTCTTCGTTAAAAAGTAAGACCCGAATGGTAAGACTGGACCGGGTTACGCGATTGGATGCCGCCAGTGATTTTTTTGGACTGGAAAATGTCCCGGCCAAGGCCATTACCATGGGAGTGGGCACTATAATGGACTCCAGGCGGATTATTTTGATGGCCTGGGGAGAAGGTAAGGCGGGAATCATCAAAGAAGCCGTTGAGGGCAACATAAGGGAATCCGTACCCGCAACTTTTCTACAACATCACGAAAATTGTGATTTTATCGTAGACCATGCCGCAGCCTCTTCCCTTACCCGCATTAAAACCCCTTGGTTGGTAAGCGAATGTGAATGGACGGACAATCTGGTGAACCGCGCCACCCTTTGGCTATCCGAGAAGTTGGACAAGGCCATCCTAAAATTGACCAACGAGCACTATAACGAACACGGTATGGGAAGTCTAGTGGCCGAAGTAGGATCCGCGGAACATATTAACCTTAAGGTCTTTAACCATCTGCAACGAACCATAACGGGATGGCCAGGAGGCAAACCCAATGCGGACGATAGCAATAGACCGGAACGCAAAGATCCCTATCCCAAAAAATCATTGATATTTAGCCCCCATCCGGACGATGATGTTATTTCTATGGGGGGAACGCTATTGCGCCTTGTAGACCAGGGCCATGAAGTACACGTGGCCTACCAGACTTCCGGGAATATTGCGGTCTTTGATGATGAGGTCATCCGCTTTTTGGACTTTGCCACAGATATTCAGGAAGACGATAAGGAACTACATGAGAAATTCCTAAACGTTAGGGAATTCCTGAGCAGCAAACAACCCGGGCAAGTGGACAGTGCCGAAATTCAGAATATCAAAGGCCTTATCCGAAAGGGAGAGGCCCTGGCCGCGTGTCGTTATTGTGGGGTAAAGGAAGAAAATGCCCACTTCCAAAACCTTCCTTTCTACGAGACTGGAACGGTAAAGAAAAAACCACATTCGGACGAAGACGTGCAAATTACCTATGACTTGTTGAACCGGATAAAGCCACAGCAAATTTTTGCCGCAGGCGACCTCTCCGACCCTCATGGAACCCACCGGGTCTGTCTTCAGATCATTTACGAGGCTATTGACCGGCTCGTGAAGGACGAGGTGGATTGGATAGGCGATTGCTGGTTATGGCTATATCGGGGCGCCTGGCAGGAATGGGATATCGCCGATATGGAAATGGCCGTACCTATTGGACCCAAGGACATGCAACGCAAGAAGAACGCGATATTTAAACACCAATCCCAAAAAGATGCCGCTATGTTCCCGGGCAACGATGAACGTGAGTTTTGGCAACGTGCCGAACAGCGGAACAAGGAGACCGCCAGAAAGTACAATGCACTGGGTATGGCCGAATATGAGGCCATGGAGGGTTTTGTGAGGTATACGTTTTAAAATGACAATTTTACATAAACGGGCCAATCAAAACGGAGTTTCCGGATTTTGGCCCGTATTTTACTTTGGCCATATGACTTGATAAGGCCATAATCCTTTCTATAATAACTTCACGTCCCCGGATCCAAAAACATCCAATCGATTATCCGAGGGATGTAGTTCGGTCACCAAAATATCCACTTCGCTAATATCACATATTTTATAGCGCCTAACGGAGTCTAGTTTTTCGGAAATACACGGTGCCACTACTTTTCTAGAGGATTTTATCATTGCCTTTTTTATTTGGACAATATCCCAATCAAATTCGGTAAGCCCTTCATCAGGGTGAATGGAGTTGGTCCCTAAAAAACAGATATCCGCCTTTATCTGGGAAAGAATACCTAAGGTACTTCCGCCAATGGCGATCTGCGAATCCCTAGAAAGCCTTCCCCCCACAAATATGGTCTCCACATTGGGCTTAGAAAGCAACTGGCCAGCAATTGGGAGACTTGGGGTAAAGCAAACCAACTTTAGACTTGGGGGCAATAAACGGGCAAGCTCAAAGTTAGTAGTGCCCCCGCTCAACAAAACCACTTGGCCATCCTTGAGCAGGGTTATCGCCTTTTCCACTATCCGCGTTTTCTTTTCCAAGGCATATATCTCGGGGCGTACCGTACTTTGGTTGTTAAACCCCAGTGAAATGGCACCTCCATGGACCTTTTTCAATTCCTTTCGTTCATGAAGTATTTTAATATCCCTTCTAATGGTGTCCGGGGAAACCTTAAGAAATTCGGCAATATCGGTCAGCAAAACCCGGTTGTGGATCCTTACTTCATTTAAAATAATCCGATGACGCTCTTCTTTTAACATAAAATCCTCACTATTGATAATTAAACTGCAAAATATTGCAAATATCGATAAAATCACCAATTATATCGGCTAGTTACAAAAATATCATGCAAAATATAGTTACAAATGCCATATTTTGCCTATTTTTATTGAAATATTCTACCTTTTTCCCTTGGGTAGGGCACCGAAAGAATTGAGGTGCCTGGTTCAATTCATCACAATTCTAAGGACTTAGGTCCAATTTTATTAATCTAACTCAAAACTCTATGAAAAAAAGCAATCTTTTTGGAGGAAAATGGCTGGGCAAAACCTTGTTTTTGTTATGCTTGTCCGTAAGTACCTTGGCCATAGGACAGACGCAATATTCGTTTTCCGGCACGGTGACCGATGCGGGAAATGATATCCCAATACCAAGTGCCTCAGTGGTATTGGAAAATCTATCCATAGGGGCCAGTGCCGATTTTGATGGAAACTATGCATTTACGGCCACTTTATCGGAGGGTGAATATGTTCTAGTCGCAAGTTCATTAGGCTATTCCACAAAACGAATCCCTATTTCATTGGGCTCTTCTACAGAGATAACTACTGATATTACCATGTCCGAGGACTTATTGAGCTTGGACGAGGTGGTTGTCACAGGAACTACCGTAGGCGTTAACAAACGAACCCTAGGGAATGCCATTTCCTCGGTCAAGGCAGAGGATTTGGTAAATAACGGAGCTACAGCGGTGGATCAGGCCATATCCGGAAAAATTACGGGTGCCCTTGTTCAGCAGAATTCAGGAGATCCGGCAGGAGGTATCAGCATCCGGCTTCGGGGGCCCAGTACCGTATTGGGAAACTCGGATCCACTATATATCGTTGATGGCATTTTGATCAGCAACTCTAGCAACC
>JBCBSN010000051.1:0-20343 GCA_039819225.1 Bacteroidota bacterium | reverse complement strand
TCCAGCGGATACACGGTATAGTCCATATAGTCCATGGGAGGTGCTGACTGTGTATCCGCTTTGTACTCTGTTTCCTATGCCGTTAAAATGACCC
This sequence comes from Bacteroidota bacterium, assembly GCA_039819225.1. GTDB lineage: Bacteria > Bacteroidota > Bacteroidia > Flavobacteriales > Flavobacteriaceae > Ulvibacterium. Next base: position 20,249 of record JBCBSN010000051.1, on the reverse strand, counting down.
TAAAGCGCTTGTCCGCACCTCCCATGGACTATATGGACTATACCGTGTATCCGCTGGAGGGTATTTGGGATTTGAACGAAAAGGCCAAACAAGACTATGATGGTTCGTTCCATAAAGATGATCTCGTATACACCTTAATGATACGTCAACCGGATTTTGTCACCGAAGGTTTTTTCCGGGAAATGCTGATCCTTACCCGGAAGAAAAAGCCCAATGCCCTTCTGGACAAACTCCAATTTGAGACCACCTCCGAAGGCCCATGCGTACAAATGTTGCACCTGGGCCCCTATGATACCGAACCCCAGAGCTTTGCGAAGATGGAGGAATTTTCCAAAGCGAATAATTGGGATCGATGCTCCAAAGCGCATCGGGAAATCTACTTGTCCGATTTTAGAAAGGTGGCCCCGGAAAAGTTAAAAACGGTTTTACGATTTAAAATAAAGGACGTATGGAGCAGAGACTGACCATCATAGGTTTGGGAGTGAACGACTTACAAGTCGCCAATGCCTTTTATGAAGAAACGTTTGGATGGATCAAGATGGACTCCAGTAACGAGAATATCTCGTTTTTCCAATTGAACGGAATCCTACTGTCGCTCTACCCCAGGGAAAAGCTTGCCGAAGATGCCAAGGTCTCTCCCACGGGAAAAGGTTTCAAGGCATTTTCACTTGCGTATAATACGCGCACCAAAGAGGAGGTAGATCAACTGTTTCATGACCTGGAAGGGAAGGGAGCGGAAATCGTAAAACGGCCCGAAGAGGTCTTTTGGGGAGGTTATAGTGGTTACATCGCCGATCCGGATGACAATCTCTGGGAGATCGCCTTTAATCCCTTCTTACCTTTGGATACTAAAGGAAACACCGTGGAACTCCGAAATTGAAACCATGCCGGAACTGCTCAAAAATATCTATAACGATGCCTTTTTTGGTAGATTCCTGCCCTGTTTAAAAGAGGTGGTCCCCCTTTTGGATACCCAGGCCTTTCTCCAGGATATTTATGACCAGGATTGGGAAGCGCGCGAGTTAAAACAGCGTATGCGCCACATAACGCTAGTTCTAAAAAATCATCTATCCGGTGATTATAAAACCAATGTGGATACTTTATTACGGCTCATTCCTATTTGCCTTGAAAAAGGGTTTAAGGCCGACAACCTGGAATTCTTTTTCCTACCTGATTTTTTAGAGGTCTTTGGGCAGGACCACCACACCCTCTCCATGGACGCCATTGAAAGGATCACCCAATTTGTTAGTTGTGAATTTGCCATGAGGCCCTTTATAATAAAGTATCCGGGGATGGCAATGGAACAAATGGGGAGCTGGTCCCGACATGAACACTATGCGGTAAGACGACTGTCCTCCGAAGGGTGTAGGCCAAGATTGCCTTGGGCCATGGCCTTGCCCGTCCTAAAGAAGGATCCCGCCCCGATCCTTCCCATACTTGAGAATTTAAAGAACGATTCCTCCGCTTATGTGCGGAGAAGCGTGGCCAACAATCTGAACGATATTTCCAAAGATCATCCCAAACTGGTCATCGATCTTGTAAAAAAATGGAAAGGCAAAAGCCCCGAAACGGACAAGCTTATCAAACATGCCTGCCGAACGCTCTTAAAAGAAGGTAACAGCGAGCTTATGCAGCTTTTTGGTTTTGGGCCAATAGACACCATTAAAATTATGAATTTCAAGGTTTTGACACCGGAAGTACATATCGGGGATTCTTTGGAGTTTCAATTTGAATTAAAGAACATTGCGCCCTCCAAGGCAAAAATACGGTTGGAATACGGCATCTATTATCAAAAGGCCAATGGCTCCCTATCCCGGAAAGTCTTTAAGATAAGTGAAAAGGAATACCCGGAGAAATCGTCAACGACCATTACCAGAAAACAACCCTTTGCCATAATCACCACACGTAAATTGCATGCAGGAGAGCATCGGGTTTCCATAATCGCCAACGGCACCGAATTTGAAACACTCCGCTTTCAACTTAAGGCGTAACTTTGTTAAGGGTACCTCTAAAAAATGCAGGATTATATACAGTTTGCGTCAAAAAACGGGATTACCCTCAAAGATTACGGGCACTGTCCATTTTGTGGGGCGGAGACACAACGAGGAATTCATGAATGTATGGAAATTTTTGCCTTTGATTTCCCCCATATCGATTTTTCCGACCCCGAAAACCATAGGTACAAATTCCTGATCGTGGATGCTCATGCGCTACAACATCCCGAAATACATGGCCAATGGAGCAACCATTTTCACCTTACCAGACTCCATCTCATGTTTGTGTACAAGGTAGGATGGACCTATGCGCTATCACCCAAATTGAGCGATTCCCTGAACCGTCTGAAAAAACACCTCCCCCAGGCCCTGAGCGCTCCACCCATGGGCCAAAGGGGGCATATTACGACCCGTACCATCATCCAAAGTGCTAGGGAACCCCAGAACTGTAAACATCGCATTGAAGTATGGGGCCAGGAGGTCTATCGCGTCTGGAAGGCCCACCACGGATTGGCGGAAACCATTGCGCAGGCATTCCTCAACAGGAAAAAAGGCAAGAACGAAGAATAGGTCGTTCGGTTATAAAAGTTCCTTTAATCGCCCAAAATCCAGTCCCCCATAATTCCCGGAGCTCATAAGGAGCAGTACCGTATTGTGGTATTCCCGGCCGAACACAAAATCCTGAAATGCGGAAGCATCGGTAAAGATCTTGAGATCACTGCGTTGAAACGCCTCGGAAATCTGAGCGGGCGTCACCTCTTTTAAGCGTTTTATTTTTACCGATTCGGGAATATAAAACACCGCCGCCTCGTCCGCCGTATCCAGGGCACCCCGGTACTCCTCTAGAAACTCGGCATTAAAACTACTGTAGGTATGCAGTTCCAGACAAGCGATAAATCGCCGATCTGGGTATTGTTCCCGCACCGCAAGGGTCGTGGCGGAGACCTTGCTGGGCGAATGTGCAAAATCCTTGTAGATTACCGAGTAAGTATTTTCCGCTATTTTTTCCAAACGTTTGGAAGCTCCAGAAAAAGAGGCAATGGCCTCGTAAAAATCATCCTCGTCCACGCCCATATGCTGGCATATCCATTTGGCCCCTGCCAGATTGCTGAGATTATGCCGACCAAAAACAGCTATGGGCATGGGCCCCTCGGACGTTTCTAAAAGGGTCTGCCCGCGGGCAATGGTATGATCCGGGGTGCCGTAGGGTAATTTTCTAATGGTATTTTCAGAATCCAGGACCACCTTTTTTACCTCGGGATCTTCCTCGTTGTACGTGATACTGCCCCCGTCTACAATGCTGTCCACAAAAATCCGGAACTGCTCCACATAATTATCAAAAGTGGGGAAAACATTGATATGATCCCAAGCTATACCGCTTAACAGCGCAATATTGGGGCGGTACAAGTGAAATTTGGGCCTCCGATCTATGGGAGAGGACAGGTATTCATCGCCTTCTAAAACGATAAAATCGTTATCCTCGGTCAAATGTACCATACGCTCAAAACCATCCAATTGCGCACCCACCATATAATCCACATCCCGCCCATGATAGCTCAACACATGGAGGATCATTGAGGTAATGGTCGTCTTTCCATGGCTGCCACCTATGACCACCCTTGTTTTGTTACGGGATTGCTCATAAATAAACTCCGGATAGGAATATAAGGGAATCCCCAGTTCCTTGGTCCTTAAAAGCTCGGGATTATCCGCTTTGGCATGCATCCCCAAAATAACTGCATCCAAATCTCCATGAATTTTTTCTGGATACCACCCAAATTCATCAGGTAAAAGACCATTTTGGGTCAATCTACTGTGAGAAGGTTCATAAATGACGTCGTCACTTCCGGTTATGGTAAATCCCTTATGCTGCAGGGCCAGGGCCAGGTTGTGCATAGCACTTCCGCCTATAGCAATAAAATGGATATGCATACGTATCGTTTATATCCCAAATATAAGGATTGCACTTAAAGCCTGGAAGACAAGATGAAAAACTTAATCCCCTAAAATATAGTTATAAACAGCAAAAAAAATCGATAAAATACACATTTTTTTTAGCTTTCCCCAACATTTTTAGTAGGATTTACCTTTCGTTTTTGACCGTTCACAACAAAATTTTCCCTATCCCTTAGTTCCCCGGTACTTTTACGCACCATAGGCCCAAATGCTATGTTAACAACAAGAACAATGATGAATATAAAACGTACGACACTTCTAAAAACGGGAGCGTTCCTCCTCCTTGTTTGGGGCACTACCAACGGGCTAAGAGCGCAATGTGCGGGAAACGATGAAACGATTTCAGTTTGCGACAAAGACCTGGATACGGCCAACCAAAGCTTTGACCTGTTTGCCGAGCTTGGGGGTACTCCGGTGGCCGGAGGTACTTGGTCCACCGACAACCCCTTGGCCGCATCCGCATTAAATACAACGGCAGGAACCGTGGACCTTTGGGGCATACGCAATTCTGGAACCTATGAATTCACCTATACAACACCCTTACCTTGTTCCGAAACTGCCACCATAACCCTGCAACTAGGGGGGTATCCCGGGCAGCCCAATACGGATGGAAGCGCAAATGCATGTGGGGACGACGCTTCCGTAAACCTGTTCTCCTTTATAGGAAGCAACCAGGCTGGCCTTTTCCCCGATTTTAACGGAACATGGAGTACGTTGGATACCGGTGCCTCCGCAAACCTTTCTGGCAATAGTTTTAATGCCGAAGCCACCGGTCCGGGAATCTATACGTTCACACATACCGTTCCGGCCATTGGGAGTTGCCCAAGCAGGAATATAGATTTGATACTTGAAGTACACGAGGCTGCCAATGCAGGAGAAGGTTCCGGAATTTCTTTTTGTGTCACCGAGGATTTATCTGCCTTTACTATGTTCGACCTTAATAGCCTGCTTTCCGACCCGGATGGAGAACCCATTGGATTGGGTACCTGGAGCGAAGGCCCTGAGACCAATCAACTGGAAAATGGAGCTGACAGTTTTGTGAATATTGGGGAAATAAGGGACAATGCCGGGGTAGGTTCCTATACGTTTACCTATACGGTAAATCCTTCCCATCCTATATGTACCCCGCAGACCAGTACCGTAACCATTGAAATAGATCCCGTATTGCAGGGAACCATGGAAGTACAGGCCGCTAATTTTTGTACGGCCCAAAATAATTTTAGGATAAACATTACCAGTTATGACCAAACCCTTTTAAACCCTGGGGATTATTTGGTCGATTATGAAATAACTTCGGGTGCCACAACCGAAAACGGGGTGGATGAAACGCTGACGTTACTCCCTGATGGAACCGGCTTTTTTAATTTGGAGCCCTCTTTTTTAACCACTCAAGGTACCTATACCCTAACCCTTACCTCCTTGGGGGACGAGGTCTGTACGGATATAGCCGTACCTCCGATTTCCTTTACTTTGGCAGATCCCATGGCCATTGCATCCAGTGAATGCGAGGGAGATGATAGCTCGGTTTCCTTGACCGATGTATTGGACAGCACTGGCAATCCTGCCAATGGTAACTTTAACGTTTCTTATACTTTGACGGGGCCGGGAGGCGGCATGAACACTATTGTCTTAAACGACTTGCTTTTCTCAGCGGGGGCGGCCGACTTTACCATCCCGGGAGACCAAATCCCGGAGACGGGAACTATTGATTTGATCGTGGAAGTGGACACCGGTTTTACGAGTAGTTGCGAAATTTCAACTTCCCTTACCGTCACCCCCACTCCAGAAAGTATACAGTTGGAGGTTTTGGTAATCGAAAGCCCCTGTGACGCAGACCAGGTAAGTGTTTCGGTGGACGCCCCTATCCTGGACAACGGTTTATATGAGGTTTCCTATGAAGTTGTGCAACAATCCGATGGTGCCATTGTAATTTCCAATTCCATTTCTTTCAATGGAGGTTCCACCGTTTTTGACCTGGACGTATTCTCCCTGCAGGAAGGAGATTATACTGTTATCGTACGAAGTACACAGAACGATACCACCCCTTGTAGAGTAGAGACCGAGTTTGAGGTTATGGAAAACTTTGGCATTGGCGTAGAGACCCCGCCCGCTACGGCCCCCGCGGTACAGGAATTTTGTAATGATCTGATCACCCCGGATTTCCCCACACTGGAAGACCTTGAAGTAACTGCTAGCGGAGAGATCCGATTTTATGCCAACCAAACGGATGTAAATGCGCTTCCTCCGGACACCAGTTTGACCGATGGGGAAGATTATTTTGTGACCAGTCTTAATGTTAACAACAACTGTGAGAGCGAGCAAAGGGTAAGGATAGTGGTAAACTTTGTGGAGGCCACTTCCCCTACGGTAGATGATGGCAATGCCACTTTATGTGCTTCGGAAAATAGTACCGTATCCGATCTTATGGCCTTTATCACCAATGGTGCCACTGTTCTTTGGTATGCGGATCCCTTGGGAGGTTCTCCGCTTGAAGGAAACCTTCCGTTGGTAAATGGGCAAAGCTATTATGCAGAGGCCACTTCTTCCGGAGGATGCCCCAGTACGGACAGGACCCAGCTTACCGTAACCCTTTTGGACGGCCCACCTCCTGCCAACGCATCCGAAACTATGCCAATGTTTTGCTCGGAAGACAACCCTATCGTGGCGAATTTGGAAGACAGCATAGACTCCGGTCTGCCCGTTGTTTGGTATGAAACCCCGACCGGAGGGACCCAACTGGATACCAATACCTCATTGGTGGCCGGTACCAGTTATTTTGCCGCATCCCTTGTGGGCGGTACATGTTCCAGTAACCAACGTATAGAGATAACACCAAATATTGTGGTGTTGGAATCGGCATCACTTTCCCTTACGGAACTATCTATATGCGGTCTGGACAATCCTACCGTGACTCAGCTCAGGGAATTAGAGGTTGATAACGACTTTGATATTTTGTGGTATACCACTTCGGAAGGTGGCACTCCGCTGGAGGACAATGAGCCCTTAACGAATAGCACCACGTATTATGCGGAAAGTTTTGACCCCGGCACGGGCTGTACAAACTCGGAAAGGACAGCGGTTACCGTAGACTTGGGCAACTGTGATCCCGAGGAATTCGACTTTTTTGTTCCGGACGGATTTTCACCCAATGGCGATGGGCGCAACGACACATTTACAATCCCAAATATAGACCTCATATTCCCGAATTATACCTTGGAGATCTTTAACCGGTATGGTGCATCCCTTTATAAAGGGAATGGCAATAGGCCGCCATGGGACGGGGACAATGCCCCAAATGGTGTGTATTTCTACATTATTGAATTCAATAAGGACGGGAATCCACCAAAACAGGGTCGCCTATACCTTAACAGATAAATCGGTCGAGAAACAACTGAAAAACCATGAAAAAAACAATCTATATAAGTGCTCTACTTTTCTTGGCCCATTGGTGGAACCATGCCCAACAGGATCCCCAATATACCCAGTACATGTATAATATGAGCGTAATAAATCCTGCCTATACGACCAATGAACACGGAATCCTCAATTTTGGGGCACTCTATCGCACTCAATGGCAAAACGCCGTAGGCGGACCCAAAACGCTGACATTTTTTGCACATGCGCCCATGAGCGAAAAAATTGAAGTAGGTCTTTCCCTGATTTCAGACGAGGTAGGCGACGGGGCTTTGAAGGAAAATAATATTTTTGCGGATTTCGCCTATATTCTTAAACTTGACGATAAAAGCAATCTTGCCCTTGGCCTAAAGGCTGGCATTACCACTTTTGAAACCAGCTTTACCGGATTTAGATTGCCCGAGTTTCAGGACGATGCCGTTTTTAACGAAAATCTGAACAATACGTTCCCCAACATAGGGGTGGGCGCTTTTTACAACAGGGAAAACTTTTATGTAGGGCTCTCCGCACCCAACATTTTGACCTCTACACATTTGGAAAATGTAGATGGTATCAATACACTGGGCTCTGAGGAAATACACCTGTTCCTAACCTCAGGATATATTTTTGACATAAACCCCGATCTAAGGCTAAAACCTTCTTTTCTGATCAAAGCGGTAAAGAACTCTCCCATTACCACGGACCTTTCCTTGAATGCACTCTTCAATAATAGATTTGAAGGCGGGGTTTCATACCGTCTGGGAGACTCCGTAAGTGCCATGTTCAATATGGTGGTGATACCGTCCTTGCGTATCGGTTATGCCTACGATTATACCCTTACCAACCTGGGAGATTTCAATTCGGGATCCCACGAAATCTTTGTCCTTTTTGACCTGGATCTATTGGGCCTAGGAAAAGGATATGACAAATCCCCAAGATTCTACTAATTATGAGAAAACTATTAAATAGTATCCTAATACTGGGCATGCTCTCACCGATCTTTGCCCAACAGGACCTTAAACGGGCCAACACCTATTTTGAACGTGCCTTTTATAGTGATGCCATTCCCTTATACGAACAATTGTTGCCGCGGAACAAGAGTTCCAAACTTATTAAGAATTTGGCGGACAGTTATTACAACACCTATGACATGAAATCCGCGGCCCGCTGGTACACCTATCTCGTAGCTAACTATGGAGAGGAAGTGGAACGGGAGTATCACTTTAGGTTAAACCAGTCGCTAAAGGCCCTGGGCGATTATGAACAGGCCAACAAGGTGCTCTTGGACTACTATACGCAACAGGGCAGCTCGGCAATGGTAGAAAAAATTAAGAGAGAAATTACCTATTTGGAAAACATAAGTGCCATAGGGGACCGTTTTACAATTGAAAATTTAGCATTAAATACGGAAAACTCCGAATTTGGTGCCGTCAAAGTGGATTCCAATCTAATCTACAATGCCTCCAGAAAAAGAAGCGGGCTCTCTTCCAGGCTCTACCGATGGAACAATCAAGGCTATCTGGACATTTATATGCATCCCATAGATCAACTTGGCGTTGGGGATAGCCTTAGCAAACCATTACCCGGTAGTATAAATACCAAAATGCACGAGGGCACTTTTACCATTACTGCAGACCGCAAGGTTTTGTTCTATACCAGAAACAACGGCAAAAAGAAAGCCGACCCCAAAAAAATAGCGCACCTTAAAATATATAGGGCCGAATGGATAGATGGGGAATGGAAAAACAATACGGAATTGCCCTTTAACAGCGATACTTTCTCCAACGAACATCCCGTTCTTAACTCGGACGGTACCAAGTTGTATTTTGCCTCGGACAGGGAAGGTGGATCAGGGTCCTTCGATATTTATTATGTGGACATTTTGGAAGGAGGGACCTATGGCGATCCCATAAACCTGGGAGAAAATATAAACACAGATAAAAAGGAGCAATTTCCTTTTATAGACAAGGCCGGAAATCTATACTTTTCCTCCAATGGACATCCAGGATATGGCTCCTTGGATATTTTTGTTTCCAAGTATGAAAACGGCTCCTATCAAAAACCCGACAATTTGGGGCTTCCCGTAAACAGTGGCTTTGACGATTTTTCACTAACCCTTAACCTTGACGGAAAACACGGGTTCTTCTCTTCCAACCGCCCCGGAGGAAAAGGAAGCGACGACATCTATTCCCTATTGGAAAACAAGCCTCTTATTATAGAGGACTGCAAGCAATACATCTCGGGTACTTTGGTAGACCAGGTGACCGGGCTACCTATTCCCGCCGGGCAAGTGATCCTAATGGACAGCAACGGGTCAATTCTTGAAACCCACACTACCAACCAGGAGGCCAAGTATAGCTTTCAGGTGAAATGTGACCAAAAATACCGTCTCGAAGGGAAAAAGGATAGCTATGAGCCCAAGTCGCGGACCATTGCAACCAATACCGAAAGAAACACCGCACAGGATGGATCCCTAAGCCTGCTTTCCATTGCCGAACGCAAAAAACAGGAAGCTGTGGCCCAGCAAAGAAAAAAGGAAGCCGAAGTACAAAAGGCAAAGGAAGAAGCAGAAAGAATAAAGCGCCAAGAAGCTTTAGCCAATGCCGAACGCCTAAAAAAGGAAAAAGAACAACAAATACTGGCGGAAAAGAAGCGGAAAGAAAAAATGGAGAAGGCCATCCAGAAAGAAAAATCCATTGTTAGGGAAGATGAACGCATTGTGATAAAGACCGAGAATATCTTGTTCGACTATAACCTGTGGTACCTAAGAAGGGAATCGAGGAAAAGATTGTCGGAACTAATTAAAATTTTAAAGGAAAATCCGGGTATCGTCCTTGAAATAGGCACCCATACGGACATAAGGGGCAACAGACGTTACAACGAAGATCTTTCCCAGAAAAGGGCAAATTCCGTTCGGGAGTTCTTAATAGGGAGCAACATTGCCAAAAATCGGATTATTGCCAAGGGCTACGGGGAATCCCAGCCCGTCTTCTATTGTAAGACGGAGGAATCCTGTTCTGAAGAAGACCATGAGCTAAACCGTCGATGTGAATTTGTTATAGTAGATTGGAAGTAGGCCCATATGGCCGTCCTTAAGACTTCCATAGTGAAAAATAAATCTATTTAAAAAGGGCCCTAAACGGGTCCTTTATCTTCTTATCTTAGTGCTTAAAAGCACAACATATGAATATAGCCCATATCCCTTCTAGGGAAATCATGCCAGGCTATCACGGCAGGTTGGTACATACCGAAAAGATGAGCCTGGTCTTTTGGGAAGTCGAAAAAGGGGCCGAGGTACCAGAGCATTCCCATGGGAACGAGCAGATTATGCAGGTATTGGAAGGAGAATTTGAATTTAAACTTGACGGTGACACGCAAGTATATGGCCCCGGGGAACTGGTGGTCATTCCCCCGAATATAGCGCATTCCGGCAGGGCCTTAACTGCCTGTAGGCTGATGGACATTTTTAGCCCGGTTAGGGAGGACTTAAAAACCAAATAATTTCCGTACTTTAAAAAACGAGCCTCGAAAGTAACGAGATGAACATATTACTTAAGAACAAGAAAGCCTTGGTCGGGGGAAGTAGCGGAGGCATCGGTAGGGCCATAGCACTTCAATTGGCACAAAGTGGGGCCAGTGTTACGGTGATGGCGCGTAATGAGGATAGCCTTAGGAAGGTTTTGGCCCAGTTACCCACAAACGATGGGCAACACCATCAGTATCTTGTGGTTGATTTTTCGAACTTTGAAAAATATAAGTCCCGTATTGTGGAATACTTTGAGAAAAATACAGTGGATATCCTAGTGAACAACACCCAGGGGCCGTCCGCTGGGAATACCTTGGAAAAGGATACGGGTGATTACCAAGAAGCGTTTGACCTGCTTTTTAAGACCGTGGTCCTCACTACGGAACTGGCCTTACGCCAAATGCGCCGTAACCAGTGGGGGCGCATCATTAACGTGGCATCCGTTTCGGTAAAGGAACCCTTGTCCTATCTGGCACTTTCCAACACCATAAGGGCCGCTACGGTGACCTGGGCAAAAAGTCTTGCCACCGATGTTGGTCCTGATCAGATTACCGTAAACAGCATATTGACAGGTTATTTTGATACGGCCCGTATTGCCCAACTTAATGCCAAAAAGGCACAACAATTGGGTATTTCCGAAAAAGAGGTCCGTAGTGGGATGGAAGCCAAGGTTCCTCTGGGGCGCATCGGAAGTCCCGAGGAATACGGATATCTAACGGCTTTTTTGGCCTCGGACAAGGCCGCCTACATCACGGGCACCCAAATCCCAATCGATGGTGGACTTTTAAAAAGTCTATAGACCTCCTGGATTCCCCATAAGATCGATTTTTTCCTTTTCACTAAGGGCATAGGTAAACTCTGGGTCTATGGCCAAAGCCTTCGTTAACCATTTTTTTGCATTGGACTTGTCTTCCTTTTTTCGATACAATTTGGCCATACGCAAATAGGCCCATTTTAGGGGCACCCCGTCCAAAGCGGTATAATTGTCGATATAGTTTTGCATATGTTCCAGGCCTTTGCCCAGTTCAAGGCCATAATCCCCACAAACTTTTCCAATTTGATAATTGAGTTGGTTTCGTTCAACTGAATCCAGATCGTTCAGCAGGGTCATGGCCTTAAAATAGTTCTCCCTTGCCCTTCCTGGATCGTCATCGTACTCGTATACATACCCCGTGGCCAAATAGCCATCAATAGCGGATATTGCCTTAAGGTCTTTGGCATAATCCAGGGCCTTGGACGTACTGCCGCCAACTATTCCCGGCAGGGAAACATAGAGATCTACCAAAGCCCAATGTGCCTCAATGGATCCGGGATCCAAGGCCACGGCCCTTTTAAAGCTTTCCTTTATTCTACCGACCAGGGTCAGTGAGGTAAAAGTGCTGGCAGATTGTGCTTTTTTGGCCAGTACCCCGCCATACCGAAAGGCATAGGAAGCGTTTTTGGGGTAATCCGAGGTGAGCTCTTTGTAAATCGCTATGGCATCGTCCCATTTCCGCTGAAGCCCGTATACCTTGCCCAGCTGGTCCTTAACATCAAAATTTGGTGACAGGTGTAGCAGCTCTTGGAGCGCGGATTCCGCCTGCTCATATTTCTTTTCCTTAACAAGGCTATCGATTTCGGCCTTCCCCTTCTGCGAAAAAAGGGTCAGAGGTACCCCTACGGCTATAAATAAAAATGCTTTTTGCATAGAAAATGGCAATTTCCCTTTTTTGGTCGTACTTTGGAACCGATACTTAACCATAAACCCTAACTTTCGTAATCCAAATGTAGCAAAGGCTCTGTGAAACCTGCCGTTCCCTCGTTTATACTCTTGCATGGCACATCTTTTGCTCATCTTTGTTCCGTATTTTTATTTAGCATGGATTCAAGACCCCCACTATTGCGGATTGTTCCATGGAACATTATTGCACATGAAACACTTTGTTATTTTTTTTACGTTAGTCCTAGTTTCAATGACCCACGCACAAGAGCCCAGTAGCTACCCCCATCTTTGGAAACAGGTGGAGCAACTGGAACAACAAGCGATGACCAAATCCGCACTTAAGATTGTGGAGTCCATTTCTGTCAGGGCCAAAAAAGAAGGCAATGCGGCACAAACCGTAAAGGCCTTGTTGTACATCTCCAAATATGCACTTATCCTGGAAGAGGAGGCACAGTTGAACATCGTGGACGATTTTAAGGTTGAAATAAGCAAAGCCCATTTTCCGGTAGGTAATGTACTGGAGAGCTACTTGGCCAACCTCTACTGGCAGTTCTTCCAGAACAATAGATATCGATTTTACAACCGAACCCAAACCGAGACCAAAATAGACCCCGATGATTTTCGTACCTGGGATTTAAACACGCTTTTTAAGGAAATCGACCTTCATTTTAGGGCGTCCCTGGAAAATGCCAAAGAACTGCAACAATTAAACCTGGCCGATTTCAAGGAAATCCTGCATCGCCGAAAAGGTTCGGAGACGTACCGTCCCACTCTTTTTGATCTTTTGGCCCATACCGCTCTGAACTTCTACAAAACCGACGAGAACAACATTACCCGTCCCGCGGACAAATTTGAAATCGACAACCCGGAAATCCTCTGTGAGGCCTACCAATTTACCCAAAAACACATCCCTACAAAAGATAACACCTCCCTGCAAACCAAAGCCCTGAAGACCTACCAGGAACTGGTAAAATTCCATTTTTCCGACCTGGACCTTAGACCGTTGGCGGATGTGGACATTGAACGGTTACGGTTTATTAGGCAACATGCGGTGTTTGAGAACAAGGATCATCTGTATTTGGAAGTGCTCCAAAACTCGGCCGAAAATCTGAGGCAACATGAGGTTTCCGGACTTTATCGTTATGAAATGGCACTCTTGTACCACGAATGGGGCAATCAGTACCAGCCTAAGACCAATGCCGAACACCGATGGAAACAAAAGGAGGCCTTGGGTATCTGCGAATCGGTCATTGCCCAATTTCCGGACAGTCCTGCGGCGGAAAAATGCAAGGCATTAAAATCCACACTTCTTTCCAAAAGCCTGAGTTTGCAAACCGAACGTTTTGTACCCTTGAATACCGCTTCGAGGATTTTGGTCAACTATAAAAACTTAGAGGGGCTTACCTTTACGGCCTACCGCGTTACCCAAGATCAGTTGGATAAGGTGAATAAAATCTATCCGGAGGCCAAACAATTGGCCTATATCAAAAAAATGAAAGTTGCCCAGGAGTGGCAGGCAGCCCTTAAAGATGAAAAGGACTATCAACAACATGGTATGGAGGTTTTACTGCCGCCTTTGGAAAACGGACAGTACCTTATCCTGGCCCTTCCCGTTGGAGAAAGCAACGGCACTTTTGCCTTTGGCTCGGTACAGGCCACCAACATGGCCCTGATAGAGACCCGCACCCCAGATTTCCATAGTTTTCAGTTGATCGATCGCAGCAACGGAACCCCCCTAAGCAAGGCTACATTGCTAATGCACTACCAAGAGAACTACGATCGTGCCTTTAAGACCAAATCCTTTGTTACCAATTCCAAGGGCCAGGTACAACTGCCCTTGCCCGCACAGCGATGGACCTCTTTAGGGATCAAGGCCGCACACTTGAAAGAAACTGCCTATTTTGGGAAATACTACATCAATCGGAAACGAAATGCCGGCGTACGGCATACTATTCATTATAATGCATTTTTGTTTACGGATCGTAGTATATATCGTCCCGGCCAAACTGCCTTTTTCAAGGGGATACTTACGGTAAAAGAACCGGAGACCCCGGCCATGGTACAGCCGAATACGGCCGTTACCGTTACCCTTAGGGATGCCAATTATCAGGAAGTGGCCCAACAGCATTTTACTACCAACGAATACGGTTCCCTTTCCGGGGAATTTGTACTGCCCACAGGAGGCCTTTTGGGAAATTATACCCTACAGATGACCTCCAAGGAAATCAACCTTAATGGGACGGCCAATTTTTCCGTAGAGGAGTATAAACGCCCTAAGTTCCAAACCTCTTTTGAACCAATTAGGGAAACATTCCGTGTAAACGACCCTATTACTATAAAGGGGGAAGCACGGGCCTACGCAGGGAGCCCAATTACCGATGCCAAGGTACGTTATCGTGTAAAACGGGTAGTTTATTTTCCACGATGGTATTATTGGAGCCGGCCCAACTTTAACACCTCGCCCCAAGAAATTGCATTTGGCGAAACCAAGACCGATGCTTCGGGGGCCTACCAAATCCGTTTTAAGGCGATTCCGGACAATTCGGTCAACAAAGAGAATCTGCCCGTATTCCGTTATGAGGTTACCGCGGAAGTGACCGACATTAATGGGGAAACCCGAACGGCCACAAGAATTGTACGGGTAGGTTATCACACTCTTGCCACCGATATTTCGATGGCGGATAAACTGGACAAGGCGGCCAAGGATAACACCATTACGCTATCTACCACCAACCTTAACCAACAGTTTGTCCCGGCAAAAGGCACTTTAAAACTATATAAATTAAAGGCTCCGGAACAGGTTTTGCGAAATAGACCTTGGCCCGCACCGGATTACCCCCATTGGACAAAAACAGAATTCAAAGCGCTCTTTCCCCAAGATGCCTATACCCAGGAATATGATCCTACTACTTGGGAAAAAGGGGAAATGGTCTGGACATCCGATTTTGATACGAAAGAGTCCAAGAAAATCCCGTTGAAAACCTTAAAAAAATGGGAATCCGGCAAATATGTATTGGAACTGGAGACCAAGGACAGGTTTGGGCAGATCGTGAAAGACAAGGCCATCACCACCTTATACAGTGATAAGGATGGCTCCTTGGCCGATAAGCAACTATTTGATATACAATTGAACAAGACCGAGTATGGCATTGACGATATGGTTAAGGTGATAGTGGCTTCCGCAGCCCAAGATCTTTCCGTGACCTTTACCGTGGAAAAAGACGGTAAGGCCGCAGATACCCGGATAGTTCATCTAAGCAACGATACTCAAAGTTTTACCGTACCGGTTGCCAAAGATGACCTGGGAGGGTTTAGTATCCACTACAGCTTTTCGGCCTTTAATGCCTTTACTTCTGGGGTATTGCCCGTGTCTGTACCCTACCCCAGTACCGAACTGGAAGTGAAGACCCTTGCCTTTAGGGACAAGCTTAAACCGAACGCCGAGGAAACCTGGACCTTTACACTTAAAGGGCCCAAAGGGGAAAAGGTGGCCGCTGAGATCCTGGCCAGTATGTACGATGCCTCCCTAGATGCCTTTAGAGGCCATGATTGGCTCACGGGCCTTAACCCAAGGCCAAATTATTATGCCTCTTTCCATAGCAATGCCTATCAGAGTTTTGGGAATGAAAACTTTCGCACTTTTGCCAATTTTGACAGGGACTATTCCTATACTCCCCAGAACTACGACGCCTTTAATTGGTTTGGATTGTTTTTTGCAGGTGGTAGGGACTTAAGTATTTATAGGGAACATGCGGTAAAAAGATCAGGGCGGGCTGCCCCTGTGATGAGTTCCATAGCCGTAGCAGAGGGCATGGAAGAAGTGGAAGATGCCAGTATTGTCTTCGATGCGGCACCGGTACAAGAAGTCGAAATCGGTCGCGATGAAAAAGACAAGGAGGGTAAACAGACCAAGGAAACCGATTTTAGAGCAGTCGCCATCCGTAAAAACCTCCGGGAGACCGCATTTTTCCTCCCCCACCTGCAAACAGACAAGGAGGGCCATGTTTCCTTTAGCTTTACCACACCGGAGGCTTTGACGACCTGGAGACTCCAGCTCTTGGCCCATACCAAAAATCTCAACAGCCGCTATGCCCAAATGGAGGCGGTAACCCAAAAGGAACTGATGGTACTGCCCAATGTACCTCGTTTTTTAAGAGAAGGCGATGCCATTACTATCAGTACCAAGATTGCCAATCTCACCGATAAAAAGCTATCCGGCACGGCCAAGCTAAAGCTTACCGATGCCGTATCGGGGAAAGATGTTACACAAGAAATCCTGGCTCCCTCCGCCTCCGGCACCTCTCCCCAAGGGGGAGGAACCCAAATGGGCAAGAATTTTGCTATGGATTCCCTTGGCAATACCCAAGTATCCTGGTATCTGGAAATTCCCAAAGGCCTGCAGGCGGTACAATATACTATATTGGCCAAGGCGGGGCAATTTAGCGATGGCGAACAGGGCCTGCTTCCTGTTTTGACCAACCGTATGCTGGTAACCGAGACCCTGCCCATGTGGGTGCGTAGCGATCAGATCAAGACATTTACCTTGGAGAAATTAAAGAACAATGCTTCCCGTACCTTAAACCATCATAAACTTACCTTGGAAATGACTTCCAATCCAGCCTGGTATGCGGTGCAGGCCCTACCCTACCTCATGGAATATCCGCATGACTGCAATGAACAGATCTTTGCCCGGTATTATGCCAATAGCCTGGCGAGTTATATCGCCACCAGCAACCCTAGAATCAAGGAAGTCTTTGACCAATGGCGTAATTCCGATGCCCTACTGAGCAATTTGGAAAAGAACCAGGAGCTTAAGTCCTTGTTGATTCAGGAAACCCCTTGGCTAAGGGATGCCCAATCCGAAACCGAGCAGAAGAAACGCATCGCCCTATTGTTCGACCTCAACAAAATGAAGAGCGAAAAAGCCGGTGCCCTTCACAAACTGGAACAAAATCAAATGTCCAATGGCGCCTGGGCCTGGTTCAAAGGTGGTAGGGCCAACCGCTACATTACCCAACACATCGTTACCGGACTCGGACATCTGGAAAAACTCGTTTCGGCTTCGCTCAACAATATTGGTACTTCGGCTACGCTCAGTACCCGAAAGACCCATACGATGCTTCAAAAAGCCATTGCCTATCTGGACGCTGAATTTATCCAGGAATATGAAGAAATGAAAAAGCATTCCAAAAATCTAAGGGAAGACCATCTCAGTGCCATGCAGATCCAATACCTCTATATGCGAAGTTTTTACCCTAAGGTCAAGGCTTCCACCAAAGTGGCGGAGGTTATGGCATATTATAAGGGACAGGCCCAAAAGTACTGGACCAAAAGAGGGCTGTATACCAAGGGCTTGTTGGCCTTGGCCCTGTATCGCATGGACGATGTCGGTACGGCGAACAAGATACTCCGTTCTTTGGAGGAGAACAGCATTACCAATGAAGAGTTGGGCATGTATTGGAAAGAGAACACCGCCTCATGGCATTGGTATAGGGCACCCATAGAGACCCAGGCCCTGATGATCGAGGCTTTTTCGGAAATAAGCCACCCCGGTACGGACAGGCGGACCCTATTGGACAATCTTAAAATCTGGTTGCTGAAAAACAAACAGACCAACCAATGGAAAACCACCAAAGCCACAACGGAGGCTGTATATGCCTTGTTGCTCCAGGGCAGCGATTGGCTTTCCGCAACCGAAGCGGTAGAAGTGACCGTGGGTGGAAAAAAAATAACACCCTCCCAACTGGAAAACGTAAAAGTGGAGGCAGGCACGGGATATTACAAAACCGCCTGGAACGGTAGCAAGGTTTCCCCGAAGATGGCAGAAGTCCAATTACGAAAAAAAGGGAAAGGTATGGCATGGGGCGCCCTGTATTGGCAGTATTTTGAGGATTTGGACAGGATTACCCATGCCGAGACCCCATTACAACTACAGAAAAAACTCTTCTTAAGGAAGAACACCGAAACAGGAGAGCTTATTTCGGAAATCAATGCCAAGACCCGACTTCAAGTAGGCGACCTGGTACGGGTACGTATAGAACTACGAGCAGACCGTAATATGGAATTTGTGCATATGAAGGACATGCGCGCCTCGGGCTTGGAGCCTGTAAACGTGCTTTCCCAATATAAGTGGCAGGACGGCCTGGGCTATTACGAGAGTACCAAGGACGCCAGCACTAACTTCTTTTTTGACTATCTGCCCAAAGGTGTCTATGTGTTTGAATATGATCTGTATGTAAACAATGCCGGTGACTTTAGCAACGGAATCACCACCATCCAAAGTATGTACGCCCCTGAGTTTAGCAGCCATAGTGAAGGAACGCGGGTGGTAGTGGGCAGTGGCCAATAGCGACGCAGTTGCTTATAAAAATTTTCAAATCCCAAATTCCAATTCTATCCATTTTGGAATTTAGGATTTTATTTTGCTTATCTTTAAGGATATAATAACAAAACCAATTCCTATGAATTCAAAAGTCTTTATGGTCGTGCGGATACTGCTCGGCCTTTTTGTATTGGTCTTTGGACTGAATAAGTTTTTTCATTTTATTCCCATGGATAACAGTGCCATGAGTGAAGCCGCCATGGGGTATATGGGTGGCCTTGTCGCTACCAAAACGGTTACCTTGGTCGCCTTAGTAGAGATTTTGGCAGGTTTGGCCCTAATTTTCAACAAATATGGGGCTTTAATGGCCTTGATATTGATGAGCGTTTCCGTAAATGCGGTATTGTTCCATGCAGTATTAGATCCTGCGAATATTACCGGAGCCTTGATTTTATTGGTCCTGAACATTATTGTTCTTTTTGGCTATAGGGGTAGGTATAAGGATTTGCTGAACGGATAGCAAGAAAGGGGGGAGCCGAATGCCTCCCCCCTTTTTTGAATGTACTCAAACTTCTACATTATCAGTTTTTTAAGGGTGGGGTAATTTCTTTTTGTCCCAAATGCTTGGCATAAAACCCCATCATAGCTTTATAAAGGTGGATTCGGTTCTCCTCCTTTCCGAAACCGTGGCCTTCATCGTACTTCACCATATATGGTATATCAAACCCCTTGTTGCGCAAGGCCGCCACAATTTGATCGGATTCATCAATGTTCACCCTTGGATCATTGGCTCCTTGTACCACGAAAAGAGGCTTTTTAATCCTATCGATTTGATAAACCGGGGATACTTCCTCCATAATCGCCTTTTCCTCGGGTACGTCCTCATCATACCAAATCTCTTTTATTATTTTTAAATAAGGTTTCCAGTATGGGGGAATAGTCCCCATAAAGGTGAAGAGATTGGATACTCCCACATAATCCACACCACAGGCATATAAATCGGGGGTCTTGGTCAATCCTCGTAACACGGCATATCCTCCATGGCTACCCCCATAGATGGCGGCATTATCCTTGTCTACCCAGCCCTGATCGATTACATATTGCAAACCGTCCTCTACATCGTCCATGGCCTTGCGTCCAATTTGTTTAAAGCCGGATTCCAAGAACTCCCTTCCATAACCACCGGAAATCCTAAAGTTTACCTGTAATGTGGCATACCCCCGGCTAGCAAAAAGCTGGGCCTCGGGATTAAAGCCCCAGGAATCCCGGATTCCCTGGGGACCGCCATGAGGATTTACGATTACGGGTACTTTTTGTCCCATTAGGGCCGCCTTCGGTAAGGTGATATAACCATGT
>JBCBSN010000050.1:0-20395 GCA_039819225.1 Bacteroidota bacterium | reverse complement strand
CTATCTCTTTTTTGGGGGCAATGACATTCAAAGGCCCGGTAGACCTTCCTATGACCCAGACAATGATATCAATCACTTTGGGGGTATAGGAGTAGCGGTTTCCGATGCCCCGCAAGGGCCCTTTACCGATTATTTAGGAAAACCCTTGATTTCCGACTTTTATAATGACGCCCAGCCCATAGACCAATTTGTATTTGAGGATACGGACGGGACTTACTACTTTTTCTACGGCGGATGGGGCCACTGCAATCTGGGTAGACTCAACTCTGATTTTACTGGTTTTATCCCTTGGGAGGACGGATCCTTATTTCGTGAAATTACCCCGGAAGGCTATGTGGAAGGCCCTTTTATGTTCAAGCGTAAAGGGATCTATTATTTGATGTGGTCCGAAGGCAATTGGACGGACGGTTCCTATAAAGTAGCCTATGCCATATCCAAAAAGGCCACCGGACCGTACCAAAAAATAGGAACGGTCTTGGAGTCCGGTAAAGGGGATATTGCCACCGGGGCAGGGCATCATTCCGTGATACACATCCCCAATACGGATACCTGGATCATGGTATATCATC
The DNA here is from genome assembly GCA_039819225.1 of Bacteroidota bacterium. Lineage (GTDB taxonomy): Bacteria > Bacteroidota > Bacteroidia > Flavobacteriales > Flavobacteriaceae > Ulvibacterium. The sequence continues at coordinate 19,826 of JBCBSN010000050.1, read as the reverse complement.
GTAGGCCCATTCCTAATGAGGACCGTGACCACAGGGTGAGCTGTATGGATTATATGACCTTTAATCCGGATGGTACTATACAACCGGTACAAATGACTTTTGAAGGGGTAAACGCTTTTTCGCTTTCCAACTAAAGAATGAGACCCGTAAGCCAAATAGATTTCCTATCTTAGGGAATCTTCATTTAACAAGCATGAAAAAAAAATTATTTGCGATCCCATTGGTAATTCTCGGTTTCTGCTACGCCCTTACGGCCCAAACCGGAAAAGTATTTGACAACCGAACGGTAACCAGCAAGATTTTGGGCATGGAACGCAACTATGCCGTATACCTTCCCCCGGATTATGAAACCTCGGAACGCAGTTATCCTGTACTGTATTTACTTCACGGAGCCACGGACGACCATACGGGCTGGGTACAGTTTGGGGAAGTATTGCACATTACTGACAAGGCCATCCGCGAAGGCAAGGCCACCCCCATGATTATTGTTATGCCTGATGCAGATACTGGTCAAATGGGGTATTTTAATCAGGGCGATTGGAAGTACGAGGACTTCTTTTTTGAGGAGCTTATGCCCCATGTGGAGCAAAAATATAGGATTAAGGGCGAAAAGCGGTTCAGGGCCGTGGCCGGGCTTTCCATGGGTGGGGGAGGAACTTTTATGTATGCGCTCCATAGGCCGGAACTATTTTCGTCCGCCTGTCCCCTAAGTGCCTATGTAGGCCCCTTGACCCTTGATGATCTAAAACGGCGAATCGAAAAAGCCGGCAAAAAATATCCTGAGAAGGATATCAAGACCTATTTTGAGCAACACAATGCCTTGAATTTGATTGAAAGCGTTCCGGTGGAGGATATTAAATCCGTCCGTTGGTATATTGATTGTGGGGACGATGATTTTCTTTACGAGGGCAACAGTCTGGTGCATATCGCCATGACCAAAAAGAAGATTCCCCACGAATATCGGGTACGGGATGGAGCCCATAAATGGACCTATTGGAGGGAGTCCTTGCCGGAAGTACTACACTTTGTGTCCCAGGCATTTCATCAGTATTAAAACCACTGTTGTTAGGTAAAAGACAAAAGACCGCTTACTTCGGCAAGCTCAGCACAGGTCGCTTCTAGAAACAAGAACATAGACCGTTTGTCAAATAAATAAAGGGATTTTGATTATTTTTTACCGTACATTACTAATTAAAGACAATGAGGACAAAGTACGCCAACAGGATGACTCTTCTTTTTTTGTTGTTGCTGATGAGCACTTTAACGGGTGCCCAGGAATTCCATAAAATCACCAAAAAAGAACTTAAAAGTAAGATCGAAGGCTACTGGTTAGGCCAGCTGGTGGGCAATTATATGGGGTTCCCTTTTGAATTTGTCTACAATGACGATCCTGCCCCTGTTTTTATCGATCGCTATTATAACGTTACCGATTCTTCTGGGATCAAGCTGAACCATACCGATCGTCGGGGCAACGTCAATATTTTTGCCGATGCCTTGGGCGGGGCCTGGAGCGATGACGATACCGATATTGAGTTTGTGACCTTGCACGCCGTGGAGGAACATGGTTTGGATATCGACTATCAAGAAATCACGGAAGCTTGGAAAGAGCACATTAACCGTTTTATCTGGGTAAGCAACCGTAAGGCCCGTGACCTTATGGAAGAGGGTCTGGTGGCCCCGGAGACCGGAAAAAAGGAAAACAATCCCTACTGGTTTGCCATAGATCCCCAACTAGTGAACGAGATTTGGAGCGTTTTTTATCCGGCCATGCCCGATCGTGCCGTGGCCCGTGCGGACTGGAGCGCCCGTATCACAAGCGATGATTGGGGAATACACCCTACCCTGTTTTATGCGGCCCTCTATAGCGCCGCTTTTTATGAGGAGAACATCCTGAAGTTGTATGAAATTGGCATGTCCTATATTCCTAAGGACAGTCCCTTTTACAAGGGACTGCAGGATGTTAAAAAATGGCATTCCCAAAATACTGATTGGAAAACGACCCGCGCGCAGATCAAGAAGTACTATTTGGCCTATCCCAAAAAAGTGGACGACCCTTTTTATCAGGAAGTTTCGGCTATGATAAATGGTTTAATGGGTGCCATGGCCATTTTATATGGGGAAGGGGATTTTGTGAAAACTACGGGCATTGCGGTCTCCGCAGGATACGACTGCGATAACCAGGCCGCCACCTGTGCCGGTCTCATCGGAGTGCGCAATGGGGCGGATTGCATTCCCCGGGAATTGACCCATGAGATGGGCTATGCCGAAAAATGGGATACCCCCTTTAACAACCAATACATTAATTATTCACGGGACGGTTTGCCCAACCTTACCTATATTTCCGATATTATTGACCGTATCCTGGTTGTTGCGGAAACCGCAATTTTGGAAAACGGGGGCAAAAAGGAAGTGGAGGCTGGGGAAGTTACCTACTACATCAAAGGGTAATATGGAGAAGAAAAGACTATTGGCACAAGTTCTTGCGGCCGTGTTGCTGTACACTGTAATCTCCTTGATTCTGGAAAAGGATTGGTCACAACCCGTTATTTTCAAGGAGTTGGGGGAAGGGGTCATTTTTGGACTACTCTACGGCGCGTTTGTCCATTTTAGGGAAAAGTGGCGGAACAAGGGGGAATAGCGTTATTGAAATAAGTCTAGAACTCCAGGTTCCACAAAAGATACCGATGCGGCTAGGTCGCCTCCCCCAAAAATTCAATAATCTGATCGTTTATATGCTCCTGATGGAGCGAATGCCCTAGTCCCTGGGTTCTAATAAACCTACTTCCCTTCCAAGCGATATGGACTTTTTCCGAGGCGTGAAATGGGGCCAATAGGTCTTCCTCATCATGGATAAGGAGTCCCTTTTTGGTATTGTTTTCCACAAATTTGGAGGAAGAAAAATCATTGACCCCCATTCCGAACCTTTGAAGCACATAGGCTTCAAAGGCCCCTTTTACCCTATTATTAAAACCTAATACTTCCTGGTAACGGTCCAAAATTTCATAAAATTCCGATGGGGATCCCAGGGTAACGATTTTTTCCACGGAATCCATGGGGTATTTGTACTGGGTATAAAGTGCGGTCATACCTCCAACGGAATGCCCTATGAGGTATTGGGGGGCATAAGTTTTTATAATATGGTTCAAACAGTTCCCATATAAGGGAACATAAAGCATTTTTCCAGTGGAGTGCCCGTGAGCCGGGGCATCAAAGGCAATAACGGTATAATCCTTCTCCTTTAACTTGGCAATAAGGTTGCGCCAACGGAAGCTATTGCTTTCCCATCCGTGTACCAACAGAACGGTATCGCCCATACCGGGCCACCTGTAGGTCTGTATATGATGTCCGGCTATTTCTATCTTGGTATGTTTTGCCTGCTCCAGATAATCGGCCTGTTTGGGGAGTACCCGGCCCTTACGGACCGTGCAGAAGAAGGTAAAGGCTTTCCGGCCCGTGGACAAAGGGGAAAATAATGCATACAGATTAAAGTAAGTACCGTATAGTTTGGGAAGGATGCGCGCGAAAAATCGTTTCATAAAAATATAATGGTTACTTTTAGTAACTTGATTTATTTAGGAGACTAAAATAGGGAATTGTAGCTACAAAAATCAAGGTTTCGGACCAACAATCAGGTGAGCCTATGGAAACTATTACTGAAAATCAAAAGAGTATAGCATCAAAAAAAATCAAAAAAATGTTTGGGCATTTGGATCCCAAGAAAGAGACCCATTGTCCTATTAGGGACGTTATGGCACTGGCCTCGGATAAATGGAGCATTCTTATTGTATTGTACTTAGGGTATTACCGGACGCTTCGTTTTAATCGACTTCGAAGAAAGGTATATGATATTTCCAACAAGGTGTTGAGCGAACGTTTAAAAACCTTGGAGCGGGATGGCTATGTCTCACGAACCATGTATGCCGAGGTACCGATTCGGGTAGAATATGCCCTAACGGATTTTGGCCATGCCTATCTTGAAAAGTTGCTGGATCTTACCGAATGGATCACCCAATATAGCGATACCATAATGGCGCATAGGAAAAGCTTTGGGAAGTGAAGTTTTTTTGTTCCGGGTTCCAGGTATCGGCTCTTGGTGAACACAAAGCCGAAAAAAATCACTGAAAGTAGCAGTTTACAGGGGCAGTTTGCAGTTTCCGGTAAAACGGACACGCCCATAAAGACCTAAACTCCTCCACTTCTAAACCCCAAACCTGATGCCGGGCATAGCCGAAGCATGAACTTGAGCTTGACACTTGAATTTGAACTTGAGTTTGTATTTGAACTTGACCCTTGCACTTGAACTTTTCAGTCCCACCCCACCATCATATATTTGATTTTGGCCTTATCCGGAATCTGTACGGCTTCAACATGGGTGTTGGAGGAATACCTCAAATTGGCGGGTAGTTCTTTCTTGCTTATGGTAAAATAAGTGTCGTTATGCTTTAAAAGAACCAACACGTTGTTCATGGAGGTAATGACCTTTTTAATACTGTGTTTTTCCCTGATTTCTTTGAAAGTGCTTTGTATTCCCACTCCTTTTTCGGTCATATAGCGTGGATCTTCAATACGCACATTTTCGATGACCGGAATACTATCGGAACTAGGGGTCAGCGTCAACAGGTGTTTGCCCCCTTTTTCAAAAATCTTTATACGTTGCGCCCTATTGCTAAAGTTTAGGGAGGTGGTATCCTTTACAACCGAATCTTGCGCAAAAATCAGGGCGACATCACGCGCCAGGCTTCCCTTTTCCAGCTTGCCCACCTGTTCGTCCGTAATCAGGAAAGTCGTTTCCTTTTCCTTTTCACAGCAAAAAAAAAGAAAAGCGGCAAAAATCATCAATAGGGTGTACTTCATATCCTCTCCTTAAGCGGTTTCTTGCAATTTATCTCTTTTTTGGTCTGTAAGAAAATCACCAAAATCTATTTACATAGAGATAGGGGTACATTCATGGCCTTATCTGATCACTTTCTTTAACACCCCCAGTACCCCACGGATAAACGTGGCACTGGTGAGTACCTTTACAACAGGGTGCATGGCAGTACTTCTACGGGAAGTACTGCGTCTGGTGGTGGATCGTTCCTTTTCCTTTTCGGCTGCCGCTTCCGCTTTTTCAATTTTCTGGTTCAATAGCTCATAGGCACTTTCCCGATCTACCACCTCGCTGTATTTGTTCACCAGTTGGGAACGCTTGATGACGTCCTTTAGCTCACTGTCCGTGAGTACGTCCATACGGCTCATGGGGGCGCGAAGCAGAGTAGCGGCCAAGGGTGTGGGGCGTCCTTTTTCATCCAGTGCGGAAATCAGCGCTTCCCCGATACCCAGGGAAGTCAATACTTCCTTGGTATCATAAAACTCGGATTCCGGATAGTTTTCCGCCGTAAGCTTTATGGCCTTTCTATCCCTTGCCGTAAAGGCCCGTAACGCATGCTGTACCTTTAATCCTAGTTGGGCAAGAACCTCGTTGGGTACATCCGTAGGGTTCTGGGTAACAAAATAAAGCCCTATACCCTTGGAACGGATTAATTTTACAATACTCTCTATCTGATCCAAGAGTGCCTTGGAAGCTTCCTTGAAAATTAAATGCGCCTCATCTATAAATAGTACCAGTTCCGGTCTATCGCTGTCGCCTTGTTCCGGAAAAGTCCCATAGATTTCCGCCAAAAGGCTCAACATAAATGTGGAAAAGAGCTTGGGACGATCTTGGATATCCGTTAATCGAATAATATTGATATAGCCCCTTCCTTCCGCATCGATTCGGGTAAGGTCGTCTACCTCAAAGGATTTTTCGCCGAAGAAGAGTTCCGCGCCCTGCTGTTCCAACTCTATGATCTTGCGTAGTATGGTCCCTGTGGAACTGGTGGAGATACGGCCATAATGCTCTTGAAATTCTTTCTTTCCAGCTCCAGTGGCATATTGCAGTACTTTTTTAAAATCCTTAAGGTCCAGCAACGGCAGTTTGTTGTCATCACAATACTTAAAGACCACGGCCACGATACCTTCTTGGGTGGTGCTAAGATCCAGGATACGGGAAAGGAGAACAGGCCCAAATTCGGATACGGTGGCCCTAAGTTTTACTCCGTCTTGTTCTGAAAGCGATAGGATTTCTATGGGAAAACGCTTGGCTTCAAAGGGAAGCCCTATTTTTCCATGGCGTTCATCTATTTTAGCATGTCCCGGGCTAGGCTGTGCCAGGCCGCTAAGATCGCCTTTTAGGTCCATCAACAATACGGGAATGCCCTTGTCCGACAAGTTCTCGGCAATAACCTGCAGGGTTTTGGTCTTACCGGTACCGGTAGCACCCGCAATAAGTCCATGACGGTTCAATGTCTTTAACGGAACTTTGATATGTGCCCCCGTAACGGCTTCCTCGTCCAGCATGGCCGCACCCATTGTAATATAGTCGCCTTTGGTAGTATAGCCCTTTTCAATATGGGCCCGGAATTGATCTTTTGTGGGCATTTCTGTCAAATTTGGTTCAAAAATAGGGAATTTTAGGATTTCGATTTGAAGATGTGTCGATTTGAAAATGGTTCAATGTGAAAATGGAAGAATAGGATTTGTAGTTCATTTGGGCATTGGGACTTCATATTTTCCAAGTTTCACAAACTCATAAACGGCAAATCACAAACCACAAACTGTAAACACGATGTTTAACATGGTCAAAGCATGAACTTACATTTGGAATTTGGAATTTGAGATTTGGAATTTACTATTTGAGTTTATCTTTGCACCATGGTCAAGGAAGATATACGGACTTATGTAGACAAGGGATTGATGCTCCCGCTCATGGAGGAGTTCTATACCATACAGGGCGAAGGCTATCACAAGGGAACCGCCGCCTATTTCATAAGGGTGGGAGGTTGCGATGTAGGCTGTCATTGGTGCGACGTAAAGGAAAGCTGGAATGCGGATATCCATCCGCCTACGGCCATTGAACCTATCATAGCAAATGCAGCCGCACAGTCCGATACCATTGTGGTCACCGGAGGAGAACCCTTGATGTGGAATATGTTTCCATTGACCAATGGACTGCGATCCAAACACCTAAAAACACATATTGAAACTTCGGGGGCCTATCCGTTGACGGGGGAATGGGATTGGATCTGCCTATCGCCCAAGAAGAACAAACTGCCCCAATCGGAAATCTATGGTAAGGCCCATGAGCTTAAGGTCATCGTGTACAATAAGCACGATTTTATCTTTGCCGAGGAGCAGGCGGCCAAGGTAAATGGGAAATGCAAGTTGTACCTTCAGCCGGAGTGGAGCGTAAGGGAAAAGGTAATGCCATTAATCGTGGACTATGTGATGCAAAATCCTAGGTGGATCGTTTCCTTGCAGACCCATAAGTATTTGAATATTCCGTAATGAATTCTGAATTCTGAATTCAGAATTCAGAATTTTTCGAGTAGACAAGGCTATGTTCAATAGGATTTCACCTTCCTCCATTGGCTTGAAGATCCTGAAGGCACAAAGGGTCAAGGCCTTGCGTGTTACCCAAGCCATTGGCGGTTTCGGAACGTAACATTTTTAGGACGCTGGCCCCGCTAAGTTCGCAATGCACCTTGGTATCCCCTAATCCTTGGGCAAAGATACCTTTGTTGCCTAGGCCAATGCCAAATTGGAGTTCGGCCCGCATAAGGCAGCCTTCCACATTACAGTGCCGGTTTCCTTCTTCTTCCCCGTCCTCGCCTATAACAATTTCCTCATGGGGCGTCACCATGGGAGAGCCTAAGTTTACCAGACCCAGGAGATGCCCAAATTCATGGTTTAGGGTGGCCGTTTCCACATCTTCTACAGCAATTCGGAAACTTCTTGCCGCCAAATTACGGACGGTGCGTTCATAAATGATCATGGACGTGTTGCGATATACCGCTCCCAGTGTTACAAGCCCCTCTTCCTCATTATCGGAATCGGAAGGGGCATCCGCAAAATAGATATAAATGGCCAGGGTCTGCCCATCATTATAGGCTGTCCTGTTCTCCTCTTCCAGATCAACTACCTCTTCCAAGGTCAATGTTTCCTCTTCCGGTGAGGGCAACTCCTTAAAGACCATTTCAATATCCTCTTTAAAGGTAAGCTCTCTGAGAAAGGCCGTAAAATTGTTCATGGCTGCTGTTGTAGGTCTAAACCCGCTTACATAGGCGATCTCCACTTGGAGCCTTGTAAAGGCGCTATTGGATAGGATTTGGTTGGCAGAGGCCCCAGTGGCGCGGAGATTGGCCGATCGGTCCACCGGAGGGGCCTGTGGCCCATCGTCGTTACTGGAGCATCCCAAAAAAGCGATTGCCAAAAGGGCCCAAGGGAAAATAGAAGAGATCTTCATCCGTGCAAAATTTCTTTTTCGATTACCTTAAATCAAAAGAGCGGGAACCCGGGACAAGGTAAATACCTTGCGGAAGGTAATCTGCAATTTTGGTAATATAACGCAAAAAACGTGCCCCAACGTATGGCGTTGGATTAAATCACCACTAATCTTGCTAAATAGTCGTAATGGCCCCCTTTGCTTACAAGTCGGCCCTCTAAATTATAGGTTTTAGCGATTCCCTCCAGAGTTTGAAAATCCACATAGAGCCAAGGGAAAGGATTACTATATGCGCCCTTGTACATCATCTTAAATTGCACTTCACCATAATAATCGGTGTCCTTGGGAAGGGATATTCGGCTCTCCCCATTTTCCCGGAACATGTAGATAATATCGCTGGAGTCCAATAATAAGTGTCCCCCGGGGTTCAACAAGGATTTAAAATGATGCAGATAAGTGTCTAAATCCCGGAGCCGTCCGGCAATACCGATACCATTCATCATAAGAAGCAAAGTGTCGTATTTTTCCTTGTGATCAAGGATATTGCCATGGATACACTGTAGCAACCCTCTTTTTTTACAAGTGGCAACTGCTCCCAGGGAACGGTCAAGGCCGGTTACATGAAACCCCTTATCTTGAAGGTAAAGGCTATGACCACCTGCGCCACATCCAATGTCCAGGATTTTTCCATAACAAAGATCCAGGGCCTTTTTTTCCAAAAAAGGCATCTGTTCGTAGTTTCGAAACAGATAGGGTAGGGAAAGTATGTCCTGTTCCCCTAGGGAGGAGTAGGTGATAAGATCTTCCGTATAGTTACCGGATTGATAGTCCAAAAGGGCCCGACCGAAGATGTCTTTCATTATTTTGGGTTATTGGATTGTCCGTTAAGGGTTAAAGGTTAATCGTTATTGATTAAGCGTTGTCAATTTGAGGCCTGAACCCCCGGACCAAGCATTAAAACCTTCTACTTCCACTTTAAGCGGTCTGTGGGTTTAAAAGTTGAGACGTTTAGAGGGGCAAATACAAATGTCAAAAGTAGAGCTCAAATAATCCATTTTTCAAATTTTTAGTAACTATTCACCCGTTGTTGTAAATGGGCAATTTCGATCTTTCTTTTCCCCTCCCTAAAGCCCGCCTTGCCGTCGAGGCAGGGGTGGAAAGGCCGAAATCGTTTTGATTCCCGCCTTGGGCGGGTTAGGGGAAAACAAGGCGATTTCGGGAATTGGCTGAATAGTTACAATTTTTAAATTGATTCTTTTCCACATCGACACATCGCCATATTAATCCATTATTACATTTATACATTGGTCCATTACTACATTTTCAAATGTACAAATTGGAAACCCAAAAATTCCCTAGCTTTGAAATACAATCGGATAACCCATGGATGAAATTCTGGAACAACTTCCCCAAAAGGCCAAGGAAAAACACCTGGAGAACAAAAAGTTCTTTGCCCGTCTTCGGAAAAGACCTCCCAAAAACTTGGACTATAGGATGCGGGAGCTCCACGAGGCCGAGTTTAAGCGTACGGATTGCTTACAATGCGGGAATTGTTGCAAGACCACAGGCCCCCTTTTTACCAAAACGGATATTATCCGCATTGCAAAATACCTTAGGTTAAAACCACAACGCTTTATAGAGAACTACCTGCGGTTGGATGAGGACAACGATCATGTACTGCAAAAGCTTCCCTGTGCCTTTTTAGGGACGGATGATCATTGCTCCATTTATACGGTGCGTCCAAAGGCCTGTCGCGAGTTTCCTCATACGGATCGGAAGAAGTTTCATCAAATCGGTCATTTGACCTTAAAAAATGTAGCCATTTGTCCTGCGGCATTTGCCATTGTGGAGGAGTTGAAGAGGTTATTGGGTTGATGGGTTTGTTGTTTGTTGTTCGGGGTTTGTTGTTTGTCAATTGCTCCTGGTTACTCGTCACTAACACTTTTCGGATCTCGAAATCGTATTTCCGTCATGCATTTTCAGTTTCGGCCAAGGGCAAATGGAGTAGGGTTATATTGAGGAATTGCTACATTGATTTATTGTTCTATTGACCCATTGTTCCATCGATTCATTTCCAAATTGATCCGTTGATACATTGTTTCATTTTCACACAGGCCCATTTTCAAATCGACACATCTTCAAATTAATCCATTGATACATTGTTCCATTTTCACATTGGATCATTTTCAAATGGGTCCATCTATTTTTGTATTTTTGGGAATATGGAGGCGATTATAAGCTATTTTGAGCAGATTCCATCCATCCATCGTTCTCTATTGCTCGTGGGTGGGATTACGTTTTTTTGGGTTTTGGAAGGGGCCGTCCCCCTTTTTCGGTTTACCTATAAAAAATGGCGGCATGCCCTCCCCAATTTCTTCTTTACCTTGACCACGATCATTATCAATTTTGCCTTGGCCTTTTTGTTGTTGGGTACCGCGGATTGGACCGTAATGAACGATTTTGGTATCATCAACTGGCTTCCGGAAATGCCCTTATGGCTTTACGTGGTACTTGGGGTTTTGCTCTTGGACCTTTTTGGGGCCTATTTGGCCCATTTTGTAGAGCACAAGGTAAAACCTCTATGGATGGTACATTTGGTACACCATACGGATCATAATGTGGATACCACAACGGCCAATCGCCATCATCCGTTGGAGAGTCTTATCCGGTTTACGTTTACCCTTTTCGGGGTCTTTGTCGCGGGGACGCCCATAGGCATTGTTATGCTGTACCAGTCCCTCTCCCTGGTGGCCACCCAGTTTGGCCATGCCAACATTAAACTGCCCAAAAAAGTGGACGATGCCCTCAGCTGGATCATTGTGTCCCCGGACATGCACAAGGTACATCATCATTATCAATTGCCCTATACCGATAGCAACTATGGCAACATTTTTTCCATATGGGACCGTATGTTCGGCACCTTTATGAAGATGGATGCCAATACTATTGTCTATGGGGTAGACACCTTTCCGGACGAAGTAGAAAATGCCAGCCTCACAGGGCTTTTAAAACAACCTTTTCACAGGTATCGAAAGCCTACAACTGCGGGTAAGGTTGCTCATGGAGATACATTTTCCGGGCATTCTACGGAATAGGGCCGGTAATAGGATTATTTTAAAACAGTCCCTAAAACAACACCTCCCTTAATCTCCCCGCCTGCGGCTGGGGGAAACTGTTGCGAAAACCCTTAAACATGGATTTTGAAGGTAAAGCTATGATCGTTTGATCGAATTCTAGTCTTAACGTCCCGTATCTTGTATCTTACGTCTACCTCAATCCGGATACATTAGATATTTTTTCCTGGTCGCTTTGAATTTGTCCAGATCCGATTGCCAAGTAGCTTTTATTTCTGCCTCGGAAAGGCCGTTCTCAATTTGCTGCTGTAGGGTTGTGGTGCCGGCATGTTTGGTAAAGCCGCTTGTATTAAAGACTTTGCTTTTGTCCAAGGCGTTTATATAGGCATCTATAAGCCATTGCAGTGAAACCTCGTTCATTCTGGAGGTCTTGGACAGGTCTTTTCCATAACACTTTTTACCGTTTTCCTTTGGGTTTTTCGCCCCAAAATTGGGTCGGGGCCAGAATTTGAAGCTATATTGGGTGCTATCCAAAAAAGAGGCCCCATATCGTTGAAATTGAAATTCGGTGCCCCGCCCCGCGTTAATATTGGTCCCTTCAAAAAGGCCTAGACTGGGATATAGGGTAATGGCCACATCGTTGGGGAGGTTAGGGGATGGGCGGATGGGTAGGCCGTACGGTGATTTGTGCGTATAGTTTTTTAGGGGAATAACGGTCAAATTCGCCATTACACCTTCCGTAAGCCAACCTTCTCCATTGATCATTTTGGCATATTCGCCTATGGTCATTCCATAGACCAGGGGAATGTTGGTCATGCCCAAAAAGCCTTGATGTTCCGTTTCCATGGAAGGTCCGTCCACATAGTGTGCGTTGGGATTGGGCCGATCCAAGACTATTATGGGGATTTGGTTTTCCGCACAGGCCTCCATTACCAACTGCAAGGTGGCGATATAGGTATAAAAACGTACTCCTACATCCTGAATATCAAAAAGGACAACATCCACATCCTGTAAATGTTCTGCCGAAGGTTTCCGGTTTTTGCCATAGAGGGAAATTATGGGTAGTCCGGTGGTCTGGTCCCTACCGTCCGTTACTTTTTCCCCGGCATCGGCCTGGCCCCGAAAGCCGTGTTCGGGCGCAAATACCTTTGTAATGTCTATTTTAAGGGAGAGTAGGGAGTCTACCAAATGGGTATATGATGGTATCTCCTGTCTTATATCTTCCATCCCTTTAAAGACTACGGAGGTCTGGTTGGCCACCACGGCAACCCTTTTTCCCAGTAATACTGGAAGATAGCTTGTGGTTTGGTTGGCGGCGACCCGTATCGGAAGACTGTCTTGGGCCATACCTTGACCTTCAGATCTTGTAGCATCGGATTTCTGGGACTTATCGCTATTCCCGCATGCCGTGACCATCAAAAACCATAATAAAAATGTATTTTTGAAACTGGAGAAAATCACCATCTTTTGAATTTTGAATATTTCATTGCCAAGAGGCTCATTACCGGCAAGGAACATAAAGTTAGCATTTCCGCCCCGATAATAAAAATTGCGATTGCAGCAATTGCCTTGGGAATTATTATGATGCTGATCGCTATCGCTACCGGAGCGGGCCTAAAACAAAAGATTCGGGAAAAGGTCTCCGCCTTCAATGGTCACCTGCAGATCTACAATTACGACAACAACAATTCCGAGGTATCCGTAGTCCCCGTTTCCCTTGATCAGGATTTTTATCCCGAGTTCAATTCGGTGAAAGGTATAGCCCATGTACAGGCCGTCGCCAGCAAAGGAGGCGTTATACGAACAGAGGAGACCTTTGAGGGCATTATTGCCAAAGGCGTTGGCGCGGATTATAATTGGGATGTTTTTGGGGAGTATTTGGTGGAGGGTCGATTACCGGATTTTACAGGGGGTCTCAATAGTGAGGTATTGTTGTCCCGGTTGATGGCCAACCGCCTGCGATTTAGGGTGGGGGATACATTTTTTGCCTTCTTCTTCAAGGAAGGTGGGGCTTCCAAAGTCCCCAATCAGCGTAAGTTCAAAATTGTAGGGCTATATGACAGTGGTTTTGAGGAGATCGATAGCAGATATGTCTTCGTGGACATTCGCCATATTCGCCGTATGAATAAATGGAATGAAGATGAAGCAGGCAACTTTGAGGTGTTCCTGGACAATTTTGATGAACTGGAAGCAAAGTCCAATGAGATTTATGGCAAGACTCTTTCCGATTTGGATACCCAGACCATTGTGAACAAGTATTACAAGATTTTTGAATGGATCGGGCTGTTCGATTTTAACATTGCCTTGATCATTGGCATTATGATCATCGTTGGAGGGATAAATATGATTACCGCACTGCTGGTACTGATTTTGGAGCGTACCCAAATGATAGGTATCCTTAAGGCCTTGGGATCTTCCAATTGGAGCATACGAAAAGTGTTCCTTTATAATGCCGCCTATTTGATCGGGATTGGTCTGCTTTGGGGCAATGTGCTGGGGCTTGGATTGCTATGGATCCAGCAACGGTTTAAACCGTTCAAGTTTCCCAATCCCCAAGAATATTATATTGAGTATATCCCGGTAACATTACATGGGCCCACTATAATTGCATTGAATCTTGGTGTGCTCCTATTATGCCTTTTAATGCTTTTGTTACCGTCCTATGCGGTGACCCGGATAACCCCGGTAAAGGCGATTCAGTTTGAATAGGCACGGTTTCGTACCTGCTCCCGTCAAGAGGGTTTTCTTGTTTTGTATTGTTTTTGGTTCTTGCCCAAGAACCTGGGACGAGTTCGATAAGAAACTTGAAACAATAGAAAACCGAAACCAAAAAATTAGAGGTCAATATGCTAACTTTGGACACACATGAACTATGCAAAAAATATTCTCGAGACCATAGGAAATACTCCTTTGGTAAAGATCAATAGACTTGCTTCAGGGCTTCCCTGCCCCGTACTCGCCAAATACGAGACCTTTAACCCAGGGAATTCCGTCAAGGATCGGATGGCACTCAAAATGGTAGAGGATGCGGAGGCCGAGGGGCTTTTAACTCCGGGAGGCACTATTGTGGAGGGCACATCGGGGAATACGGGAATGGGGCTTGCTTTGGCGGCAACGATAAAGGGCTACCGCCTGATCTGTGTAACCACGGACAAACAATCCAAGGAAAAGATAGATGTTCTCAAGGCCATGGGCAGTGAGGTGCATGTGTGCCCCACGGACGTGGAACCGGACGATCCGCTCAGTTACTACTCCACGGCCCGGCGGTTGGCGAACGAAATCCCGGGCGCCTGGTACGTGAACCAATATGACAACCCCTCCAACACCCAGGCCCATTTTGAGAGTACGGGACCGGAGATTTGGGAACAGACCCAGGGCAAGATTACCCACTTTGTCGTAGGCGTGGGTACCGGGGGCACCATTTCCGGGGTGGGCCGGTATCTAAAGTCCAAAAATCCGGATATTAAAATATGGGGGGTGGACACCTATGGCTCCGTTTTTAAGAAATATCACGAAACCGGTATTTTTGATAAGGAGGAGATATATCCCTATATCACGGAAGGGATCGGGGAGGACATCCTTCCCAAAAATGTGGATTTTGAAATAATAGACGGTTTTACCAAGGTTACGGACAAGGACGCCGCGGTGTATACCCAACGGTTGGCGAGGGAAGAGGCCATGTTCCTGGGCAATTCCGCTGGGGCGGCCATAAAGGGGGTACTTCAATTGGAAAAGCATTTTGGCAAGGATGATGTGGTGGTGGTGCTCTTTCATGACCATGGCAGTCGCTATGTGGCCAAGATGTTTAATGACGATTGGATGCGTCAACAGGGATTTATCCGATAATACATTATGACCATTCTACAACTTCACAATCAAAAAGTGACCATAGACCAAGGCGAATTGGTTGGTTATGTCGTGGATGGCCATGAGTATATCCATCAAAAGGGGAGTCCTGGTTGGCGAAGTTCGGATACGGAGATGTTCCCGATCATAGGGCCTACGGCAGAGGCCGATTTTAAGGTATGGACCCCCAAAGGGAACGCTATTTTGGATCAACACGGTTTGCTGCGTGAAATGCCTTATGTATTAAAATTGAGTTCATCCACAACGGCAATCTTTCAAAAGGCTTACAAGGCAGGAACTAAGGTGAGGAACTCCAAATACCCCAAAAAATCGACCGAAAAGGAATTGCACTGGCCTTATGATTTTCGGTTCCAAAAGCGGTTTCACCTTACCCGGGAAGGCCTGGAGATTGTTTTTACCATCTCCGGTGAAGAAGGGATGCCCTTTATGTTGGGGTATCATCCGGCGTTTAAATTACATTCTGGGACACCTTATATTCAGGCCAATAATACGAATATTGCCCTTTCCGAAGTTTTGGCGGTTGGAAGTAGGGCACTACAAGTGGCAAATTGCACCCGGATTACTTTGAAAGATAAAAGAGAATTGCATCTGGAAGCAAAAGGTTTTGGTGGTTTTATGCTATGGACGGAAGTTCCGAATATGATATGCCTAGAGCCTATTACTTTTTATCCGTACGCCGTTGATCAGAAGGATTTGAATGAAGGGTTTCAGGTTTTGTCCAAGGAGGAAATGGAGTTTGGCGTTTTAATTCGGGCTTTATGATAAAGGATATTTTACATCAAAGCTACGGCTATCTCTTTGAACCTGAGTTGCTTCAGGAAATCGAGAAGGTGGCTGTCTACCGCAAGGTAGATCAGGGAGATATGTTGATGGACATCGGTCAGACAATCACCCACATGCCCCTATTGCTCACCGGGGCCATAAAGATTCTACGGGAAGATGCCAAGGGCGACGAGTTGATCCTCTACTATATTGAACGTGGCGATACCTGTACTCTTACCTTTTCCTGTTGTATGGGAAGCAGTAAGAGCGAGATCCGCGCCATTGCCGAAACCAACACCGAGCTTTTGATGATTCCGGTAGAAAAAATGGAGATTTGGATGGGAAAATACCGATTCTGGCGTTCCTATATCCTGGAGAGCTACCACATACGCGTAAAGGAACTTTTGGAAACGGTGGACACCCTGGCCTTTATGCGTATGGATGAACGCTTGCTAAGGCATCTGCGGGACAGGGCCAAGGTGAACCAAGATGAGGTTATCGCCACTACCCACCAGGATATTGCCTATGATCTGAACACCTCACGGGTAGTAGTTTCCCGTTTGTTGAAAAAATTGGAAAAAGAGGGTAGGATAACCCTGCACCGTAACCGGATAAAAGTATTGGAGCTCTAGAACTTTTCTAAGATTGTGATATAGTCGATTTGGAGAAGGGTTGTTGTCAAGCATAATTATACGTATATTTGAATACTTAGAATTACGTACATGAATACAAAACTTACACTATCCGTTGAAAAAGAAGTCATTCGGCGGGCAAAGCAATATGCAAAGGAGCAAGGAAGAAGTTTATCCAACATAGTGGAAGAGTATCTCAAATCCGTATCGACAAAGTATGATATGAAGGATGGGGATCGGTTGGATCCCATAGTGAATGAGTTGTGGGGATCGGTAAAATTACCGAATTCAGATAAGGCGTATAAGGAACTCTTGGAAGATGCACTTATCAAAAAATACTTGAAATGACCCAATTCTTTGCGGATACCGATGTGATTATCGACTTTTTGACGAAGCGGGATCCTTTTTCTGAAGAGATTAAACAACTATTTCAGTTGGCCGCCGAGAACCGGGTCAAGATTTGTGTTTCTTCGGTTACCATGGTCAATGCAAACTATATTATTGGAAGATTGGAATCATCCGTCCAGGCGTGGAATAAGGTTGAAAAATTGGCCAAACTTGTAGAGGTTTTAAATGTTGGGGGCCAAACCATTCGCTTGGCCTTGTCTTCCAAATTCAGGGATTTTGAGGATGCCGTACAGCACATGTGTGCCAAAGAGGCCAATTTAGGTATCATAGTTACCCGGAACGTAAAGGATTTTAAGGAGAGTGAATTATCCGTGCTTACACCAAGGGAAATTCTTCTAAAAATAAAACTATGAATATCTTGCCAAGTACTATGATGTATAAACCTCTTTTTTTTGTCGTTTTCCTTAATGTCCTATGGGCAATATCCCAAGAGACCATGCAAGAAACCCTTCCCTATTATGAAATTCCGGAGGCCCCGCAAACCTTGACTGCAGGAGCGGTAATGTCCCGTATAATCGATGGGTTGGGTTTTCGGTACTATTGGGCCACCGAGGGCCTCACGGAAAACGAACTGCACTACCTGCCCGGAAATAAGGCCCGTACCATTGCCCAGACCATCGATCATATGTACCAACTTTCCAATACGATACTAAAATTTGCCCAGAAGGAAGGGAAGTCCGGCGAAACGCCTAAGAGGGATCCTTTTCAGCAACGAAAGGCCACTTTGCTCAACTTTAAAAAGGCAAGTGTTTTGTTCCGATCTAATGAGCACCTGACTGGGAACAATCCCAAGTCCGGAGATTCAAAAAACATTCCGGAACTACCCTTTTGGAACTATATCAACGGACCCATCGCCGATGCCCTTTGGCATACGGGGCAGATTACCACCCTGCGCCGTGTGGCAGGAAACCCCATTCGTCCCAACCTTGACTTTTTTAGGGGCAAAGTACGGGATTAAGGGTACGCCTTGCGGTCTAATCTAGCGAAGGCCGCCTCTGATACATTGCCGGCCCCGGCCCCTTTAGGATAGCTACCTTGCCCAATGTTTAGGTAAGAACTTAAAATGGTCCTTATGTCCTGCAAAGGGTTTATTGCGCTAGAAGATCTGCACTCTTTTCCCATCCATTTAAAAGAAGTAAACGTTTGTAAATGCTTACATCGCGCTTTTTGCCGATTATACTTGGAATACTCCCTTTTTTAAGGGAGCTTTAGGGTAGTGTTGATATATATGAGTTGGGTGTCATTAGGACAATACTTCAATTAAAATTAAACAAAAAATGAAAAAAATAATCCTTTTAACTTTTCTAGTACTAACCTCATCACAAAACCTGATAGCTCAAGAAAAAGACGAATTTGAATTAATAACATCTGGAAAATGGCATTTAGAATATGTTGAAATGGCTGGACAAAAAGTGGAATTACCTGCTGAAATGCAGAAAATGAATTGGGTAATATTCCATGCTGACGGAAAGCAAGAAGGAATGGAAGAAGGACAGAAATATGTCGGAAAATGGAAGTTTGATAAATCCAAGAAAATTATTACGACTGATGATTTGGACGGAAAAGTTGACCAAAAACTAATTTCAGTGACTGAAAACAGACTTATTGTTTCTGTAAAAGAACAAGGGACTGAAATGATAATGGGAATGAAAAAATAACGCCACCCAACAATGTATAACCGCAATTACGGCGGATTCGACTATACTGAAGCGAGTTCAGCACAAGCTGTCCGAATCCACTCGGAATTGCGAGCGTCAGTGCTTAATCGAAAAACAGTAATTTAAAACCCGTAACTGACGGTTATACGAGACCGTTGTGCAACATATGAAAAGAATCATTTTTATTTTATTCTTCTGTGTATGTACCGGGAGCTACGGCCAGGATAACCGAATTGAAAATGCTATATCAAAATGCATTTCTAATTCTATGCCCGATAATGGGATAAGTCTAAAGTCATTGATTATTAATCATCAAAATTTACTTGTCACCGAAGGTATAATACAGGATTCGACTGCTCAATCACTACAAAATGCGTTTAGTGAAATGGCAAGCGGAAAACTTCATCAAATGCCTTCAAAACCTTTCATTAAACAATGGCATGAACTATTTGGCCCTGAAAAGGAGGAATTGAATAATTGTCAGAAAGCGATAGTGCTAAAGTCGAATGAATTCGAATCCGATAAATATTTAGAATTCACAAATGAGCTTATCAAGATATTGACTAAGAGCAAAGGTTTAGAAAAAAAAGACGTTGCTTCAAAAATATATGACGTATTGGAAACTGCGGATTATGGAATGGAATACTACAAAATGTCCATATATTTTGTATTCGATTTAATCTCTACTTCTGCTGGAATAGACCATACCGTTACAACTTTAAAAAGTCCTACTGAACAGCAAATAAGTAACGCTTTGAAAATTGAAATTAACGATGAAAGCAAAATTATTTGCCAAAGTGAACAAATCGAATTAAATCAGCTTGGGGATATGTTAAGTGAATATTACAAGAGGAACAAATCCGAATCAATTTTATCATTATCAACCGACAAAAATGCAAAGTATCGCGTTTATTCGGAGGTTAGTGACCTTATAAGAAAAGAATTAACTCAATTACGAATGGAATTGGCTGAATCAGAATTTCAGAAACCCTTTGAAAATCTAAATCAATCTGAAATGGATTTTGTTAATACCACTTATCCAATGATAATAATAGAATAAATAGGTTTAGAGTTAGTTATAATCTAGCAAGGAGTTATAGCCAACTTAGGCAACGTATTTATT
>JBCBSN010000049.1:0-20434 GCA_039819225.1 Bacteroidota bacterium | reverse complement strand
CCCGTCTTTTTCCCCAAATCTTACCATGAACTTAACCTACTTATGCTATGGTTCAGCAAACATAAGGTATTGATAGGTTTCAAAAAAAGGTATGGGATAAACCGACCACTTAGTCGGTTAAAATACCGAATGGGTCTATTTTTTGTCTTTTTCTCTCTTCGTAGCCCCGCAATGGAGCTCTATTCCCGAGTACTCAAGATATCTGCGCACAAAACCCGCTGTCCCGAAAGTTCCCGATAACTATCGGGGCGAGACGTTTCGATCCAAAAAGTTTAAATGACTTGAATAAAAAAGGTGGAGAAGCCTCCACCTTTTTTGCCCCAAATCTTACCATGAACTTAACCTACTTATGCTATGGCAAGCCTAAAAATAACTTGGTGATGCCGCAGGCCGATTATAAACCCGATGAAAAGCAATAATTATCGACAAAATACACAATTTTGTGCGTTTCATCGATCAAACCGGCTAATAGGCCCTTTGATTCTTTCCTTCATAGAAATTGATGAAGGCCCGGTTTACTACACGATTGCCACCCGGAGTGGGATAGTTTCCAGTGAAATACCAGTCCCCCAAATGGTCGGGGCAGGCCTGGTGCAAACTTTCTATGGTCTGATAGATGATCTGTACCTTGGCACGGATATCCTCTGGACTCAACAACTCCCCTATTTTTTTGGAGACTTCCTCTGTGGAAAAGGGCTTGTAAAGTTCCTTAACATGGTTGATGACATAATCGGCGCCGGACTGTAATTGGGCGACACATTTTTGATATATTTCATCTACCAGGGAATAACTGCCGTTTTCTTTATGTAGGGCCAACGCAGCACGAAAGGCCACAAAATCCTCCAGTTTGGCCATATCTATGCCATAGCAATCCGGATATCGGATCTGGGGTGCTGAGGAGACCACAATGATTTTTTTTGGCGATAAGCGATCCAAAATCCGAAGGATGCTACGTTTTAAGGTGGTGCCACGGACAATGCTGTCATCTATAATTACCAAATTGTCCCCTTTTTTTACCGAACCATAAGTGATATCGTAGACATGTGTCACCAGGTCGTCCCTACCACTATCCTGGGTAATAAAAGTCCTAAGCTTGGCATCCTTGATGGCCACTTTTTCTATCCTCGGGCGCACTTCCAGGATCTCATGCAATTGCTTGCTGGTAATGGCATTGCCCAAGGACAGAATCTGTTCTTCCTTCTTTTTGTTCAGGTAATTTTGGGCTTGTCCTACCATACCCAGAAAAGAGGTTTCCGCCGTATTGGGAATATAAGAAAAAACCGTCTTCTTTATGTTTTGGTCTATAGCCTTAAGAATCTGGGGAAAAATCATTCTTCCCAGTTCCTTGCGCTCGTGATAGATATCCTTGTCGCTTCCCCTGGAAAAATATATGCGTTCAAAGGAACAGGCTTTTCGTTCTGTAGGTTCCAAAATCTTCCGTATGCCTACGGAGCCATCCTTTTTAATGATAAGGGCATGGCCGGGGTCTATTTCCTTTACTTTTTTATGTTCAACATTGAAGACCGTCTGTATGGCCGGCCTTTCCGATGCCACGGCCACAATTTCATCGTCCTTATAATAGTAGGCAGGCCGTATTCCTCCTGGATCCCTTAGGACAAAGGCATCCCCGTGCCCCAATAGACCGGCCATGGCATAACCTCCATCCCAATTTTTGGCCGCCCTCTTCAAGATCTTGGAAAGCTTTAGGCGTTCCACGATCAAGGCGGAAGCTTCCTGTTTGGTATACCCCTCTTTTTTGATCTGTTTGTAAAGCTTGGCTACGGCATCATCCAAAAAGTGACCTATCTTTTCCATTACGGTCACCGTGTCCGCCATCTCCTTGGGGTGCTGGCCCAGCTGTACTAAATTGTCGAACAGCTCATGTACGTTAGTCATATTAAAATTACCCGCCACAATAAGATTGCGATGCATCCAGTTGTTCTGCCTAAGGAAAGGATGTACGCTTTCAATGCCATTCTTGCCAAAGGTCCCGTACCGTACATGGCCCAATAGAAGTTCGCCTATGTAAGGGATATTTTTTTTTTGCCATGCAACGTCCTTTGCTGCTTCCGGGTGCTCCTTAAAGGCCTTGTTGATACGTTGCGTAATCTGGGCAAAGATATCTTGGATAGGTTGTTGCTGTATGGACCGTACCCTGCTCATATAGCGTTCCCCCGGGGACATATCCAATTTTATACTGGCAAAGCCTGCACCATCCTGGCCTCGATTGTGCTGCTTTTCCATCATAAGATACATCTTATTTACCCCATAAAAGGCCGTGCCATATTTTTCATGGTAGTACTCCAGGGGCTTCAACAAACGGATTACGGAAATTCCACATTCGTGCTTAATGGCATCGCTCATTGTCTCTTCAAATTAAAAAAGCCCCGATAATTCAGGGCAGGTACTTATTGTAGCTCTATTTCAAATTGTGTCAAGGCCTTAAATTGATGTAACCTTCTCTTCACTTTGTCCCGATCCAGGTCTTGCATCCGTTCCGTTCCAAAACGCTCTACACAAAAGGAGGCCAGATTGGAACCGTGGATCACCGCATTCTTAAGTCCATTAAAAGAGGTGTTTCCCGTGGCCGCCAGATAACCGCAGAATCCACCGGCAAAGGTATCCCCGGCGCCGGTAGGGTCAAAAACCTCCTTTAAGGGCAGGGCGGGTGCATAAAAAACATTTTCCTTTTCAAACAAAAGTGCCCCGTGTTCCCCTTTTTTAATGACCACGTACTTTGGCCCCATTTTATGTATCTCCTGCGCGGCTTTTACCAAGGAGTATTCCCCCGTAAGCTGCCGTGCCTCTTCGTCATTAATGGTGATTACGTCTATTATGCCAATAACCTGCATTAATTCTGACATGGTATTATCCATCCAAAAATTCATAGTGTCCAGGATAATCAAATCGGGACGTTTTTCCATTTGCCGGATTACGCTGACCTGTATGTTCGGATGAAGGTTGCCTAGCATCACCACTTCGGCATCTTTATATTCGTCCGGCACCACAGGATTAAAATCGGCCAAGGTATTCAACTCGGTGACCAGGGTGTCCCTGGAGTTAAGATCGTTATGGTATTTGCCTTTCCAGTAAAAGGTTTTGCCGCCCTTTACGATTTCAATTCCCGAAATATCGATATTCCTTTCCTCGAGAAGGTCTAGATATTCCTTGGGCAAATCATCACCTACAACGGAGACTATCGCGGGGTCAACATCAAACTGGGAGGCGGCCAGACCTATAAACGTTGCGGCACCGCCCAAAATCCTGTCCGTTTTGCCAAAAGGGGTCTCGATTTCGTCAAAAGCGACAGTGCCTACAATAAGAAGTTTGTGCATATTGTTTCGCTAGCAATTAAGAGACCTTAATAGTAGGTCTTGGGTTGCAATTTTCTGCAAATATACCGCTTTTAACTGCCTATTCCTATTTTGTGGCCCTTCCCTTTTTTTATGAGGAAAAAGAGCTTACTTCCGCCCAAAATCCGCAGGGATCTCGCCCCAGGCCTTGGTCTCCCATTTTATGATCGGAGTATTATAATCATTGTGCTTTAACCAATGTATGGCCCTTCGGACCAAATCAAAAAGGGTTTTGTTGTTGAGGTTTTCCACAAGTTTGGTATTGCAGGTCTTTTGACGTACCCAGCCCATAGCGATTCGTGAATCGGTATATAGGACACGATCGCTTTTTCGCTCCTTTAAATAGGCCAACCCATGTACCAAGGCCAAAAACTCGCCAATGTTGTTGGTACCCTCCTTAAAGGGCCCCTGTTTAAAAAGCACTTTCTTGGTCTTGGTATCTACCCCTTGATACTCCATAACCCCTGGATTGCCGCTGGAAGCCGCATCCACGGCAATGGAATGATAGTTGGGACTTCCGAACCGCAGCAGTTCTTCCTGGGACAGTTTGGGGACTTTGTTGGATCCCTTGCGGTAATCTGAATAGTTTCCGTTAAAAGCCTTTTTGGCTTCCGCAAAGTTGGGGAACGATTTGTATTGGGCCCCTTTATGGCCTGCTATCTGTGCCTTGCAATCTTCCCAGCTCTCATAGATGCCTGGCCTTTTTCCTTTCCATACCACATAAAATTTGGGTTTCTTGGCCATTATGTCTTGGATAGGAGTTTTTCAATAACCTTGGGAAAATGTTCATACTCCAATTGGTGTACTTTCTCTGCAATGGAAGCCGCCGTATCCGTGGGCAAAACAGGGGTGATAGCCTGATGGATAATGGCTCCCTCATCATAATTGGCGTTTACAAAATGGATGGTAATTCCCGTTTGGGTCTCTTTATTGGCTTTTACCGCTTCATGTACTTTGACCCCATACATGCCCTTGCCACCATATTTGGGCAAAAGGGCCGGGTGTATGTTAATGATTTTATCGGGAAAGGTATCGACGAGGTTTTGAGGTATTTTCCAAAGGAACCCGGCCAAAACAATAAGGTCCGGAGCTAGGGCAACAAGTATCCGGAGAATGTGCTCCTCCTGATAAAATGCCGTTCTATTGAAACATAAGGTGCCTATATTCAGCTTATTGCATCGATCTAGGACCCGGGCCTGTTTGTTATTGGTAAACACGGCCATGATATGTATTAAGGGGTCATCCTTAAAATAGCGAGCTATATTCTCTACATTGGAGCCAGAGCCCGAAGCAAATAGCACTATGTTTTTAACAGGGCCTACCGGCATAAAAAGGGAGTCATTATTTACAGATCAAAAATAGGGATACCGTACTTAAATTTCTTATATTCCCATACATTTTGGACGCAAATAGCGGAATTACAACAAAGTTTTTTATTTTTGCCATCATTTAAATTATTAAAACCGATATCATTATGTCAGACATTGCATCAAGAGTAAAAGCTATAATCGTAGATAAATTGGGGGTTGATGAAAACGAAGTTGTATCCGAGGCTAGCTTTACCAACGACTTAGGGGCGGATTCTTTGGACACCGTAGAGTTGATTATGGAGTTTGAAAAAGAATTTGACATTCAAATCCCTGACGATCAGGCGGAAAACATTGCAACGGTCGGTCAGGCCATAAGCTATATAGAAGAAGCGAAGTAATCGTATGTTTTTTTGAAGAAGTATTGAAATTATCCATGTGATAACCCATCGCATGGATAATTTTTTTAATTTACGTTTGGCTTAGGTATAGGCAGGAGCGAGACGTTTTCCAGAAACAAAAATTTGGTTAAATGCAGTTAAAGCGAGTTGTGGTTACGGGACTGGGTGCATTAACGCCCATAGGTAACAATATAGAGGAGTACTGGAACGGTTTGGCACAGGGAAGGAGCGGCTCCGCGCCCATAACCTATTATGATACCGAAAAGTTCAAGACCAAGTTTGCCTGTGAAGTAAAGGGATACAGACCGGAAGACTTTTTTGATCGAAAAGAGGCCCGTAAGCTGGATCGCTTTTCACAATACGCCATGGTTTCTTCGGATGAGGCCATAAAGGATTCCAAATTGGATTTGGAAAATGTGGATAAATTTCGAGTTGGAGTAGTCTGGGGAGCCGGTATCGGTGGTCTGGAGACCTTTCAGAACGAAGTTATGAACTATGCCCAAGGAGACGGCACCCCACGTTTTAATCCATTTTTTATTCCTAAGATGATTGCGGACATAGCTCCGGGGAACATCTCTATTAAGCACGGTTTTATGGGGCCCAACTACACCACGGTCTCTGCCTGTGCCTCCTCGGCCAATGCTATGATAGACGCGCTCAACTATATTAGGATGGGCTATTGCGATGTTATCGTTACCGGGGGTAGCGAAGCCGCGGTGACCATTGCCGGAATGGGTGGTTTTGGTGCCATGCACGCCCTCTCTACCCGTAATGATAGCCCTGAGACCGCTTCCAGACCTTTTGATGCTACACGGGACGGTTTTGTCTTGGGCGAAGGTGCCGGAGCCTTAATTCTGGAGGAATATGAACATGCCAAGGCCAGGGGGGCCAAAATATATGCGGAACTTGCCGGCGGGGGACTTTCAAGTGATGCCTATCATATGACCGCCCCACATCCGGACGGAATTGGTGTAGTTAGGGTAATGCAGAACTGCTTAAAGGATTCGGGACTTGAGATTAGCGAGATCGATGCGATCAATACCCACGGTACCTCTACCCCCTTGGGAGACGTAGCCGAGCTAAAAGCCATTTCCGAAGTGTTCGGGGAGTATGCCCCCAATATCAATATAAATTCCACCAAATCCATGACAGGACATCTGTTGGGTGCCGCCGGGGCCATCGAGGCCATAGCCTCGATCTTGGCCATGGAACACGGTATGGTGCCGCCTACCATAAATCACAGTACCGTGGATGAGAACATAGACCCCAAGCTAAACCTTACCCTTAACAAAGCCCAAAAACGGGAAGTTAAGGTGGCCATGAGCAATACCTTTGGCTTTGGGGGCCACAATGCCTGTGTCGTCTTTAAGAAAACCAGCTAAACCTTAAAATGAGTTTTACTTCCCATATATTCAATTCCCACCCTAAAGCGGATGGGGATTTTTTTTTGGGAATAACAAAGATTCTAGGATTTAAGCCCAAAAAACTGCAGATATACAAAAAGGCCTTTTTGCACCGGTCCGCCAACAAGAAGGATAAAAATGGCAACCCCATTAATTATGAACGACTGGAATTTCTGGGAGATTCCATGTTGGGGACCATTATTTCCAAGCACCTGTTCAATGAAGTGCCGGAAGGTGATGAAGGGTATCTCACCAAAATGAGATCCAAGATCGTGAGCAGAAAACACTTGAACGAATTGGGAAGAGATCTAAACCTTATCCATTTCGTTGAAAGCCGAATTCCCAAATCACATTTTGGTGACAATATCCATGGAAATGTTTTTGAAGCTTTGGTAGGGGCCATTTATTTGGACAGAGGGTATTCTTATTGCGAAAAATTCATTAATGAGAGGGTCATTGCCCCTTATGTTGATATTGAACAATTGGAAGGAAAGGTCATAAGCTATAAAAGCCTTATTATAGAGTGGTGTCAAAAACAAAAGAAGACCTTTAATTACAATGTGTATGAGGACACAGGTAACGATACGCTGAAGCACTTTGCGGTAAAACTGTCCATAAATGGAAAAGTCATGGCAAAAGCTAGGGCCACATCCAAAAAAAAGGCGGAGGAAGGAGCCTCCAAAAGAGCCTATTACGCCCTTCAGGGCAAAATAAAAAAGTCCTGAGCACCCATCTATTAAGGCAGAGATCAAGGATACATAGCTTTTTCTTAAAGTACTTTAACCTAAATGTCCGCGCAAGTATTGCGTTATTAATCCTATATTTACGCTTTGTACACCTATGGGGGCGATTTATAGAATTACCGAAGATTTCTACGAAGATTCCTTTGAACTTCTAGCACTGCATAGTACCCTTGAGGATTATGCCTTGGTATATAGGTTAAACCTGTACCTGAACGCCAAGTTTGAAAGAACGGAAAAAGACTTGGGGACTGCGGCCGAGGTTAATTTTCCCCTCTTCGAATGGCGAGACGATACCAGAGACCTGTACTGGACCTTAATATGTAACTGTACCTCTGCAGTGGATATGACTACAGGCGATGGTCTTTTTGGGAACAACCCTACATTTGTAACCTATCATTTTATACCGGAGCAAAAGGAAGTGGATTACTTCCTTAAAATCGAACAGGGGGAAATGGATTATGGGAAGGATGTTGTCGCTATCCTGAATACCATTCCCAATATCATTACTGCCTATCCCTTGGAAACCCAAACATTGAAATCTAAGAAGAACCTAATCTTTTAAACCGATGCCAAACCAGAAAAAGACAAAGATAGTTGCTACTTTGGGTCCGGCCACCAGTGAGAAGGAGGTACTGCGCAGCATGATTCAGGCCGGGGTAGACGTCTTTAGGATAAACTTTTCCCATGCCCATTACGACGATGTGGAAGAGCGTGTTCGTATCATCCGGGAATTGAACGAGGAACTCCATACCCATGTGGCCATACTTGCAGATCTGCAGGGTCCCAAGCTCAGGGTAGGGACCATGGCCGGTGAAGTGGTAGTATCTCCAGGTGACGAGATCGCCTTTGCCACTGGCGAACCTTTTGAGGGGAATTCGGAAAGGGTGTATATGAACTATACTAGTTTTCCAAAGGATGTAAATCCGGGAGAAAGGGTGCTACTGGACGATGGTAAACTAATCTTTGAGGTACTGTCCACCAACAAAAAGAACGAAGTGAAGACCAAGGTAGTACAGGGCGGGCCGCTTAGGTCCAAAAAAGGCGTGAATCTGCCCAACACCAATATTTCATTGCCCGCACTTACCGAGAAAGACGTAAAGGACGCTATTTTTGCCATATCCCAAGAAGTGGATTGGATAGCCCTGTCCTTTGTGCGGTTTAGCCAAGACCTGATAGACCTTCAAAATTTGATAAGGGAACACTCGGAACATAAGATACCTATCGTAGCGAAAATCGAAAAACCCGAGGCCGTTGAGAATATAGATAAAATCGTATCCTATTGCGATGGGCTTATGGTGGCCCGGGGCGATTTGGGCGTAGAGGTGCCGGCGCAGGAAGTACCCTTGATTCAGAAGCAATTGGTCCTGCGTGCCAAACGGGCCCGTATCCCGGTTATCATTGCCACCCAGATGATGGAGACTATGATCACCAGTCTTACGCCCACCCGCGCCGAGGTAAACGACGTGGCCAATTCCGTAATGGACGGGGCGGATGCCGTGATGCTTTCCGGAGAAACTTCCGTAGGCAACTATCCCGTACAGGTGATTCAAAAAATGTGTAGCATACTCAGCAGTGTGGAGGGATCGGAACTGATTCAAGTACCCCAAAAACCGCCCCATATCCGTACCAAAAGATATATTACCAAGTCTGTTTGTTACCATGCGGCGATCATGGCCAATGAAATTAACGCCAAGGCCATTTCTACCTTGACCAATAGCGGTTATACGGCCTTCCAAATTTCAGCCTGGAGGCCCAGTGCCCATATTCTTGTATTTACATCCAATAAAAGGATATTGACGCAATTGAATCTGCTCTGGGGAGTTAAGGCTTTTTATTATGACAAGTATGTTTCCACGGACGAAACCATAGAGGATGTAAACGCCATTGCCTGTAAAAAAGGTTTCTTGGACGTTGGGGATATGCTGATAAGTCTAGCTGCAATGCCGATCAAGGATAAAGGGATGGTAAATACCCTAAGGGTTACAGAAATAGAAACCTGTACGTTTTAATTTATAAATTAAATTAGGCGACCTTCTTCTCATAGGCGATGAAATTTACCACCTTTCCGGAACGGTCGAAGACGGGAGAACCTTGGATCCAGCATTTATATGGAGTTCCGTCCTTTCTATAGTTGAGGACAACGGCCTCAAAAGGTTTTTTGAGCCGTACCGCCCTTCCAATTTTCCTTGAGGTCTCCCTGGAGGTGTCCCTGCCTTGGAATATTTTGGGCTTTTTACCAATAATCTCATTGGGCAGGTATCCCGTCATCCCCAAAATATTTTGTGTGGCGTGAACAATTTCTAAATGGGGGTCGGTGACCACGATAACATAACTGTCCCGGACCAATTTTTCTCGGAATTTCGGAACAACCTCCCAACGGTTTTTATGGGCTAGGGCTTCAAGAGAGGTAATATCCTCGGAATCGTGCCCTATTTTTTGTAAATGAACAGCATAAAAATCCCAAGAAATCAAGGGTAAAGGAACGATATCCCGGGATTTATAAAATCGGTGCGCCGCTCTGTCATAGTCCACTGTGTCATTCATGCCATCGGGATAAAGTTGAAAAATAGGCCATAGCACCTGGGCCAAATACAGTTCAATACTACGAAAACGGCCCAAAAAGGTGAAATTTAGGGCTATGCTTAACACTTTTGTTCAATAGAATTCCACTTTTAGGGATATTTTGGTATCGTAAGGATGAACAAAAAAACGGGACTAATTCCTCAAATTGAATCGAAACCAAAGATGAAATTTCAATTCCATGACCCAAAGTTGGGGTCTTTTTTTGGGTTTACGGACCACATAGCGCAATACAAAGAACATTTTCCTGTAGCCTCCGCCAATATTCAAATTTTATGGAACAGAAATGAGTCCCCGGTAAGTTTGGAGATAGATGGAGCACCGGTTACCCTTCTTCCCGAACAGTTGATGACCACTACTTACTTACAACACGTTTCCTTTAGTCCACAGGCCCTGCCCCTTACAAGTTTCCTTTTTAATAGGGAGTTCTATTGTATACGGGATCATGATCATGAAGTATCCTGCAACGGGATTCTTTTTTTCGGGACGCAGGATTTACCCATTGTAACCATCCCTGAGGCCCAAAAGCATAAATTTGCGCTTTTGTACCAGGTTTTCGTGGAGGAATTTTCAACCCCGGATACCATTCAGGGCGATATGCTCCAGATGTTGCTAAAAAGACTGATTATCATTTGTACCCGCCTGGCGAAGGAGCAGCGCTTGGTGAAAAGGTTGGATAATGATCAAATAGATATTATCCGAAAGTTCAACGTAATGGTAGATATCCATTACAAGACAAAAAGGAAGGTTAGTGATTATGCCGAATTGCTGTTTAAAAGCCCTAAAACCCTTTCCAACCTTTTTGCGATATACAATCAGAAATCGCCCCAACAGATTATCCTGGAGCGCTTGGCCCTGGAAGCCAAACGCCTTATCAACTTCACGGATAAACAAAATCAGGAAATCGCTTATGAGCTTGGCTTTAACGATCCCGCACATTTTAGTCGCTTTTTTAAGAAGATGATCGGCCAATCCCCAACACAATACCGCGAAAAAGGGTTGTCCAGCGTTTAAGCGGTTTTGTGTACCCCTATCCCTTAAGCCCATCTTATTTTCTCGGTATTTCCTTTGGGTCTTAGTACCAAGTCAAACTTAAACCTAAAGACTAACCGGGGTATCTTTTCAGGGATTGGGCGTTACAAAAAGACCTACGTAGTTCCGATTATGCCATCCATGCGCCATCTCGCCTATGGCTAATCCGCCAAAGGTGGATGCCTTGGTCTACCTCAAGATACACGACCGACCAACCCTTTATTCAAGACTTGACTTCACACTAGGGAAATTTCTACAAGCCATCGGGAAATAGTGCCTAACACCCATGCTCGTTTACGCCCCATCTTTGTGCTATACTTAAAAACAAAGCAAGATGTACATAAAGCGAGTTTCCATTTTTAATCTTATCGAAATCTTTCGGACACCCAGAAAATCGATACTTAAACCCGTACCCCCATCCACGCATTGCGAACAAAAACACCATCACGATTTTTATTGTGATACGGACAAGCTAAAAAATAACAGTTAATATAAATACAAATCGTCTTATCCCTTCAGCCAGAGTATGGTAATCGTCCAAGGGAATGACATAAACCATTAGAATCATGAGCACATTTAATGTACCAAAAAGAGAAGAAGTATCCGAAAACAATCAAGCCATTTTTGACAATTTGGAGAAAGCCGTAGGTTTTGTACCCAACCTGTACGCCACCTACGCCTATTCCAAAAATGCCCTGGGAAACTATTTGGCGCTTCAAAATGCCAAAACATCCTTAAGGGCCAAGGAGAAAGAAGTGGTGAACCTTGCCGTAAGCGAAGTGAACAGTTGTATCTATTGTTTGTCCGCCCATACCGCTATTGGAAAAATGAACGGTTTTACCGATGATCAGATTTTGGAACTCAGGGCCGGTAATGCCTCCTTTGACACAAAACTGAATGCCCTTGCCTCCTTGGCCAAAAACCTTACCGAGAATCGAGGTGCGGCGGACCAGAACGTTTTGGATCAATTCTTTGCGGCAGGCTGGACCAAAGAAAACCTTGTTGATACCATAGTATTAGTGGGGGACAAGACCATAAGCAACTATTTACACAAGACTACCCAGGTTCCGGTAGACTTTCCGGAAGTACAACCACTTGAGCCTATAGAAGCCTAAAGAATTATGGACCTGCAAGGTTATTTGGAAACCTTGTGGGTCTTAAATAAGGATGAACCATAAAGAAAACACATAATCAAAGGATTCCCCGATGGGGAACCGTCTTAAAAATCGATTAATTATGAAAAAAGTAATTGCAGTAACCCTATTAGTATTCGGATTGACATTCACCCTGAACGCCCAAGACAAAATGATGAAAACCGATAAAATGGGCAAAGATGTGAAGACCATTTCCTTGGAGCAGACCGCCGGGGAGTTTACCCAAAAACAACTTACGGTAAATCCCGGGACTTATGTTTTTGAAATCTCCAACAACGCGGTAGGGCACGATGTGGGATTTGTGTTGGTCCAAAAGGGGAAAGATATCAGTAAGCCGGAAAACCATATCAAAACGGCTTATGTGACCCAAAAAGTGAAAACAGGGGAGAAGCAGGCCTCTAATCCTACAGTTTTAGAAAAAGGGGAATATGTATATTTCTGCCCCTTGAATCCAACGGCTACGGACAATACGATCATTGTACAATAAGGTTGGTTTAGTTTAGGTGGTTAGGCCCTTTGGATGTTAAGACCAAAGGGCCTTTTCATTATAGGTCTTCGGGAAGCAAAAGAACCCCAAGACGTCTGGCCGAATAGATGGGCCAATCGTTTTGCTGCAGATTACTCTCACTAATGGCACCCTCATACAATAGGAACAGGCCGCTGGAAATCTTTTCGGCCTCCGCACGGGAAAGGTTCTTGATATTGGCATTTACCGTATCCTTGATAAAAGCTAGCAGTTCCTTCTTTTGCTGTTGTATTTCGTGCCGGATCTTTACGTTGTCCCTTGGAATCTCGGCCAATGCTTTTTGGCACCAACAACCGTTAAAGGTATCTTCCCGGTAAAGTTCCTTTAGAAAATCCAGGATCCCCAACAATTGGGGCCGGCCCTTTCCACGACTTGGGATATAGGCGCGTAAGGCCTCCATAAAATGGGTATGCCTTAAGTGCAGGTGGGCCAGGCAAATTTCTTCCTTGGATTTAAAATGGTGGTACAAGGTAGCTTTGGCGATACCGGCCTTATCAATAATCTCATTAATGCCGGTCTTGTTATAACCCTTGGCGTAGAAAAGTTCGGAAGCCTTAGTTATAATGTGTTGTCTTACGGGGGAATGCTTCATTAGGTGCCCAAGATACCAAAAAAATAAAGATTTATCCTTTTTGTTTCTTGAAGGGGTGCACGACAAATTTCACTGCCTTGTTGATTTTGTCCTCCCTTAATCCCTCCGAAGGAGGGAAACCCCTCCCGCCTTAGGCGGGGAGGTTGGGTGGGGACTTTGAACCAAAAAGCCGTCCCAAATTCCCCGATATATCCAAAAAAGTGAAATCTGTCGTGCATCCTCTTGAAGATAACCTTGAATTAATAGGTAGATTTATATCTTAAAAATCGAACTTTAACTGTACCGATACGGATTCCTTGGCCTCATCCGTTTTTGATTCGCCCGTATTTAGACTGGCCAGGGAAATGCCCAATAGACGCACGGAATTCTGCAGTTTTTCCTGATATAAAAGCTCCTTTGCCATTTCCAAGATCAGGGCCTTGTCCGAAATAAAATAAGGAAGGGTCTTACTACGGGTCTGAAGGGTAAAATCGCTGTATTTGATTTTTAAGGTGATGGTCTTTCCGGCAATTCCCGATTTTTTTAAACGCCGGTCAAGTTCTTGGGCAATGTGGTCCAATTTTTCCAACATGAATATCTCACTGCTCAGGTTCTCTTGAAAGGTACGCTCCGCCCCTACCGATTTGGGAATCCGGTCCGGTTTTACGGCGCTGGTATGGATACCCCGTACGACATCGTAGTAATAACTTCCGCTTTTTCCAAAGGTGGTCGTTAAAAACTCCAGGGATTTTTGCTTAAGTTCCGCCCCTGTAAAAATCCCTAGTTTGTACATTTTTTCAGCCGTTACCTTGCCCACTCCGTAGAACTTCCGGATTTCCAAGGCTTCCAAAAAGGGAATGACCTCTTCCGGGTTTACGGTTTTTTGCCCGTTGGGTTTATTGATATCGCTAGCCACCTTTGCGATAAACTTGTTAATGGATATCCCCGCGGAGGCGGTGAGCCCTGTTTCCTCAAAAATGAGCTCCCGTATTTCACGGGCGATCAAGGTGGCCGAAGGATTTCCTTTTTTGTTCACCGTCACGTCCAAATAGGCCTCATCCAGGGATAGCGGCTCCACCAAATCGGTATATGTGAAGAAAATATCCCTGACTTTCCGTGAAATCTCCTTGTAACGGTCAAACCGGGCCCTAACAAAAATAAGCTCAGGACATTTGCGCCGGGCCAGTACACTACTCATGGCACTGCGCACACCAAATTTCCGGGCCTCGTAACTGGCTGCGGATACCACGCCCCGTTTGGAACTGCCCCCAACGGCAACAGGTTTGCCCCTTAGCTCCGGATTATCCAATTGCTCCACGGAGGCGTAAAAGGCGTCCATATCCACATGGATAATTTTCCGTAAAGGCAGTTCTTGGGACATTGGCGAGAATGGTTTAGGCGCTATAAAAGCCAGAAAGTTTCAAATGCTGGGTTTTACTCGATAATCGAGATTTAAATGCTCCGAGGTTTGCCTCGAAATCAAACTTGGTTTACAATCAATGCCTCTAGGGCCTGCCCCGAGGCAGTTTACTTTAAACGTTCCAATTTTCCTTTTCGCTTATAAATATTCTTGTAGTCCCATTGTATTCCTCGGGATTTGGTAATCCAACGATTTACATCTTCTTCCTGTATTTGGTCTAGGGCCGTATACAGTATAGAGGCGTCCTTAAATTTCCCCGTTCCCGGTTTTAGCTTTTCTTCGTCAAAACTTGCGCCACTCCAAAACATAAGGCGAATGCCTGCTTTTAATTTATTGTAGCCCACTATGGGATTGCCGTCCAAAAACCAAACAGGATGCCTGTGCCATATTTTATTTTCGGCCTCAGGTAAGGCCGCAGTAATGATTTTGGACAGCACTGCGCAGATTTCCCGCTCTTGGGGGGTTTGGCTTTCGTTAAATTGGAGGATTCTTGGATTTGGTTTGTGGGGACTTTCGGTTGTTTCTTTTTTCATTGGCCATGGTTTTCTATTTCTTTATGTTTTATAGCTTTCTAATAATGGTCGCAACACCCATTTACGGGTATTATATCGCAAATTACGCCCCATTTATTTCCACTATCGTTTTCATGGCCGATCGTGCAGCGGTATGCACCGAGACCCAATCTGTGCCATTTGTATATGCCCCGCCTGCAAAATACAGTTTATCGGCAACGGATTTTGCGAGTTTCCTTACCGTTAACGGGTTCTCGTGATCCGTCATATACCCCGCTTTTATAAAGGGTTCGTTATTCCAATTTTGGACGATATGATTCACGTAGTTTGGGGTGGCCCGGTTGTCATAAATACTATCCAATTCGCTTAAAATAAATGCTTTCAGGTCATTTTCCGAGCGAGAAATATAGTCTTGTGCGGGAGTACCTACTGTGAACAATCCCAAAATGTGCTTGGTGGTATTTTGCCCCAATGCGGCATTGTAGTACATTTTCTGCCCCTTACGCGCTGGCCTTATTCTAAACGAATATTCATCATCGTAAAACTTCGCGGAAAACTCGAAAAAAGCCTTAAAGCCATCCCAAATTACAGTACGGTCTATGGCTTCCCGTTTTTTGGGGGGAAGGCTGGGCGTAAAACGGATGTCCCCATCCTGAAGAATTTTTAACGGAACGGAGATAACCACCTTGTCTGCCATATGCTGTCCCTTATCTGTGCGGACTACTATTTGGTTCCCGGAATAATCAATAGATCGTACTACCGTATCATAGGAAATACTATCCTTAATGGAGGGTACAATGTATTCTTCAAAAAAGGAATACCAAGAGTAGTTGACGAATTTCCGGTCAACCCCGTCCCTAATGGTTTCAATAGTGACGGGAACCTTGGGGTCGTTTACGATTTCCCGGAAAATAGTTCGTTTGGTTTCCAACCATTCCGCTCCCAAAGGGATAGGGAAATCGGCAAAGTCCGTGTTTATCCGCATCCGGCCTCCGTAGTTCCCTGACGCCTCGAGAATTTCAAAATCAGTGCCCTGTTGCCGTAAAAAGTAGCCTGCGGACAATCCCCCGGCACCAGCACCTATGATAAGGACCTTTCCTTTAAAAGGCGTTCCCATTTCATCACGGATGCCACCGGGCATTAAGGAAAATTGAAAGGGGAGTCCCAGCCCAAAAATCCCACATATTTTTACAAATTCTGCTCTGGTCATATTGTGCGGTAATTGTAGGGCTAAGATAATTTAGAAAAACAGGGAAGGCTACACTTTGATTTCTGGCTTAGCATCAAACCACAATGAATTACGGTAATCTTTGTTGGCAACGGTTATTCTATTTCAAATTTTGCGTTGATTTCAAATCTCAATTTGATTTTCTTTTCATTTTCGGCTTGCGAATTTTCATTTGAATTCATTAGTACATTACTTGTTGATATTTCAGGTCTCCAAAAATAGTTTTCGGAATTTAGTTCGGTAATCGAGATAACATCCCCAAGTTTTTTGTCAATGGTTTCTAACAAATATTCGGCTTTTTCCTTTGCTGCGAGCAAAGCCCGTTTTTTCACTTCCTTGCGATAATTGACGAGCTTTTTGTTTTTTAGTTCCCCAATCCGCATATAGTCAATTCCTTTTCCGTCAAGTTTAGATATGATTTGGTTTATGAGTTCAAAGTCCGTCAACAAGATTTCAATTCTTTTGCTTATCAAAAACTCTTTTCCCCTGTATCTCCAATGATTTCCTACTTCCGTTGATTTTATATCCTCTGATTTGATTCCCAATTCATTTAAGTCTTTTATAAGTTGTCCTTCAATTTCACTTATGTTGACCTTATTTTTGTAGTCCTCGAATTCTTTCTTTTTTTCAAATTCCTCTTTCCAGTATTCTTCGATTCCTATTATGAAAACAAATTCATCAGGGTCAATTAACATTTCAGCACTTCCCGTTACTTCTATATATTTCGATTCTTGTGCAATAAGATTTAGCCCTAAAAGGACTGAACAAGTAAATAAAACTAATTTAAATTTCATTTGCGTTTTGTTGATTAGTCACCAAAGGTCTCTGGCATGATTTCGTTCTTGCCTCCTACGATTTGCCAAATATCGGTGAGAGGATGGCGTAAGAAACAAAATTATTATGCCAAGAAATCAGAGGTTTGATGAATACTTTTTACTTTGGGCGCGCACTAAATCTCGATGAATTACAACCATCTTTAATTCCACATTTTCTCAAATAATAACGGGCAGATTGCTTTCATAGTTTCAGGTTCCTCTTCTTTCCAAGTGAACTCGAAATTTGGATAATTTCCTTCGTTTGTTTTGAAATCGTCAGATATGTAATCGTAAAGTTCCTTCCCGGTTTTGTTTTGGAATGCTGTTAACGCAACGTACCAAAAACCTTCAAAGTCATAGTATTCCTCAACTTCCACAAATTCCAAAATCAAACTATCTGGATTCTCTTTGGCTTTGTAATATGTATCCTTTCCTCTTGATATTATCCAATTTCTAAAATATTCAAATCCATCGTCCGAACAACCATCGTTCATTATATATCCAGCACACCACATTTCGGAGTTGTAAGTGTCGTAAAGAAATTTGTCAGTTCTTAACCGAAAACCAATCATTTGTTTTGGCGTCAACTTTTCAATTTCTTTTACTAAAAATCTTTCTTGTTCATCTTGATTTTTAGCACTCTTTACTGATGAGTCAACTATATTCCAAAATATTGTTTCATCCAACATTTCGCTCGTTTTCTCAATCTCTTGATTGTATCTTTCCGGTATTTCTTTTTTGGGTGATTCCTTATTTCCAAAAAGTTTGTCAAATATTCCCATTTGGCTATTGTTTTGCGTACTTTGATTAAGACCAAATATTATAAATAATATGAATATTGTTGTTGTAAGTTTCATGTTTTAAATTGGTGGCAACTCGTTTATATCAACACTACCCTAAAATTCCTTTAAAAAACAGAGTATTCCAAAGGTACCCGGTAAAAATCCGATTTTACCCTTATTTTCGTTAGCACCAAACAAAAAGCAGTGAAAAACTATCGCTTATTCGTCCCCCTGGGATTCCTGATTTTCACACATTGCCAAGAGGCAGTAAAGGAGGACAAGATACCTCTACAGGATTTGGTGCACTATGTAGACCCGCAGATCGGATCCGTACATGGGCGGTGGTTTTTCTATACCCCGGCGGCACGGCCCTTTGGGATGGCCAAACTGGCACCGCACACCAATGCCTATAATAGCGAGGGCGGTTGGGGGCCTACGGGTTATGATGACCGGCATGGCTCTATAGAAGGGTTTGGGCATTTTCATGAGTTTCAGATTGGAGGGCTGGTATTTATGCCCACTACGGGACCCCTAAAGACGGTTCCCGGCACCTTGGAAGATCCGGACAAGGGATACCGTTCCCGATTTAAAAAGGAAACGGAACAGGCCGAGGCAGGCTATTACAAGGTACACCTATCCGACTATGCTATTGATGCGGAACTTACCGCTACGGAACGGGTGGGCTACCATCGCTACACCTATCCCGAAACCCAGGAAGCCCACCTTATCATCGATATTGGGCATAAGCAAGGTGAAAGCAGTGATGTTACGGATGCCTTTGCCCAAGTGGTCAATGAAACGGAAATTGAAGGGTATATCGAAACCTATCCGGAATATGCCAAGTTCTGCGATCCGGGGAAGCGGGTAAAAATGTACTTTGTAGCCCGTCTGAACAAAAAACCGATAAGCACCGGGAGTTTTGTGGACAGCCTGCAACAACAGGGTACCACCAATACAAAGGGAATCAACAATGGGCTGTACCTTACCTTTTCCATGGAAGGGAAAGAGGTGCTGGAAATACAAACGGGATTGAGCCATACCTCGGTGGCCAACGCCCGGAAGAACTTGGATACGGAATCTACTGAGGTCTCCTTTGATGTCGTGAGAAAGGAATCCCGTGAAATTTGGAACAGGACTTTGAATACCATTGTAGTGGAAGGCGGCCGTAGGGAGGATCGAATAAAATTCTATACTGGGCTGTACCATGCCCTTTTGGGTCGCGGGCTTTCCAGTGATGGAAATGGAGACTATCCCTTGGGAGATGGAAAAATTGGCAAGACCCCAATAGATCCAACGGGAACCCCCAAATTTGCCCACTACAATACCGATGGCATCTGGGGCGGTTTCTGGAACCTTA
This sequence comes from Bacteroidota bacterium, assembly GCA_039819225.1. Classification (GTDB taxonomy): domain Bacteria; phylum Bacteroidota; class Bacteroidia; order Flavobacteriales; family Flavobacteriaceae; genus Ulvibacterium. The sequence goes on along the minus strand of JBCBSN010000049.1, from coordinate 1,250 downwards.
GCCAAGTATGGGCCTTGGCCTACCCCAAATACTTCAGGGATTATGTGCAATCCAATATCGATTTTTACAAGAATCGGGGCTGGCTCCACGATGGGGCGGCCAATGGGGTATTTACCAATGGGGTACAGACCAATTTTCAAGGCTTGCTGCTTGCTTCGGCCTACAATGTGGGTATCCGCGATTTTGAGGTAGATACCGGTTACCAAGCGGCCTTAAAAAACGAATTGGACTACCGCGGCCGAAACCTGGGCAATGGCAAGTACGACCTCAGTTATTTTGTAAAACAAAAATATGTTCCCTATAAGGATACCGTAATCTCCAACGGATGGGTATTCAATTTTGGGGCTTCGCATACCTTGGAGTATAGTTTCAGTTCCTATGCCGTGGCCCAAATGGCCAAGGGAATGAGGGATGATAAAAGCCATAAAAAACTCATGGATCAGGCAGACTACTATAAAAATCTGTTTGATCCCGGAACCAAATTTATTAGGCCCAAAAAGGAAGATGGGACTTTTATCCAAGATTTTGATCCCATGCGGGGTTGGGACGGTTTTCAGGAAGGAAATGCCTACCAGTTTACCTGGTACGTACCCCATGATGTGGCCGGGTTAATGGATTTGATCGGGAAGGACACCTTTAACGAACGTCTGGAAACCATGTTCTCCAATGCGCAAAAAAGTATGTTCGGTGGAGGCTCCGAGGAAATCCATAGTTTTTCGGGGGTGGAAAAATTGTACAACCATGGGAATCAACCTTGTTTGCACAATGCCTGGTTGTTCAATTATTCGGGAAAACCTTGGCTTACCCAAAAATGGACCCGTACCATCTGCAATGAATTTTATGGCACCACGCCCCTACATGGCTATGGGGTGGGCCAGGATGAGGATCAAGGACAATTGGGCGCTTGGTACGTAATGGCCGCCCTAGGGCTGTTCGATGTGCAGGGACATGCTTCGGCCCGGCCCACCTTTCAATTCGGGAGTCCCTTGTTCGATACAATAACACTGCAATTGAACCAAGATTATTACCCGGGCAAATCCTTGGTGATATCCACCCTGAACCAAGATCCCTTGAACCCGTACGTGCAATCCGTAACCTTTAACAGGAAACCCATTGAGAACTGTTGGATATACCAGGACACCTTAATGGAGGGCGGGGAACTGGTCTTTACCATGGGTCCTGAACCCAATAACGAATGGGGTATAATGGAAGTGCCCCCTTCCATGTCCAACGAAAATCGATAGTACTAT
>JBCBSN010000048.1:0-20575 GCA_039819225.1 Bacteroidota bacterium | reverse complement strand
ACAAAATTAGCACGGTTGAATGAAGTAATGGCCCAGGGATGCTCCGTGGACAATCAATTTTTTATACCCATATTGATGCACTTTGCGGCCCGCCATGCCGGAAAGTCCTATGGAGCGTTCGCCTCGGATTACAACGTACTTGCAGATGCTAATTTACGATGCCTGGACGATTTTGATTTGGATGCGGTAGGGTTGATTTCGGATCCCTATAGGGAAACATCGGCCTTTGGGGCCAAGGTCATTTTTAAGGAAGAAGCGGTTCCGGTATGTACGGAAATCATCGTAAAATCCATTGATGATGTTATCGCCTTGAAGAATCCGGATGTTTATAAAGAAGAACGTACCCTTGACCGGATCAACGGAGCAAGGGCACTGTACAAAGCAGTGGGCACTACAACACCCATTATAGGTTGGGTGGAGGGCCCCCTTGCCGAGGCCTGTGATTTGGCGGGGGTCAATGAAACCTTGTTGAATGTAATGATGGATCCGGATTTTGTCAAAAGATTGATAGACAAAATTATGGCTACGGCAAAGGATTTTGCAAAGGCCCAAATTGAAGCAGGTTGCACCATAATCGGGGTAGGGGATGCTATTTGTAGTCAGATCTCCGCAGAGACTTATCAAGAATTTGTCAAGGAAAAACATGCAGAACTCTTTGATTTTATCCAGCAAAATGGAGCCAAGGTAAAATTGCATATCTGTGGTAATATCACCCATCTGCTCCCCGACATAAAAGAAACAAAACCGGATATTGTGGACCTTGATCATTTGGTAGATATGGAGGAGGCCTATCACTTATTGGGGGATAACATCGTACGTTGTGGAAATTTGGATCCGGTTTCCGTCGTCTTACGGAAGAATTCCGAAGAAGTACACACGGCTTCAAAAGAGTTATGCCATAAAGAAATTGGCCGTAAATTCTTATTTTCCGCAGGATGCGAGGTTCCCGTACAAACCCCAGTTGCCAACATAAAGGCTATGCGAAAAGCTTCCTTGGGTTTTCGGGAAATCGTTTAGTGTTGTCCCCTTTTTCCCATGAAGCCTAAAGATTGGGTTTGGTGGCCCCTGAAAGCTTGGTTTAACCTTTCACTTTCCTTAATTTGGCAATAGATACCGAGAAAAACCTTTCTTGGCACTAATTTATTGTTTTATCTAACCAAGCGGTATTTCTTAAGGATAAGCCAACGATAACGTAAATCCAATATGTGTAAAAACACTATCTATTTAGGGGCTGTGTTGATTCTATCTCTTGTGTGCTGCAGTTCTCCAAAACCGGAAAAAGAACCTCAAGAGCATCTAAAACTATGGTACACTACCCCTGCGAAAGTGGAATCCAAAGGAAGTACGGAATGGCTGGAAGCTATAGAAAGCAGGGATCGGATGGCCATCCCCGATGGATGGAAGAACGACCCGGAGTGGTTAAAGGCTCTGCCTTTGGGCAACGGCTCCCTGGGTCTTATGGTCTATGGCGACGTCAACAGGGAACGCATACAACTTAATGAGGAAAGCATGTGGTCCGGAAGTCCCGCGGATAATGACAATCCGGAGGCTCGGGCCGCCCAGGATAAAATTAGGCAGTTGCTCTTTGAGGGAAAGTACAAGGAAGCCACTGAGCTTACCAATGCCACGCAGATCTGTAAAGGGGCCGGATCTGGCCATGGCAATGGGGCAGAAGTCCCGTTTGGGTGTTTTCAAACCTTGGGAGATCTTTGGTTGGATACTGGAAAAGATGCTCCCTATGAAAATTACAGAAGGGAATTGGATCTTAACAATGCCATGGTAAGGGTAACCTATACCCAAGAAGGGGTCCACTACAAACGGGAGTTTTTTAGTAGTTATCCCGATCAAGTGGTCGTAGCCCGATTTACCGCAGATGTGCCAGGGAAAATCTCCTTTAACGGTACCATGACCCGCCCGGAACGCTACAGGACCTATGTGGAAAATGACCAACTTATAATGTCCGGTACCCTGGCGGATGGCAAGGGCGGGGATAACCTCAAATACCTCACGCGCTTAAAAGTGATAAATTCCAATGGTAAACTTCGGTATAGCGGATCACGTTTCAGCGTAACGGCCGCGGATGAAGTGGTCCTCTATCTTTCCGCCTCCACCGATCATGTCCTGGAATACCCGGATTACAAAGGAAGGGATTATGTGGGACTCACCGCCAATGCCCTGGAAGAGGCGGTTCAAAAAGGCTATGAAACCCTTCTTAAAGATCATTTGGAAGAATACAAAAACTATTATGAACGAGTGGAATTTGATATAACCCCATTGGGAATCGAAGAAATCCCAACGGACAAAAGACTTGAGAATTACATAGCAGGTACGCCGGATCCGCGTTTGGAGGAATTGATTTTTCAATACGGCCGCTACCTGCTTATTTCCTCCTCAAGGCCCGGAACCCTACCCGCAAACCTACAAGGTATCTGGGCCGATCAGATACAGACCCCCTGGAACGGGGACTACCACACTGATGTGAACGTGGAAATGAACTATTGGTTGGCGGAGACCGCCAACCTCTCGGAGATCCACGAACCTCTATTCCGTTTAATTGAATCCCTGGTGGAACCTGGCAGGCGTACGGCATCGATACAATATGGAAATAGCGGTTGGGTGGTACATCCCATAACCAATGTTTGGGGCTACACCTCTCCGGGAGAGCGGGCCCATTGGGGGATGCACACCGGGGCTGGGGCCTGGATCTGCCAGCATATCCTGGAACATTATCGCTTTACCGAGGACCTGGATTTTTTAAGCCGAATGTATCCTGTTCTTGAGGGTTCCGTAGCGTTTTATATGGATTGGCTGGTGGAACATCCGGAAAGTGGGCAATTGGTATCGGGACCCGCAGTTTCCCCGGAAAATACCTTTATTGCCCCGGACCGTAGCCAAAGTCAGATCAGTATGGGACCGGCCCATGACCAACAAGTGGTCTGGCAGCTTTTCGCGGACTTTCTGCAAGCCTCGGAAGAATTGGGGACCAAAACCCCGTTGGCACGGGAAGTGGCTCTGGCAAAGGAGCGGCTTGCAGGACCTCAAATAGGTTCCGATGGTAGGTTGATGGAATGGGCGGAGGAATTTCCCGAGCAGTATCCCGGCCATAGGCATATATCCCATTTGTTTGCCGTGCATCCAGGGGCCCAGATCAATACAAGGAATACCCCACACTTGGCTGAGGCCGCCAGGAAATCGTTGGATTACCGTATCGAAAATGGGGGAGGGCATACGGGATGGAGCGCGGCCTGGCTCATTAACCAGTATGCACGTCTGAAAGAGGCGGAAAAGGCTAAACGCAGTTTAGAAACGGTACTTACCAAGAGCACCTCGCCCAATTTGTTCGGGCAACATCCCCCTTTTCAAATGGATGCGAATTTTGGCACCACGTCCGGGATTGCGGAAATGCTGTTGCAAAGCCATACGGGAATCGTTGAACTGCTACCGGCCTTACCGGGCCAATGGCACACCGGAAAGGTCCGTGGACTGCGTGCACGTGGAGGGATTACCGTAGATTTGGAATGGCAAAACGGGGCCCTAAAATCTGCCAACTTTCTTAGTGATACGAATCAGGATATCGCAATAGGCTACAGGGGAAGGGAACGGACTTTGTCCTTAAAAAAGGGAGAAATTTATAGCCTCAAGGGGATGTAGCCTTCTTTTCTAGACCCTTTGGAATGATCGGGATATCCCAACTTATGATTCAAGAGCTTTTTGAAGGGTTGGTTTTTGAGGGCAACACGTTTCCTCGTACTTAAAGGTTTTAATGCTATTTATGGTTATTTTACTTGTTGTATCAAAACCGTGGCCCCTAGACTATATTTCCCTGTCCTATAATCTTTTTTCTTTTCGAAATTTGTGTGTACAATTTCACCAAAGCTTCCTTTTTGTTCTATAGTGTGGATTACTTTTAGAATGTCCGTGTAGTTACCGTTAAGGTCAAAGCTAAAGGTAAAGTAATCGTTTTCGCCGATCTGTAAAACGTGGGGCTTGTTAAAGTCCATTACCTTGACCTTGTTTTTATGGGCTTGCTTGTTTAGAATACGCAAAAGGTTGTTCTGCACGGAAGTATCCATTAAATTCATATGTCTTAAAATCGAATCGTAGTACTGCTCCTTTTGATTGAGGAGGGAAAGCTGTTTGGGCATGTCCTGAAATTGCACTACCTGTGCCTCCAAACTTTTAGACTCCGATTGTAGAAGGAAGGTCTTGCTAATAGCCAGTTTATAACTGACAAAAAGCAATAGCACAATCCCCAAAAAAAGAAGTTTATTTTTCGTGTTGATCTTCATAAAATTTTATTTCCAGTTCAAAGTTGGAAGAACCTTTTGTGATGTAGTCATAATCCAAAGTCTCTACCCGTTCTATCCATTCGCATTGTTCCAGTTGGGCGATCCAAGAGGAAAAGTGGTCCGTGTTTTTTGATATGCCCGACACTAGAATGGTTCGTTCCCCTAACTCGATGGGTTTGGCATCTCGTATAGGTTTGAACAAAGGTTGGTAGTTAATTTGATTCAAGAGTATGGATTTTGGAATACGACGGGCCAGTAGATCTAGGTAGTAGGTTGCCCTCGAGTTGGAGGTTTTATTCAGGGTTTCCACACGTTCTTGCTTTTTCTTCAAGATATTTCCCAATAGTGCGAGCTCCTTCTTTTGTGAACTGTTGGCCGCCATTGCCGTGCTAAGGTCACTGACTTTTTCGCGATAACTATCATAGACCAAGAAATTGACCAGTAGTAGGACTACAAAAAAGATAAGGGCAAATTTTAACGTTTGATTAAAAATGCGGAGGTTTTTGAGTTCCCATTGCAAGTTTTTGCAAATTCCCTCAAAGTTGGTGATATAATCCACTTTACTTAAATGATCCAGGAGGCTTGAAAAGGGGAGTAGGAACCCGTTTGGGAGATTTAACCCGTTAAATCGATATAGGTGTTCCTCCTGGATAGCTATGGACGAAATGGTCTTGATGGCTCCATCTTCAAGGGCCAACTTTCTGTTGGATACGGAGATCGTGTCCCTTTCTAGATAGGGCAGGGCACTGCGGATCGATGAAATCCCCAATGAAATCCGGTAAGGGATTATCTTGAGCTCCCTTAATTGGGCCAGGAGCCCGTCCATACACTCCTTTTTAACGATGCTGATAATACAGTCTGATTTTTGGGGGATTACCTCATAGTAAAAACTGTTGAGTTCCAGATTGGGAAATGCGGTGTTGATAATCGCCTCTGGGTTCTTATTAGGTGTCCCTTCCACCTTTTTGGTTAAAATCTTTGAGGTGTTGATACAGAGGAAAAGGGGTTGGTTTTTTTTGAGCAAAAAGGGAAGCTCATCCAATCGCTCCATTACCATGTTCTGGGCTATTACCAGCTCGTTATCGTTTTTTTTAAGTTTTATAAGATAAAGGGATTCCTTTCCGCCGGTCTCGGAAATCTCCAGGGCGAAATAGGTAGATCTTTTTTCCAGATATGTTCGCAATCTATGGAGCATTAATAAATTACGGTTGGTTTGATCAAGATGGTCAACTTTTGTTTGGTGTCCTCCCGTTTCCGTTGGCTAAAGAGCCATTTAATCACCGGGATACGCGCCAATAACGGAACACCATTGCCCGAATCGTTCTTCAGTTTTTCTTCCAATCCGCCTAAAATGGCAAGATCCTGGTTTTGCATACGGATGATGGAACTAAACTCGCGAGAGGTGAGTCCGGGAGGGGCGTCGTCCTCAATACGATCTCCACTAAAATCGGATTGTATTACATTGATATCCAAGGTTACTTGCCCGTCTCCGGAGACCAAAGGCTTGATGCTCACAGCCAATTCCGCATCTATGGGTTCATAGTTACGGATTTCCGAGGTGGTAGGAATCTGTGATCCAAAGAAATTCTGGTTGGTGACCACATAATAGGTAGTCTCCCCGATGGACAGGTTGGCGCGATGTCCGTTTAGGGTAGAAAGTTTAGGTGTGGACCTGATCTTTAAATTACCGTTTTCCTCCATGGCCTTTATGTTGGCAAAGAATTCCGGAACCACACGTCCAATATTAAAAGAACCGAAACCATCAAAACCTCCAATGATCTTGTTTACCGTATTGGCCCCCAAGGTCACTTCCGTGTTCGGGAACAAATTGCCCTGGGTATTCACAGGATTCTCCCCAATGCCCCAGCTAATGCCGGTCTCTACCGTTGCGGATTTACGTACTTCCAAAATCATCACCTCTATAAGTACTACGGGTACCGGCCTGTCTATCTCCTTGATGAACTTTTTAAAGCGGTTGATATTGGCCGAGGGGCCGCTGACAAAAAAGCTGTTCAACTCATAATCCACACGGATATCCAACTCGGATTTTATTTCATCGGGTAATATGCTCACAATGGCCTCGGCTCCATCCTGATAATTTCCAAAACTGTTGGATTGGGTGTTTAGTGACCTTCTGTTGTTTCCAAGGCCCTGTTGCCCCCCTTGGGATCCGTTGTTTCCAAAAAAATTGACGTTGGCATTGGCCGTTCGTCCGGATCTTCGGAATCCTTGGGACTGGGACGGATCTCCCAATAGTTCCACAGATCGGTGCATCATCTGTACTACCTCGATCTTGCGAAGACTCAACTGGTCCGCCGTACCAAAAAAGTAGATATTGTTCTCCTTTTTAAAAGTAAAATTGGTAGGTAAATCGGGAGGGGGCATTGGATTTATATTTGACCTCGAATTCTGCTTCTGGTTTCTACCTTGGTTGTTTTCAACAACGGGAACCCGGTTTTCCTGACTGGTAAAGATATGTTCCAAAAGATCGTCGAAATGGATTTCCCGGGCATTAAAGGTCACATGGCCCGCTTCTTCCAAAGGAGTTGCGGTATATACATCCAAATCAAGGTCCTGGCTTAGTTCCTTGATGAGGACAGCGATAGGCATGTTCTTGAAATCAACATTCAGTATTTTTCTTAGGGTATCCAATACAATGTATCCCGTATCGTTCCCCGTCAACCTTTTGCGGGGCCTGGCGTTGCTTTCTCCCTCCGTATATAGCGCATCAAATAGATAAAATCCGTCCCTGGATTTGCCAAAGCTCATACCGTTGGTGGAGGCCAGTTTTTCCATGGCCACATCAAAAGGGACGTCTTTTAGGTACAAATTCAGGGGATTCCTTTCCAAATCGTTTGAAAACAATAGGTTTTCCCCGGTGATATCCATGATTTTCCGAAAAACCCTTGCCAAGGGATCATTCTGAAGGTCCATGGAGATCAATCGGTTTCCTGGACTATAGGCCACTTGGATCTCTTTCTCCCTTGGGGCTTCCACAGGGGGCACAAATTTCCTGATGGATAAGATGTTGCCCGTAAAGTCTATATCCAATTGATATTCCTTACATAGGTATACCAAGAGGTCACTTACCGTTACGTTGGAGAAGTTGTTAACAATGGTAAGGTTGGCAATATCCGGGGCAATGGAAAGATTCAGTTTGTGGACTTTGGAGACCGCCAATAAAAAATTGGGAAGGGTAACATTGTTTACGTTGAATTCCAATTTTAGGTTTTCATTGAGCTCGGTGTTCTCCAGGGCCAACAGTTCCAGATTATTGCGAATATTCTGTATGCGCATGGGCTCCTGGCCTTTAAGATGAAGGACGAGTACCATAAAAAAAAGGAAGGCTACCTTTGTAAGGGTAGCTATCGGAAGTATGGTAGATTTTGGTCGGTAGGTCATGGTGCATTTGCTAATAGCCAAGAAGGGCCTAGTTGGTCAAAAGGGAGTATACTTCTTCAACAGAAGTGGTCCCGTCCCGGATCAGTTGAACGGCATTTTGCTTTAGGGTGCCTATTTTTTGTTGCTCCATATAATCCGTTATCTCCAAATGATTATCCTTAATAGGAACCATTAATTCCTGGGTGATAGGCAAAATTTCGTAAATGGCCTTCCTGCCGGCGTAGCCCGTATGATGGCAGTTGTTGCAACCTCTGGCAATGTAATGCGACCTCAGATCCTTGGGGACCCTAAAACTTTCAGGAAAGAGGTGTTCCCCTATGGGCACCTTTTCCTTACAATCGCAAAGCTTTCGTACCAGCCGTTGTGCCACACTGATGTTAAGGGTACTTGCTATCAGGAAGGAGGGTACGCCCATATCGATCAAGCGCGAGATTGTGGCCCACGCGGAATTGGTGTGGATGGTAGACAGGACCAAATGCCCGGTCAACGCGGCCCGGATGGCCATATTGGCCGTCTTAACATCCCGGATTTCGCCTACCATGATGATATCTGGGTCTTGGCGTAAAAAAGTCCGTAGCGTACTGGCAAAATCAAGGCCGATGTTTTCCCGTAACTGTACCTGGTTAATACCCTCCAAAGTGTATTCTATAGGGTCTTCCACAGTAAGGATATTGGTCTTGTCGTCATTTAGATGTTTTAGGGTGGCATATAGGGTGGTCGTTTTTCCAGATCCCGTAGGGCCGGAAATCAGTACAATACCGTTGGGGTTCCGTATGCCCTCCTTGTAATTGTTCAGTTCTTTTTCGGTAAATCCAAGGGCCTCCAGATCCAAGGCCCCGGTATCCTTGCTCAATATCCGTAAAACGATCTTCTCGCCGTGCAGGGTAGGCAAGGAGGATACCCTAATATCGAACTCCGTACCACCGGTGTTTATGGAGATACGGCCATCCTGGGGCAAACGTTTTTCGGCAATGTCCAGATCTGCCCTGATCTTTATCTTGTTGATCAAGGTGGGATAATCCGCTAAGTCGATCGTAAATTGCTCAATAAGCTTACCGTCCAGCCGGAAACGGATTCGGCAGCGTTTTTCATAAGGCTCAAAATGAATATCACTACTGCCGATCTGCTTTGCATCCCATAGGATTTTCTCCAAGAAATCGGAAGTATAGTCCAACGGGCTATTTGTGGATTTTTTGGTCGGCCGGTAGTGGGTAGACAGCAACCGCTGTATTTCATCCTTTTCACATTTCTGTAGGACTACCGGGGTATCCAAAACGATCTGCAATTCGGCCAAAAGATCTTCCAAGGTATCGTTGTCCGTCTTTAGGACCATACCATCCTCTTTATCCTCTACGGGTACAATACGGTAGTGAAAGGCCTGATCAGCGGTAATGCGCTGTATTAAGTGATTGGGTATGGCTTGGTTTTCGGAAATCATGGCTCACAATACGTATAAATAAGGCACATTTGGGATAAAGCTTACCGCATGGATTCCCAATAAAAAAAGGCCCATAAGCCCGGCAAGGGGAACGGTTTCCCTGTGATCTAGTGTTCGGGACGCGAGAAATGCCAAAAAAGAGAAAAAAAGTGCGGCGGTAAACAGTAATACAAAGGTCATGGAAGGGAATCCCAGCGCAAAGGCATAAAAAAACAACAGATCTCCCAGGCCAAAGCTTACATTTAAAAACCGGGCTTTGGCAATGTACTTTGTGTATAGGAACAGGAACCCTATGATCAATGACACCAATAGTATGTTAGTGGTGGCGAATACCAGGTATTGTTCTAGGGAAGTGTGCTCTATATAAATCAAGGAAAGAACCAATCCCAAAATTGGAAACCACACCCATTGTACGGCACGTTCCCGAAAATCTTGGAAGGCGATAATGCCGCAACAGGCCATGACCGTTATTTTTAATAAAAAAATCAATCCTTGACAGTTTGCTTGGGATTTCCGTTCTCATCGATTTCCCATACGTTGAGCACCCCATCCCCGTCAAAGTCGGTTACCGCTTCGGCCTTTGCTTTAAAAGAAGCGGCCCCGGCACTGACGATTTCATACCGATAGTTGGCCGTTCCACTTTCCAAAACGGTCTTGGGCGCAACAAAATCGAGCTCGTTAAAGTCCGGGCTGTACTTGCTGTACATATACCTGTAGGTAGTCTGGGCGTTATAAAGTGCCTTTAACTGGGTCTGGGCCTCAATACTCTTGGCTTTTGATATCAAAGGCATTAGGTTGGGCAATGCCAATAACAAAAGTATACCGATGATAGCAAGAACAATAAGGGTCTCCTGTAGGTTAAGCGCGGGCACCCTTCTTTGTAGGATAGGTTTCTTCATAAGACAGGGCATAAAGATTCGGTAGGAGTATAACAGAAAAACGGAAGTATTAGTATAGATAAGAGAAGAAATTCGATAAAATTAATGTAGGTATTGTATTTCGTCGAAAACCGTTAATAAAATTTTAAAATGTAAAAATTAAATTGGTACTTTGAATTGATATTAATGCGAATAGTTAAAGTTTATACGCGTTAATTAGTGTTAAGCCCTAATCAAAACCTACACGTTATGGAATATTCATTTTTTGTGTTCCCCGCATTCTCGGAATTAGGTTCCAGGTCTAACATAGGAATCTATCAAAGATTCGATTTTTTAAAGGCATCTTTTCTTCCCTTTGGAAGGAAACATGCCCTATCCGATCCTGACGGATAGGAGTCCCCAACCCCTTTTCGATACGATAATACCCTGCCCGGTTCCATAGGAATACTCGGGCACAGGGACTGCCGTGCTATCTAAAATCGTTGGAAAAGAGATAACTCATTGAAATATAATAGTTTAAGAGCCTAAATCCTGACTCTATGGTATCCAAAACGATTTTGTTGAAATTTAAAAAACCCAGAAAATAATAAAGATGAGACAAGCAACAAATTACAGATTCACATTTGCCTCCATGGCATTTGCAATTATTGTTACCTTTTTAGCTTTCACTGAAGGTGCCCTGGCCCAGACGGATTATGTGAAAAGGATCAACTGCGGGGCGCCCGACGGGAATACTGTCAGCTTCAACGGGGAGAATTTCGAGTCCGACCTTACCGCCACGGGTTTTACCACTACCGCGGACCTAAAACACAATACGCTGAACTTTGCCGGGGTTGCGGAACCCCTGAAAAGCTTTACCTATACCCAGAACCCCACCATGGAGTACAGTTTTGCCGTGGCGAACGGGACCTATGATGTAAAGCTCCATTTCGTGGAACCCTACCACGGCCCTGCATCGGGCTCCGACGGCAGTACGCGGGTCTTCGACGTGGATGTAGAAGGGGGGCAGTACATTGCGGACGACCTGAACGTATGGTCCGCCGCAGGTTCCGTTACTGGGGGACTCTATACCATAGACACCCGGATAACTGTAAATGACGGCAGCCTAACCCTTTTGTTCTCCGAGGTACAGAACGACCCGATCATCTGTGCCATTGAGGTCCTTGGGGTGGACACCGCGGACACCGTCCCCCCCGGCGCACCTACGCTCTCGGGCACGGGAAATACCGATACCACAGCGGGCCTGGCCTGGAGCGGGGCCACGGACAACGTGGGCGTTACCGGCTACAGGGTGTACAAAGACGGTTCCCTTGAGGCAAGTTTAGGCAATGTAGGGAGCTATCAAGTCTCCGGGCTTACCGCGAGCACCGCTTACGCCTTTACCGTCAGGGCCATTGATGCGGCGGGTAACGAGAGTACGCTTAGTAATAGTGTTTCGGTAACCACGGATTCTTCTCCGGGCGGAGGCTCAGGGACCTCGGTATGGTCAGAGGCCGGTTCCACGGCCAGCTATACCGGCAGTATTGCCGTAGGCACGTCCACGGTGCCAAGCGGCTACCAAATGGCCATTGATGGCAAACTGATTACAGAGGAGGTCAAGGTACAGATGAGTGGTGCCTGGCCGGACTATGTCTTTGCAAAGGATTACGATTTACCTACTCTAGAAGAAATTCAAGCACATATCACGGAAAAAGGCCATCTCCCGAATATCCCCTCCGCTGAGGAGGTGGAGACCAATGGCCTGGAACTGGGAGAGATGAACAAACTGCTCTTGGAGAAGATTGAGGAGTTGACGCTGCACCTTATAATCAAGGACAGGGAGCTCAAAAACTACAAACAACAACAACAGTACCTGATCGTAAGCCAGGGGAAATTGGAAAAGCGTATCGAAGAACTTGAACAACAAAAACTTCATTAAAATGAATCTCATCAAACAAGGTACTTTTATATGGGCCTCGCTATTTGGTCTCATGGTCACTGCCCAGGACGGCCTTCAGGACCTTATTCCCCCATCTCCTACGGCGGCCTCGCTCGGCACCTATGCCGATTATCCAGTTTCCAAGTATTCCGGGGTACCCAATATAAGTATTCCCCTGACCTCTATCGACATGGGCGGGTTCTCGCTTCCCGTATCCCTGAGTTACCATGCCTCCGGTATACGGGTGGCCCAGGAGGCCTCGTGGGTAGGCTTGGGCTGGGCCCTGAACGCAGGGGGCGTAATCTCTAGGCAGGTCAGGGGAAAGGATGACTTTGACGGTTGGCTTGTCGATCCAGTGATACCGGCGGAAAATGATAATCAAGCCATAATTGATTATTTCACCTATTATTCAGATCCAACCATACCACCCGTTCTAGATAACGACGGAGAACCAGATATCTTCACCTTCAACTTCGGGGGATATTCAGGGAAATTCATAATGACCAAGTCCGGGGAAACCGTGATATTGGATCCACAGAGCGAACTACGTATCCAGAACGTGAACGAGCTAATATGGAGGATAACAGACCCTAATGGTGTGCTCTATACGTTTGCTAGAATCGAGGAGACCCAGGCCTTCCTAAGCTCGGGGAGCCAACCGGACGAATTTACCTGGCCCGCCAATGAGCAGGTGCCCTACATCTCCTCTTGGTACCTTTCAGAAATCGAACTGCCGAGCAAGGAAAAGATTAATCTCTACTATACGGACATCGGCCCGGGCAGCCGAAGTACTATCAACATCTCCCACGAACAAAAGGATCTTATTGGCTGGAGTGTAATGGGAGAACAGGAATATATAGATGAGTTAAATGCCATATGGAACAATACGGTATATGACGATGAACTTCTTTGTAATTTCAATTATGTCAAGGAGGTCTACCACCATTCGGCCAGCATTACCAAACACGAGCTGCACCTGAACCGAATCAGTTGGCCTACTGGCTCGATCATCTTCGATACCTCGGACCGCGAAGACCTGGACTATGAGACCTCGGCACCCCAGAAACTGGATCAAATAACGATCTGGAATAAGGATCAGAACCGGAAAATCCGATCCTTCCAATTCTCTTATTCCCACTTCAACGAAGAATACGAAAACGCAGGCTACCGGGACAAATACCTGAACATGCGCCTTAGATTGGATTCCTTGACCGAGCGCGGAGCGCAGGACGAGCCCCTGCCCCCGCACGTATTTACCTATAATGCACGGCCCCTTCCGGAAAAGACCTCTTCCAGCACCGATCTTTGGGGATTCTATAACGGTAAGAACAATACCGTCTTTAGTGGCGGAAAGCTCTATATCCCCGAATACCGGGTAACGGTAAACTTGGAGGAATTTGGGTGGAAGCCCACCTCGAGATTCCCTGAGGTGTTTACACAAACGGCCTCCAATCTGAGAGAAAGTATCCTTCCCGGGGCCGATAAGGAAAGTGACGTCCATTACATGACCAGTGCAATACTGGAAAAGATAAAATATCCCACCGGGGGGACCACCGAATTCGAATTTGAGCCCAATAGTTATTATAATTTGGTGGAGGAATACCAACAGGAACTGGTCACGTTAGAGGCACTCGCCTGCAATGGAAGCGCGTGTAACAGGTATGAATTTCAAACTCCTCCCCAGGGCAGCGCCACCTCGGAGTCATTTTTTATTTCCGAACTTACCCCGGTGAAGATGTCCTTTTTGTCTTCCAACTTTTTAGGGGACTGTTCCAATTTTGTAGCTCCTGATCCCGCAGTAGAATTCGGTTATTTGGAAAGACAGTGCCCGGACGGTAGTTTTGATTGCCCTATCCTTACCTTTACATATGGGGATTTTGCCAACAGCGACTGCTCGGAGCTGGGCTACCCCAATTATTCCTACAACGACTATGAAGTGACCCTTGAACCTGGATGGTATCGCATGCATGTGACCCCTTTTTCAGAACTGGAGGGGGAAATGATTCTATCCTACTACATAGATACCGTGGAGCGCGTTCTAGAGAAAGAAGGGGGCGGGCTAAGGGTGTCCAAGATCAAGAGCGATGCCGTGGAACGGAGCTTCCTGTACGAGGATGAAAAGATCCTGGACGGGGAGACCGTGACCGTTTCCAGTGGAAGACTTCTGAGTGAACCCAACGGGGTCTATCTAGAGCAGCAATATGGGTATTGTATCTCACCCCTAGATAATACCGACAACGGTGATGTTGCAGAACCCTATCTCTTTCTCCTGCTGGCCCGCACCTCGGACAGCTATTTCCCACTTTCTGGGTTCAAATCTGGTAATTCCATCGGCTATGACAGGGTACTGGAGGTTATCGACGGACCCGACGGAAAGTCAATTATGGAAAAGACCTTTTACAATACTGAGGAGGTCCAGACCCTTCCCTTTTTCCCTAACCTCCCTAATTTAAAAAATGGATTGCCAGAGTATGAGCGTTACGTGGCCAATGGGATTACCCTTCGAGAAAAGGAATTCAAATATGAAAAAGGCTCCCAGCGCGCCATACGTGCCATGCGGTATACCCGGCAGATTCTAGGGTTCTATGAGGTGGACGCTGAATGGTGGCACCCCTACGAGACCATTGAGACCAACTATGACCAAAATGGGGAAAACCCAGTGGTTGTTACCACCGACCTGGAATACAACAACGGCGACCACAAAATGCTTACCCGTTCTGCGCTTTCCGACAGCGAGGGCCGGACCGTAGTTCGCGAACTGACATATCCCTCCGACCCCGGTTCCGGGGCCCCGGCGGAAATGTTCGATGTCACCAATGCGAACTACAAGCATATCCTGGCCCCCGTAGTACAAGAGGAGACCACGGTGGACGGTACCATTGTGTCGGAACACCGGTCCAATTTTGTATACGACACCAACAAGGAAATGGTATTGTTACAGCGTTCGGAAGTTCGGCCACGGGGCGGCACGGATATCTATGGGGTGGATTTTGGTCACGACGATCTAGGACGGGTCGTCCAACAGATTCGGGACGGAGGCACTCCCTCTTACTATATCTGGGGCTACCAGGGGCAGTACCCAATAGCTAAGATAGAGAACTTCGGTTCGGACGACATCGATACAGGACTCCAGACCCTCATAACAGTGGCCATGGACACCGCGGATGAAGACAACGACCGAACCATGGATCTCTATGATCAAAACGGCAACAGGTTGTATGCAGGGGAGGAAGGAAGCCTACGCGAGGCCTTTGAAAACCTAAGGAATGCCCTTCCCCCGGGTGCGTTGATGACCAGTTATACCTATGACCCGCTAATAGGGATGACCAGTATGACCAACCCCCGGGGCTATACCACCTATTACGAATATGACGATTTCAACCGGCTTCAGGCAGTCAAGGATGCCCAGGGAAACCGTATGACCGATTACCAATACCACTATCAACAACGACCCTAAAACCTGTTCTATCATGAGCAAGACGAAATCCATACGCATAAAACTACTTTTTTTAAGTCTGTTCCTTATGGCCATGGGTGCCAACGCCCAATATCAGATTATCGGGGATGCCACGGTGACCGAGGATGTTGCCGAGTCCTATAATATCCTTGATTCCTTCGGCAACACGCCCAACGACCTACAGAACATCATATGGACTATTACCGGCATTCACCCATTTGGGATTCAAGGAAACGGTACCACTCAAATTACCGTTACCTTTACCTCCCCGGGATTCAAGACCATTGATTTTTATGGAGAAAAGGCCGGTAGCGGGGAACAGATTACCGTTTCCAGGACGATTACGGTAAATGCCGCCTCGGTGGGCCAAGTGAGCACTCCATCTGGAATTAGTAGTAGATGCCAGGGTAGCGGAACTACCGACTACAATGCGAGTGCTATTAATGCCAGCAGTTATTCCTGGTCGTTGACCCCTTCAAGTGCGGGTAGTATCAACGCCTCAACCGGATTGGTAAGCTGGTCTTCAAACTATCATGGGACCGCACAGGTTTCCGTCACGGCGTATGGACCCAATAGCTCATCGAGTTACGCAACAAGGAACATTACGGTAATTGTCTTGCCTCAAGCTCCTCCCCTGAACAGGGACGGAGGGCCCGATTTTTGCTTTGGGAGTGTAGTAAGGCTCTATACGCCTCCCGCAGCGGGGCCAGGGTTGGACTATACACTGTACAACGAGAACGGGACCTCCTTCGGTACAAAACAGGCCAGCAGCACCAATGCCGTCCTGGAATGGAACGTTACGGAATCGGGGAGTTATCACATAGAGGCAATAAACCCTGGGGATTCCTGTGGAAGCGATATAGGCACCGCAACCACTGTGAGCATACGCAACCAGACGGGTACCCCCGCTATGGGAGACATAACCGTCTGTGGTGCCCAAGTCTTGGATCTGACCCCTTCCGGGATTTCCGGAGCTACCTATAACTGGTACAACGGTTCGGGCAACCTCATTACCAGTGGAACAACCTACTCCACTTTGGTATCCTATTCCCAGGATTTTCAGGTTTCGGCCACCGTAGATGGTTGCGAGGGGCCCAGGAACACCTTCAGTGTTACCATAAAGACCAAGCCGAATAAACCGACCCTCGTCCAAGTAGAGTCGCCTACCTGTAGCGATCCTACGGGCAAGTTCCGGATCTCGAACCATAACGGTTCCTATAACTACGAAATAAACGGGCCGGCCGGTGCACAGCGCAACGGCGATCTGGTCACGGGATCCCCGGGCACCTATACCCTACGCGCCGTTTTGGACGGATGCTACTCGGATCTATCGGACTCCATTACCGTAGACCCTGTACCGATAGCGCCCACGGCACCAGCACTAAGTTTGATCACGCACCCGAGCTGTGCGAATTCCATCGGCAGCTTTGCAATTACCAATTTTAATGGCGACCCCAATAGCTATTCCGTGCAGCCCGGCAGCGGGATATCCATATCCAGTACAGGGGTGATATCTGCCCCTTCCGGAAACTATACCGTTTCCGTCACCCTAGACGGGTGTACCTCCGGAGATTCGGAGGCCATGTCCCTGGATACCGCCCCTAGCTCTGTAATCTGGTACCTGGATGGGGACAACGATGGCTATTATACCCAAACGCAAACAAGCTGCACCAGTCCGGGCACCGGATGGACGGATGACGCCACATCCCTGCAACCTGGTGACTGTGACGATTCCACATATTCCCCGACCAACGATTGCTCAACAGTAGTCAGCAACGACCCCGAAGACCATAATTACATATACACCCGTAACTACCAAAAAGAGGGATACGGCGAATCGAACGTTCCCGGTTTTTTTACCACGGATGATGACCTTCTACAACAGATCACCTATTACGACGGCCTGGGCAGGCCCATGCAGCAGAACGGCATACGGCAGAGCCCGGACGGCAAGGATATCGTGACCCATATGGGCTATGACGATTACGGCCGTATGGACAGGGAATGGCTGCCCATCACCGACAAGAACCAATCCACGGATTATGGGCACTTTACCACTGGGGATATGGAGGCGGCCACAAAGGCGTATTATAAGAACCATACGATGTACTTTGACGATTTCACCGGTCTCACGGAGCCCGATGCCAACCCCTATTCCCAAAAACACTTTGAACCCTCGCCCCTGAACCGGGTGCTTAAACAGGCTGCCCCGGGGGAGGCATGGAAACTCAACACCTCCGGGGAGGACCATAGCATCGGGTTCGGATACCTGACCAATACCCATGACCCCTTGGATCCGGGAGATGCCGACAATGACAACGTACGCCTGTTCCGCGTCAACACCGTCTTTGCGGACAATACCTATACCCCGACCTTGGTATACGGGGATTATGGGAACGGTGACCCTGTGGGCTATTATGCCCAGGGCGAACTCTATAAAAACATCACCCGGGACGAGAACCATTCCGGGGACTCCAAACTGCATACCACGGAAGAGTTTACGGACAAACAAGGGCGGGTGGTGCTCAAACGTACCTTTGCCACAGTCACAAAAAGTGACGGGACGGTGAGCGTAGCCGAACCGCACGATACCTATTACGTCTATGACGACTATGGGAATTTGACCTATGTGCTGCCCCCCAAGATGGAGGCGGGTACCACAAGCCTAGCTGATCTGAACGACCGTATGGCCCAACTGGGCTACCAGTACGTCTATGACCACCGCAACCGCTTGGTAGAGAAGCAACTGCCCGGTAAAGGTTGGGAATATATCGTCTATAACAAACTGGACCAGCCGATCATGACCCAGGACGCCAACCAAAGGGAAAAATCCCCCAAGGAATGGCTCTTTACCAAATACGATGTCTTGGGCCGGGTAGCTTATACGGGCAAGGCCTTGGACAACGGTTCCCGGACCGACATCCAAGGGTATGCCGATACGGTGGCCAACGACCCTGCACAAGAGCTCTGGGTGGAAACCGGTAGTTTTTCCAATGGGGGCATCGATATCGGGTACGGCAATACGGCCTATCCCACAAGTACGGTCAGCGAGGTGCTTACCGTAAACTATTATGACGATTACGGTTTTGATCTGGCCAATGAACCCACGCCCCCGACAACGGTCTTCGGTACGGCCTTGGACGATAGGACCCAAGGACTTCCCACAGGGGCCAAGGTTCGCGTGCTCGATCCCTCGGCAAGCTCGGGACAGGCCGATTGGATCACCACGGTGACCCGTTACGATGCCAAGGCCAGGCCCATCTATACCTATTCCGAAAATACGTATCTTGGTACTGTGGATATCGTGGGATCACAGTTGGACTTCATGGGCAGACCGCTAAAGGTGCGCCGTTCACATACACGGTCTCTGAGCGGAGCCGAAGGGACCATCGTGACCCTGGACAGCTTTGCCTATGACCATACGGGGCGCCTGCTTACGCAGACGCAATGTATCGGGGACGAAACGTTGGGGGAAAACTGCCCTACTGGCGATACTGCCCCGGCGACCATTGTCTGGGACGGAACTACGGACGGTGATATCACCGAGGACGTAGAGGCTACCGAAAGCATTACCGTGACCAAGGTTACCATCCTGCCCGGGGACGATGGCGTGACCACTTTGCGCATCGTAGGCGGTAGCGGGCAAGAGCTCATCGTCCATAACGCTTACGACGAACTTGGCCAACTGGTCCAGAAAAAGGTGGGCGGTGCCCCGGGCACGGACTATGACGGAACCGACGGCCTGCAGACCGTGGACTATGCCTATAACGTTAGGGGATGGCTAAAATCCATAAACAATGTAGGGAATACCGATAAATTGTTTAATTTTAGAATCGGTTATAACGACTCCGCCCATGGAGCTGTTCCCCTGTACAATGGCAACATCAGCGAGACCACCTGGCGTACGGCCCATGTGGAGGACAGTTCTTTGAAATACTATACCTATGGGTACGATGCCCTGAACCGGATTACAAGCGCGACGGACAATACGGGCTACTTTAATCTGGGAAGCGATACAAGACCGATCACGTACGACAAGAACGGGAACATCCAAAAGCTCCTAAGGCTTGGCCATGTGGAGGCCATGCCCGACCTATCGGACAATGCAACCGACGATTCCGATTACGGTACCATGGACGATCTTGCGTACAGTTACCATAATTTCGGGCACAGCAACAGGCTCTATAAAGTAAACGATAGTGGCAACGATAGCTACGGTTTTACCGAGGGCAGCGGCCTAAGCCAGGACTATTGGTACGATGCCAACGGAAATATGGTCAGGGATCTGAACAAGGGAATCGGAAATGCAAGCACGGATGGCATTACCTATAACCACTTGAACCTGCCTGTGAGTGTCACCATCGACGACGGCAGTAATGATGGAACCATCACCTATATCTATGATGCCACGGGCGTTAAGCTGGAAAAAACGGCCTTGGGCACAGACGCAAACGGACCTGTCAACACGGTTACCCAATACGCGGGCAACTATATCTACGAGAACGGTGCGTTGCAGTTCTTTAACCATCCCGAAGGCTATGTAAATGCCAATGGTGGTGGGTACGAGTATGTATACCAATATAAGGACCACTTGGGCAACGTGCGGCTAAGTTATACCGATGATCCCAGTAACCCAGGCACGCCCACCATCATAGAGGAGAACAATTACTATCCTTTCGGGCTTGAACACAAAGGTTACAATAACCAGATTAATGGAGTTGAAAACAACTACATGACCTACAACGGTAAAGAGTTGGAAGAATCCCTAGGTCTGAACTGGCTTGATTATGGTGCAAGAAATTATATGCCTGATATAGGAAGATGGACGAGTATGGATCCTCTCACTGAAAAATACTATGATAAATCCAGTTATAATTATTCGTTAAACAATCCTATTTTCTTTGTTGACCCAGATGGTCAAGAAGTGGACGTTACCGAGCTTTTAAGAAAAGGCGGTAAAAATGAAACGTTCCTCTTAATAAACCTAATGGCCAATCTATCCGAAATCTCAGGTCAAAAGATAAGCATCAATACGGATAATGACGGAAAATCAACCTTGATGTCTGAAGGTTGTGGAGATGGCGGGAATTGTAGTGATAAGGGTAGTGCGTTGGTAGACCATTTGTTGGGTAGTGAAGAAAGAATAGCTGTTTATAGTACAAGTAGTGGAACAGCCACAACACGTAAAGGAGG
>JBCBSN010000047.1:0-21154 GCA_039819225.1 Bacteroidota bacterium | reverse complement strand
GAAAAACTGGTATGAAAACCTATTACGTTTACATATTGGAATGTTGTGACGGTCTTCTTTATACCGGATTTACCAACGACCTTTCAAGACGTTTTGAGGAACATCGATTGGGGAGAAACAAAAGTTGTTTTACATATAAACGAAGGCCTGTGAAGATGCTTTGGAATGAATGCTTTAATGATGTTTAGAAGGCGATAGCCTTTGAGAAAAAAATCAAGAAATGGGGAGCATCCAAAAAAAAGGGCATTGGCCAATGGGGACGAAAAAATGATGAAAATCCTTGCTGAATGTAGAAATGCAAGTCACTTTAAATACAAGCCGGATTAAGGTCTCGACTGCGCTCGACCGGACACCTTTTTTTGAACTGTTCTCGCCCATGGAGGCAGACCTGGCTAAGTCGGTGGGTTAGACCTGACAAGCGACATTTCTCATAACGTTTTTGGCCTAATTCGGCTTAATCTAATATCCTTGTCCCCTAAAAATCCAACTTTTTCTTTCGGAGTTCAAAATTTTGCCCCAGGTATACTTTGCGTACCATTTCGTCGGCGGCAAGGTCTTCGGGAACGCCGGACTTAAGGATGCCCCCTTCGAACATAAGGTAAGAGCGTTCCGTAATGGCCAAAGTTTCCTGCACGTTGTGGTCCGTGATCAAAATGCCGATGTTTTTGTTCTTCAATTGGGCTACGATCCGCTGAATGTCCTCCACGGCCACGGGGTCTACCCCGGCAAAGGGTTCGTCCAAAAGGATAAATTTAGGGTCGGTCGCCAAGGCACGAGCTATTTCCGTTCGCCGCCGTTCGCCACCGGAGAGCAGATCGCCCCGGTTCTTGCGAATATGGCCAAGGCCAAACTCCTCTATCAAGGATTCCATTTTAAGGAGTTGTTCCTTTTTGCTGAGTTTGGTCAGTTGTAATACGCTCAGGATATTTTTTTCGATACTTAGCTTGCGGAACACGGAAGCCTCCTGGGCCAGATAACCGATACCGTTCTGGGCCCTTTTGTACATAGGAAATTTGGTAATCTCGGTATCGTCTAAAAAAATCCGTCCGTCGTTAGGTTTTATCAGACCTACGATCATGTAGAAGCAGGTGGTCTTGCCTGCCCCGTTGGGGCCCAGCAAGCCTACGATTTCTCCCTGATTTACCTCCAGGGAAATGCCCTTGACCACTTTTCGGCCCCGGTATTCCTTCATGATGTTTTCGGCTCTTAGCTTCATGTTAGAGTTTCAGGTTTCGGGTACATTTTGAAGTAGGCGGTTACGGCTTGGGAATTGCTGACTACGATTTTTGAGTTCTAAGTTTAAATGACTTCATAAAATATCCACTATTTGCTGCCAATTTCTAATGCTTAATGCCACTTTTCACAAACCGATTTAAAAGATTTAGAGCTATTCCATTAACCTGAAACAAAAGAAACAAGAAACTTTGAAATCTTTAAGGATTTATGTCTTTTTTAACCCTGTGGCCGATGTTTTTTGTTTCGCTTCTTTTTTGGCCTCTTGTTTTAACACTACCTTGGAAATATAGATACTTACCTGGTACAAAATCAATACGGGCACGGCCACAATAATCTGGCTGGTGACATCCGGTGGTGTGATCACGGCAGATAATATCAAGACAATAACCAAGGCGATTTTTCGGTATTTTTTCATGATTTCCGGAGTTACCAACCCTACCTTGGTCAAAAAGTAAATGATGATGGGTAATTCAAAAAGGATACCACAGGCAATAACGGAGGTTCTTACATTTCCTATAAAGGAGCCAGCATCAATCTCGTTAATTAAAGTCTCACTGACTTGGTACGTGCCTAAGAAGTTGATGGAAAGGGGAGAAACCACATAATATCCAAACAAGACCCCTAAAAAGAAAAGGAATGAAGCGATTAAAATAAATCCCTTGGAATGCTTCCGCTCATTAGGATGAAGCCCGGGACTAATAAATTTCCACATTTCATAGAGTATGTAAGGAAACCCCACAATAAAACCCGTCCAGATAGAGGTCCAGATATGGAGGGAGAATTGACCGCCCATGGTACGGTTTTGAATGGTAAATGGAAATTCGTCCGCGCAGAAGTCGGTCTCGAGGCCCAAAAAAGTGGCCGCCCTACAAAAGAACTTATAGGTGGGGAAATCCATGGAGTAGGGACCTAGCAGTACGGTGTCAAAAATGAACTTTTTCATCAAGAAGGCACCACATCCAATAAGGACTATAGCAAAAGTAGAACGGATCAAATGCCACCGTAATTCTTCCAGATGGTCCAAGAAGGACATTTCATTGGGATTTTTTGCCTCTTTTTTTGCCATTAGAGTATGCCTTCGTTAATAAGGTTGTGCAAATGTACCACTCCCTTGTATTCTTTTCCCGATACTGCCAAAAGTTGCGAAATTCCCTTATCCTGCATGAGTTCCAGGGCCTTTATAGCGAGGACATCGGTTTCAATAGTCTTGGGATATAAGCTCATGATGTCCTTGGCGGTAATGCCGTTGATGTTTTCATATTTGTTCAGCATCCTTCGGATATCGCCATCCGTGACCACCCCAATAATCTCATTCTCTTTAAGAACCGCGGTAACGCCTAGCATTTTTTCGGAGATTTCTACGATTACTTTTTTAATATCGGTATCCGGCCCTACCTTGGGTTTTTGGTTGTTCTCCACGATATCCGCTACACGTAGATAAAGCCGTTTTCCCAGTGCCCCGCCAGGATGGTATTTGGCAAAATCCTTGCTGCTAAATCCCTTAAGTTCCAATAGGCAAATGGCCAATGCATCGCCCATGACCAATTGGGCCGTGGTACTGGTAGTAGGGGCCAGATTGTTAGGGCAGGCCTCCTTGTCTACATAGGTATTAAGCACAAAAAGAGAGTTCTTTGCCAGGAAGGAATCCAAATTTCCGGTCATTCCTATCAATTTATTGCTTCCCCTTTTAATCAAAGGCACCAACATTTTTATTTCCGGGGTACTGCCGCTTTTAGAGATACAGATGACCACGTCATTTTCCTGGACGGTGCCCAGGTCCCCGTGTATGGCATCCCCGGCGTGCATAAAAACGGCAGGGGTTCCCGTGGAGTTCAAGGTAGCGGTAATCTTGGAAGCGATGATAGCACTTTTACCGATACCGGAAACAATTACCCGTCCCTTGGACCGGATAATGCATTCTACCGCCCCCGAAAAATCATCATTTAGCAAAGAGGCCAAATGTCCGATGGACTTGCTCTCCGTTTCGAAAGTCTTTTTGGCCAGGGCAAGAATGGCTTCGTTTTTGCTCAAATTATAAGGTATATTGTGGATGGTATTGTTAAAAGAGTACTATATTTAGGAGTACAAAATTACGCAAACTTAATTTTATGGAATCTTTTAAGCTATCGATATCGTAAAATTGGTTAAAAAACGATGTACATTGCTAAAAATCCGTATATTAAGTGTAAGCTTCTTTACACGTTTTCCATGGACAAAAAGCAAATGATCCCTGACCGTAAGGCAGGCCTGCCCAAATCCAAGGGTATAAGGGAGTTTTAATAGAAATTTTGGTTCTCCCACCAAAACAACACTTTTAAAAATGCAAAAAAACGGTATAGTTTCAAATGGACTGGACCTTCATGCCTCTTTAAAAAAATACTTCGGTTTCTCCCAATTCAAAGGACTTCAGGAAGATGTAATCAGCAATATTCTCCAAAGGAAAAACACCTTTGTCATCATGCCCACGGGTGGGGGCAAATCCCTTTGTTACCAACTCCCCGCATTTATGCAGGAAGGTACGGCCATTGTGGTATCCCCGCTTATCGCCTTAATGAAGAATCAGGTAGATGCCATGCGCGGACTTTCCGATACCCATGGGGTGGCCCATGTATTAAATTCTTCTTTGACCAAGAACGAGATAAAACAAGTAAAGCAGGACATTGCCCAAGGCATTACAAAATTGTTGTATGTGGCCCCGGAGTCCCTTACCAAAGACGAATATGTAAATTTTTTACAGGCTGTGGAAATCTCGTTTGTGGCGGTCGACGAGGCGCATTGCATATCGGAATGGGGGCATGATTTTAGACCGGAGTATCGCAATCTTAAATCCATCGTGGGTCGTCTTGGAGAGGATAATATCCCAATAATCGGGCTAACTGCAACAGCTACGCCAAAAGTACAGGAGGATATTATCAAGAATTTGGGCATATTGGATGCCAAGGTGTTCAAAGCCTCCTTCAATAGACCCAATCTTTTTTATGAGGTTCGTCCAAAGACGGGAAATGTGGATGCGGATATCATCCGCTTTGTAAAACAAAACTCTGGAAAATCCGGAATTGTGTACTGCCTTAGCAGAAAGCGCGTTGAGGAATTGGCCCAGGTATTACAAGTAAACGGTGTAAGTGCGGTACCCTACCATGCAGGTTTTGATGCCAAGACGCGTTCAAAATACCAAGATATGTTCCTCATGGAGGACGTGGATGTTGTTGTGGCTACCATTGCCTTTGGCATGGGAATAGATAAGCCCGATGTACGTTTTGTGATCCATCATGATATTCCCAAAAGTATTGAGAGCTACTATCAGGAAACCGGGCGTGCCGGAAGGGACGGGGGAGAAGGTCATTGTTTGGCCTTTTATTCCTATAAGGATATTGAAAAACTGGAAAAGTTTATGTCCGGCAAACCTGTGGCCGAACAAGAGATCGGCAATGCCCTGTTACAGGAGGTGGTAGCTTATGCAGAGACCTCCATGTCTCGCCGTAAATTTATCCTGCACTACTTTGGGGAAACGTTTGATGAGATTAATGGGGAGGGTGCGGATATGGACGACAATACCCGTAACCCGAAGGAAAAGCTGGAAGCCCAGGAAGACGTACTAAAATTATTGAGGGCGGTCCGGGAGACCAATGAGAAGTTTAGGTCCAAGGAAATTGTACATACCCTAACCGGAAAGACCAATGCCCTAATATCTTCCCATAGGGCCCATGAAAAAGAAGTTTTCGGTATAGGTTCGGACAAGGACCAGCAGCATTGGATGGCCCTTATTAGGCAAGTGTTGGTTGCAGGATTGCTAAAAAAGGAGATAGAGCAATACGGTATTTTGCATATTACGGAAAAGGGTAGGGAATTTATGGATAGCCCCGTGTCTTTTATGATGACCAAGGATCACGTATACAATAAGGAAACCAATAATGCCATTGTCAGCGCGGCGAACAGAGGGGGTGTGGCCGATGAAAAATTGTTGAGACAACTCAAGGCTCTGCGCAAGTCCCAAGCTAATAAATTACAAGTTCCTCCTTTTGTGGTCTTTCAAGACCCCTCTTTAGAGGATATGGCCTTAAAATATCCCATTTCCATAGAGGAGTTGTTGAACATTCATGGGGTAGGAGAGGGGAAGGCCAAAAAATACGGAAAACCCTTTGTGGCGATGATTGCGGACTATGTGGAAGAGCATGACGTAATGCGCCCGGACGATTTGGTAGTCAAGAGTACCGGTGCCAATTCCGGTTTAAAGCTATATATCATTCAAAATGTAGACCGTAAACTGCCCCTGAGCGATATTGCATCCGCCAAAGGGCTTGAAATTCCCGAACTGATCAAGGAGATGGAACAAATTGTTTTTAGTGGTACGCGCCTAAACCTAGCCTATTGGATCGATGAAATTCTGGATGAGGACCAACAAGAGGAGATACACGACTATTTCCTGGAGGCCGAAACGGATGACATTGATGATGCCATGGAGGAATTTGATGGGGATTACGAGCATGACGAACTACGACTATACCGCTTGAAGTTTATAAGCGAGGTAGCCAATTGATGAAATTTACGCAACTGGGCGTTCCAGCAATTGCAAGGTCATGTCCTCCGTGTCCATTTTTGCCGTTATCCCCACCGGGAATGTAAAGTTTTGTTCAATGTGGCCAAAGCTCATTCCGTATACCGCAGGAATCTTCAAAGGTGCCAACCGATCCACTATCACTTCTTTTAGACTAAAGGAATCCGGATTGGTAGATGTGTGGCAACCGGCACTTACCCCGAAAAGGATGCCCGCGGCCTTTGAGAATGTTTTGCCGGCGATCAATTGGGTAAGCATGCGGTCCATACGGTAAGGAGCCTCCTCAACGTCTTCTATACAGACCAGGGTATCCGTAAAATCTATTTCGTGTGGCGTTCCGATCAAGGCATTGATCAAAGTAAGGCTGCCGCCTGCGAGCCTGCCCTTGGCCGTACCATGCGTAATGACATAACGTTCGTATTCCGGATGGGCCAAAAGTTTTTCATCCCTAATGTCGGCGTTTTTGATAAGCAAGCGCTCTTCGGGTTCCATCACGGTTTTTTTCAATTGCTCTATACTGTATGGATCGTTTAAGGTACTACCCACTGGGCCATGGAAGGTAATAAGTCCCGTTTCCGCATATATCCCGTTTAGGAGGGCGGTAATATCACTAAAGCCAATGAGTACTTTGGGGTTGTTTTTGATGTTCTCATAGTCGATCATATGCATAATTCGGGTGCATCCGTAGCCGCCCCTGGCACAAAGGATTCCAGCTACCTCCGGATTGGAGAACATATGGTTTAGGTCTTTGGCCCTTTCCACATCAGTATTGCTAAAATAACCATGTTTAGTCGTAACGCGATTCGTATGATAGGGAATCAGTCCCATGGCCCTAAGGGTAGTCTTCGCTTCTTCCAGGATTTCCCTTTTTATGGCATATCCTGGGGCAACAAGCCCTACTACGTCACCTTTCCGCAATCGTTTTGGAAAAATCCGTTTCTCTCCCAAAATTGGCGGCCGCTGGCCCACTACGGCATTGGGAAGCAACATGGACACGGATGCCCCTAGGGCAGTGCCTATGAAGTGTCTTCTATTAGGCATAATCAGGAATAAAAAAGAGTTAATACAAGGTCAATAGTGGATAAGCTTTTTTAAACCGAAACCTATATTTCCCTGGCCCGCACAAGGCGGGCCAGGGAAGGGAAAAATTCGGCCTTTGGGGTTTATCCATTTATTAACGCCAATGTAGTGATTTTATACAGAAAAGGCCCAATTTACAAAAATCGGGCCTGTAGCACTGTCTCATTTTAGCGGTTTCCTATGGAGTAGGGGCGGAGGTGCCTTCCCTGGCCTGTGCCCTCCGCAGCTGCCGCTGTATCTTTTTAATCGCGGATTCTATGGATTTTTCCGGTTCAATGATGTTATACTCGCCCCAGAAATCAGGATCGGAAAATCCGCTGGCCGCTTCGGCCAAAATGATGGAGGATTTAATACGCTCTTTGGACTTTGGAAATTCACTGTCCAAATTTTTCTCCCAATCCGTCACGGCCATTTCACAAGTCATGCTATATACGGAATTGAACAGTTTTTTGTCCCAGTTTACCTTAAATTCCAAAAGCACATTGCTATAGCCGTAATACCATTTTCCGTTTTTCTCCCTGTAGTCTACCCTGTAGGCCACCTCGTTGGGCCATACCTTGGCATTGGCAGGTTTTTTTCTGACGAACATTCGGGATGCCAGCTCCTTATTGGTGATGTTCAAGGAGAAGATGGCACTGGTAAGGATTTTTTTCTCGATATCTATAAATAGTTTTCCCTGATAAAGGGGTTCCGTTATATTAGATCGCTGCTCAAAGTTGATTACATAGATAAGCTTATCGTTTACCCTGGTTGAGCGATCAAAGTGAAAGACATAATTGTCTACGGATTTCTCATTAAAGATGTATTCGGGATATTTCATGACATCCACGAACAGGGTATTAAAAGGCCCGCCTTGCAACTTTAGGGCAACGGTATCCAACTTGGCATAATCGGTACTTTTTCGAGACTTGTATAGTTTAACCGCATCTCTTCTTGAGGAGTTGTAAGGGGTTTTGTAAATGTTAACGACAGCTTCGGAAAGGGAAACATTTTTACGTCTTTTCTTAATAGTCTCCCGGTAAAAGGCGGTCATCAGCGTAGGATCGTCAAAATAATTCTCCCCTTTTCTCCTTAAGGTTTGCCGAACCAGGTCCCCTGCATCCTTGGGAACTTCAATATTCACTTCTGAAAGCTCCGTAACCGAAACCTCCATCAAAATCTTATTGTTCTCCTCCTTAAACTGGGACAAGGGTATGGTTTTGTTCTTGTAGCCCAAAAAAGAAATCAACACATTGCCCTCCGAGATGTCTTTTGGGGCCTTTAGTGCAAATTCCCCCTCTGTATTGGTGATTGTACTAATATTGGTGCCTTCAATGGTAAGTGTGGCAAATACCAAGGGTTTTTTACTTTGGGAATCCAGCACCGCGCCCTTATATTGATCAAAGGAGAGGTCTTGCTCCTGGGCATCCTGAAAAAATGCGGATGCGGTGTGCATTTCGGCTACCCCAAAAAGAAACACTGTCATAAGTGCCATGGTCAGGGATTTGTTGGACAATTTCATTGATTTCTGCATGGTAATAGAATTTTCACACGTTGGCAAAAGTACTTCTAAGATACTAATTTTTAACCAAATAGTCTGTTAAAACCATCCAAATAATTATAGGGAATGGCACTACCCATGGGTTTTGGCACTGGCACTTACGGCCCTGTTGATTTCCTTTAGTTCCGTAGCGGTCAGGTGGCGCCATTTTCCTTCCGGGATGTCCAGGGTAACGTTCATAATCCTGACCCGCTGTAAACGCCTAACGCGGTAGCCCAGGTATTCGCACATACGGCGAATTTGCCGGTTAAGGCCTTGTGTAAGCACTATACGGAACTCTTTTGGACCGGTCCGTTCCACATGGCATTTTCGTGTTATGGTATCCAGAACAGGTATACCATTGGCCATTTTGTGAATAAAATCCCGTTGTATCGGTTTATTTACCGTGACCAGATATTCCTTTTCATGCCGGTTACGGGCGCGTAAGATCTTGTTTACGATATCGCCATCGTTGGTGAGGAAGATAAGGCCCTGACTCATCTTGTCCAGGCGGCCGATGGGAAAAATACGTTTGGGATAGTTTATATAATCGATAATGTTGTCCTTTTCCACCCGAGTATCCGTGGTACAGACAATGCCCACCGGTTTGTTGAAGGCAAGATAAACGGGTTTTCCCTGAGGTTCC
Source organism: Bacteroidota bacterium (assembly GCA_039819225.1). Taxonomy (GTDB): domain Bacteria; phylum Bacteroidota; class Bacteroidia; order Flavobacteriales; family Flavobacteriaceae; genus Ulvibacterium. Next base: position 12,118 of record JBCBSN010000047.1, on the reverse strand, counting down.
GAAACAAGCGCTCCATCTACCCGGACTTCATCCTCACCGGAAATTTTGGTACCCATTTCTGGGATACGGCCATTAATGGTCACCCGGCCCTGCTCGATTAGCTTGTCCGCCTGTCTTCTGGAGCAGTGCCCTATTTCACTAAGGTATTTGTTGATTCTTATTGTTTTGAAGTTCTCCAAGTGATCCTTTTTGATACGCCAAGGTAAGGGAATTTTGGCAAAAGGGATTCATTGTTGATTCTGGGGACGTATCCGTGCAAAAAATTGAAATTCCCTGTTTAGGGATACTATTTTTGTTGCAAAAAAAAGAAGTCAAAATAAAAGTACGGGTTTGGACGGTCTAATTGAGTCTTATGGTGTCTCGCCGCACCGTTTGATGCATCACTTTTTTGTTCTTTTCTACCCGGAAATATTGTACCTCCCCATTTTTAAGTGTACCGCTGACATGACGTCCCCCCTTTGCAGGGACTTGATGGAAAACCAGGTTGGTCCAGTCTTCGGGAACTGCGGGAAATGGGACAATATCATTTCCCCGACTGTTGACGACCATATTTAAAGGAAATAGCAGGTAGGCGGAGGTAGTGGTCAAAAAATAATGACGGTCCCTATTTTCCGGTCCTTCGGACAAGGCGGTGTGCGAGGGATCATAACAATTGAAGTTCTGATCGGCCATTTCCAGGGCAAGATTGCCCAGGCCATAGTTTTGCGCCGCTAGGGCATACCAGCTGGCAATAAAGCCCAACATTCCATTTCCGCTGTGATTTCTCATCCAGGCATGCTCTAAAGTGTTCATTGCTTTTTCCCTATTCAGGTCTTTTCCGAGTTCCGAAGTAGGATACCCTAAATAAACGGGTGCCCGTATACCTTGATAGCTGGCGTAATCCCTTTCTTCGGTATCGCCCAAAAATTCCAGATAATACCTTTTGTTTTGAGGAATATGCATATTCTTCGAGACTTTTGACCATTTGGAACTGAGCGGTTCATCCTTCTTTAGCAATTCTGCATAGTACACGGCAGTATCCAGGGACCACTTGGCGGATAGGACTATGTCCAGCAGTGACTTCTCAAAAAGATCTTCGGAAACCGATCGTAGCACAGGGAAGGTATACGCTTTAATCGTATTGTCCCAAACGGCGAGGTCGCTCCAGAATTCCGCTACGCCTTTTGCTACTGGATACAGGTATTGATGTAAAAATTCGGTATCCTCGGTCATAATATAGTATTTGTGAAAAAGCGCAAGTGCAAAACCGTTCACGTGCCGTTGTTCATCACATGTGCCCGTAGTGGTCCCATCTGTCTGCGCCTCGTGGGCAAAGCTAAACGCTAGGTCGCTTTCGTTTCCGCCGGTGATATACAAGTCCGCATTTTTTCGGAGTCCCTTAGGTTTGTAATGGTTCATCAACATCTTTTTTGCCTTTTCAAAATGCCCTAAATGCATGAAGGCCAAAGTAGACCAACCAGCGGCACCGTAGGTAAAGGGTTTCATGTTCCAACACCCGTTGGCAAACTGGGACTCCCCGGGCAAAAATTGTTCACTCCCCGAGGTGCAGAACAACCAGAATGCGGAACGGTAAAAGAGTTCCTCGTGTCGTTTATCCGGTAGCTCCAGATATGGGGTTATTGCCCAATCCACGGCCCATTGGTTGACATGTTTGGTCCTGACCCTATTGAAATTGGACAGATCTTCCATAGAGTTTTGGACAATATCGGAGAAATCCGAAGTCTGCCAATCGGTTATATAAGAGAAATAAAAACATTGTTCCGCACCGGGTGCGATTTCCATTTCAAAAACATTGCTCTCGTTGGTTTTTGATAAAGGAAGATTACTTTTAAGGTACCAAGCTCCCTGGGTAAAAAGGGAATCCACACTTTTGCCTTTGATTTCGTAATTGTTTATTCTTCTTAAATTGAACATATCCGTATTGGACGTGCCAATGGTATACTCGGGCCAGGAGGAAGCATACATGAACTTCGACTTTGGGAGGTGCAGTTTCCCCTGTAGCTCCCTATTTTTACTGTAATTTTTGATTTTTAACAACAGCATTCGTTTACTATCGGCCGAGAAGAAAACCTCAGATCCGTAATACACGCCATTCTTCAGTTGTACTTGGGTGTCGACAATCCCATTCTGTAGGGATTGTTTTTGCGAATAATGGACAATGCCATCTTGGGCCAGTTCGGCGTTCTCAAAAGAGGCTTTTACCCCTTCCAAAGGGATGCGAAACTCCTTGTTCGCCCACAGATCGGAGCACCATATAAAATCAAAACCTAGTCCATCTGCGCGTACAAGGCCTCCCATTTCACCGTTTCCCGCAAGTAGTTCCAATTTTTCGGGGTCAAAGTCGGTCCTAGAGAAACTATAGGAACCCAACATGCTATCCCGTAAGCCCTCCAATTTTGGTACGGTCACTGTTTCCCTTTCCTTTTTTGGCCTACAGGAATTAATACATAGAAAAATGGGAATTAATAAAATGCTCACCCACCACATCAACAATGGAATATACTTTGTTACTGGCATACCACTTTTATTTTAAGCGCACAAAACGTGCTTAGGGTCATCATCATGTCCATTTGGATTTTCCAGGAAGCGAAAATTAGTTTTTTTTTCAAAACAGGCATTATCTTCTCCAATTAGCTTGGCTATGTGATAAGGAAAAGACAAAATACGATAAGAATGAAGAAGTCGTTACATAACCCCCAACTACATCACTGGACTGCCGCCCTGGGCAGGGTCTCCGATCTTAAGGCCAAAATGGAGGTGGGAACTGGTAGTCCTAGGCCATTTTCAATGAGTTGGATATTGCGATTGAAAAGTACAGGCAAATTTAAGGCATACGCGCCCAGTTAAAAATGTACGGTTTAAATACTATGGACTTCTACCTCAAGCGTAATGGTATCCAAAATCAAAAAAGTAGCAGGTATTTCAGTCAAGTGACCCCCATGGAAACCCATTATGGCTCCTGGGTTCATATATAGGGTGTTGCCAATAATCTCATCATGGGCCAGGGTATGGTTATGTCCATAGCAGACCACGTCGTATCCCCCGTTTTGTGCCAGGGCCTTCGCCTTTTCCGGATAATGGTTCGCAGCTATGGATATGCCGCCCAAATCGCCCCTAAAGAATTCCCCGTGAATCTGGAAGTGCAGAAAACTTTTGGAGACCTGGATAAAGGAAGCAACATCCCCATCATTGTTTCCCAGGACGGTATGGATGGGTTGGGGATACCCCTGTGCCAATAGTCGTATCATAAAGGGAGAACAGAGATCCCCACAGCACAAAAGGGCCTCCGTATTCTGCAATTGGGGCAGGGCCAATGCCTTTTTTAGATTTTGGACATGGTCATGGATATCTGAGATAATGGCAATTTTCATAGTGGGATATTTTACGGACCCCGCCGCGCCCGGTTTTCAAGGAAGGGCAGGATAGAATGGGTTGGACGTAAACATTTTTAGGTTGGATACTTTTCGTTTCGATCCAAAAAGTTTAAATAACTTCAAATGTTTACAAACTCAAATCCGGAATCGGGTATGTTCGTGAGATCCATACGCGTTTCGTTCAAAAGAATACCATGTTCCAAAAAGGCCTTGAGATTGGTAAGCCAAAAAGCCCAGCCGTTGCTACAGCCATGATGAATGTTTAGTTTGCTTTGGTCGTCCGTGGGGATATCATATTGCCGCAATGTCAATAAGCAGACTTCCCCTTCTTGGGTAATCTTCAGGGAGACCTTACTTTGGGAGAAGGTGACTTCCAAAAAGTCGGATCCATTGGCCCGTAGTACGGTACCTTCCTCCTGTCCATCCCAATTATGCCACTCCCAAATATAACGGTCCCCGGATTGGATCAGTTCCTTCGGATTTCTAAGTTGACCCGCTTCGGATCGGTATTGTGCCTTCCTTAAAAACCAGGAGCAAATACCTTGGCCCGTAGCCCAAAGGGCATAGATTTCTTGGGGAGCGGCCTTGAGATAGATTTTTTTGGTAAAGGAATCAAAACCCGTCTTTTTCATACGTTTAAATCTTAATAATTATTTGATTTTAAGTTAATTATAAAATTTAGAGCGTATGCAACCGCTACGCTCTCGCATTGAAAATTTTAAACATTACCTTTTGTGAAAAAATGTCTAAAATTTATTAATGCTCGTTTCATCTAAGTAGGAATTTTTTATTTTATGAAGATGAACCAAATAAAAATTTTCTACTTAAATCAACCGCTGCGCTTTCGCAAAAAAAATTCATTATTTCGGTGGGTAAGCAAAAAATTAAATTTGTTTATGCTCATTTCATAATTGATTATCGTTTTCGTTCAAGTTCATACGTATAGAGCTGTCTTCCTAATTCCGCCAAAAAGGGAATGCCTACCTCATCATACTCGTATTGGTCATCGTTAAAAATACCGTCCTTATTCACCAGGATAGTGGCCGTGACCAAAAAATCCACCTCGTTCTTGGTATCCAGGACATAGGCACAATCGGTCAATGTGCCATAAGCAAAACCTACCTTATTGTATATTTTTAGATACTCCGGAATACGCTCCCGGGTGTCCCCGTACAGGAAAAACTTGCAGTAGCCATCATAATATTCCTTGGGGTCATAACCCACTTCCCTGGGCAAGGTATACATGGCCTCCAACAGGTAGTCCCGTTGTGCCTTGTTCAATTGAAACCTTTCCGATGGTTGGAATTTCTCTGGGAAGAGAACCCGTTTTAACACACCGTGCTGGGCGGCTATGGGGTAATAATTCTTTAAGGCAAAGTCAAACGGCTCTTTTATCAGCGAATCGCCCTCATAATAGCCCGTTCCCTTTTGGATCTTATTGATTTTCAGGGGCAGGGGAGCTGTGTTTATGGTCCCATCAAAAATACTTGTGGTACTGTCGTTTAAGTAAATAATCAACGGCTTGGTAGCAACGTCATCGGAATGGTAGCCTAAACGATGCGCTATTCGCACGGGAAGAACGCCTTTGTCCCCAAGCCTTTGGTTTATGGCATTCTGCCCTAGGAATTCCACCAAACGATTATTGGCATGATTATCGCTCACGGCAAATATTTCGGAAATCGCCTTTGCAAAGGTAGTTTCCACGGAATCACCTTCCACATAAAAACGGGTATCCCGATGTAAGGAATCAATTTCGTTCAATTTTTCCAGGGCCAATACGGCAATAGGAAACTTCACGGTGCTTGCGGGATAAAAATAATTCTCTTTGTTTACCTGAAAATCATAATCGGTAAAGATCACGCTATCGTTTTTCCGATCTATTTGGGTATAGCGAATTTGCAGTTCATAGGCCCCTACACTGTCCATAACGCTTCTGATCAAGGGCGAATCCGAGGCCAATATCTTTTCCAAGGGGTTTCCCTGGGGCTTGTGGCCCGAGCAGGTGCCAAACAGGGCCAACAACAGTAATATTCCAAGTTTTGATTCAAAAAGGGCAGAACGCATAATTGATTTTAGTTTCTCCAACTATCCAGGAATTTCTTCATAAACTTCCCCTCGATGGGGTTTTAGGGTATCTCTGACGACGGGCATTCGGGATTCCGGAACCACCATATAAGCGATACTATAGCCTTGGTCTAGATTTCTGGACCCACAGAGTTCCGGGTTTAATCCTTCCTTGGTACAATAATGGTCAAGATGTATGGCATGGTGTTCCGCCGTCTTCTCCGCCGCAGGCCCTCTAAAATCCCAAATAAGCTTTATTTTTCTTTCCATAAGCGAATAAGGGATTATTTCCCCGAAACGGAGGTGTTGTTTTCGGCAAAGGCCTTGAAATCAGATGCATAAATACGGGACTGTTTTTTAAAGGCACCAGGCATAAGCAGGCCCATGGCCTTCATCATAAATCCGGAAAACTGGAATTCGCTCTCGGATATCCACCGGGTACGTTCCCCGTCCAGTTCCTTAAAATAATTTTTTTGGACGTTACGTACTTCTTTGGTTTCATAGATGGCATGAAACTCATGGGGGAAATTATTCTTGATAACGGTCTCTACCAGTATCATATCCCTTTTACCCATTTTATAGCGCATTTCCATTTGTGCCCCCTCCGTTCCGGGAGTTCCGGATAAATGGGCATAACTGATCAATCCCCTTTGCCAATGCTTCATGTTTTCGGGGTTGTCCAGTTTCTTTATAAACTCTTCCAAGGGAAGGTCTACAATGATTTCCGTAGTATATTTCATGATAATGCCAATGGTTGGGTGAAGGTACTAAAGTACCAAAAAATGCCGTTGCCATAGATAAAAATGGTTTTGGATGGTACTAGCGTATTTTCTTTGTTAAAATTAAGCATGACTAACTCACGGTTTTTGACCTGAGACAAAAAGGAGGTTCAGATAATACGATGATACCTTTGCATAAGGGATAATCGCGATCAAGAAATTTTTTATTCATATTTTTACCGGATGTTTTTCTTATTTAAGCACTCTGGGGCGTTTAGGTGTTTAAGGGTTATAGCGGTGTTTTTAATCCTATCATGCGATTCCTATTTTAAAAAGAACGAGGAAAAGCAGCCCTTGGCCAGGGTGGGGGAACGTTTTTTATATGAGGAGGATATAGCTCCTTTATTGCAAAAGGGGATCTCTGCGGGGGACAGTGCTTCCTTCGTTACCCATTACATCAACACATGGGCCTCCAAACAGTTGTTGTTGGACAAGGCAAAAATCAATCTTTCCGAGGGAAAACTCAGGGAATTTGATGCCCTGGTGGCGGACTACAGGGTAGACCTCTACACACGTGCTTACAAGGATGCCCTGGTGAGCCAGGGTACGGATACGGTGATAAGCCCAACCCAGTTGGAACAATTTTATGAGCGGGAAAAAGAGAACTTCCTTCTAAAGGAAAAGCTGGTGAAACTTCGATTTGTGGAACTGCCCGGTGAGTTCCTCAACAAAGACGAAGTTATTAAGAGGCTCAAGAGTTTTAAGTCGGGGGATATGTCCTATCTAGATTCCATAGGGGTGCAATTCCGAAAGCTGAATTTTAATGATTCCATTTGGATACGGGCCTCCAGGGTCATCGAGGAAATCCCTCCATTGAACTTGAGCAATGAAAAGCGATACCTAAAAAAATCACAATTTTTTGAATTGGAGGATTCATTAGGGGTATATTTGGCCAAGATAGTGGATGTAAAGCAAATCAACGATATTGCGCCATTATCCTTCATCGGACCTACGATACAACAGGTACTTCTTAGTAGGAGAAAGTTGGATTATACACGGAAATTGGAGACCGAAATAATAGATGAAGCTATTAAAGAAAAAGAATTTGAAGTATATGGGCAGAATAAATAAGTGCCTAGCTGTGGTCTGTCTTTTGGCTATTGCCCACGGGACCTTAAGGGCACAGGCCAATGGGGATATCGCGGGAAACGAAGTGGACTTGGAGGAAAAGGCAACCCCTGATGAAGAGGGTCCCCAAGTAAAAAAAGATACGGTAAACACCTTTAAAAAAGTAAAACTGGATGGTATCGCTGCAGTGGTGGGGGATTATGTAATCCTGGATTCAGATGTGGACAAGACGCTATTGGATCTCAAAAGCCAAGGGGCATCCACGGAGGATATCACACGATGTGGACTTTTGGGCAAGCTCATGGAAGACCGACTTTATGCGCACCAGGCGGTACAGGACAGTCTTTTGGTATCGGACGACCAAGTGGCCGCCACCACGGAAGCACAGATCCAGGAGTTGGTGGTGCGTACCGGTTCCATGGAAAAGTTGTTGAAGTTTTACAGAAAAGAAGATGCCGCCAGTCTCCGTGAGGAGATAACAAAGATCAACAAATTGCGAATGCTCTCCGAAAAGATGCAGCAGGATATCGTTTCGGAAATAGAGATTACCCCGGAAGAAGTACGGCAGTTTTTCAATAAAATTCCGGAGGACGAGCGTCCCGTATTCGGTGCGGAGTTGGAAATTTCCCAGATTATAAAACAACCGGAACCTACCGAAGCGGAAAAGCAGAAGGTAATCGATAAGTTAAATACCATCAAGGCGGATGTGGAGGATAACGATGCCAGTTTTAGCGTAAAGGCCATCCTTTATTCACAAGACCCGGGATCCAAGCCCAAAGGAGGTTTATACAAGGCGATTACCAAGGATAGTGGTTTTGATAAGACCTTTAAGGACGTGGCTTTTAGTTTAAGGGAGGGGGAGATTTCGGAACCTTTTGAGACACAATTCGGTTTTCATATTATTTATATCGAAAAGATCAGGGGACAGGAATTAGATCTACGTCATATCCTGATCCAGCCAGAGATTTCCCAGGCAAAACTAGACGAGGCCAAGGCCGAGTTGGATACGATTAGAAAACATATTATGGACGGGAAATTTACCTTTGCCGAGGCCGCCCTTAATTTTTCGGATGAAAAGGAGACCAAATTTGACGGTGGTGTGCTGAGGAACCCGATAAATTTTGACTCCAAATTTGAATTGACCAAAATGGATCCAACCCTATACAACCAGGTGCGCAACCTAAAGGACAATGAGATTTCCTATCCCCTTTTTGAGAAAGATCCAAGGGGCGGGGGCCCCAAATACAAGATTTTAAAGGTGACCAACAGATATGATGAACACGTGGCCGATTTTGCCCGGGACTATACCAAAATTCAAGAATTGGCCCTCACCGAGAAACAGTATAATGCCATAAAAGAATGGATGGACGAACATATTGAGGAGACCTATATTAGTGTGAACGATACCAACAGGGAATGCAATTTTGCCAATAATTGGATAAAGGAGTAAAAGGCATGTCAGACGTTGTTGCCGTTAATCAGCTGGTAGAAAAGCACGCTGCCCTTAAGCAGGAAATAGCCAAGATTATCGTAGGCCAGGAAAAGGTCATAGATCAAGTCCTTTTGTCCATCTACACGGGGGGTCATTCCCTGCTCATAGGTGTTCCTGGATTGGCTAAGACTTTGATGGTAAACACCATTGCCCGTACTTTGGGCCTGGATTTCAAGCGGATTCAGTTTACTCCTGATCTTATGCCCAGCGATATCCTAGGAAGCGAAATTTTAGATCAGAACAGGAATTTCAAGTTTGTAAAAGGCCCCGTTTTTGCCAACATTATTTTGGCGGACGAAATCAACAGGACACCCCCTAAGACCCAAGCGGCACTTTTGGAAGCCATGCAGGAACGAGCAGTGACCATAGCGGGCGAACGCTATAAATTGCCCTTGCCCTATTTTGTATTGGCTACCCAGAATCCTATTGAGCAAGAGGGCACCTATCCCTTGCCGGAGGCCCAGTTGGATCGTTTTATGTTCGCCATAGAATTAAAATATCCCTCGGTTGCCGAGGAGGTGCAGGTTGTAAAGAGTACTACCAATGATGATTTCCCGAAAGTCCGGGCACTTTTCAATGCTCAGGAGATTTTGGAGGTACAACATCTGGTACGCCGGATCCCTGTTCCGGACAATGTGGTCGAATATGCGGTTTCGCTAGTGGGCAAAACCCGGCCGGTATTGGAGACCGCTTCGGATTTTGTAAAACAGTATATCGATTGGGGAGCGGGTCCACGCGCCTCACAAAATCTTATTCTAGGGGCTAAGGCACATGCCGCTACCCAGGGCAAGTTTTCCCCGGACATAGAGAATGTACAGGCTGTGGCCATGGGCATTCTTCGCCACCGGATTATAAAGAACTACAAGGCCGAGGCCGAGGGTATTTCCGAGGAGGATATCATTACCAAGCTAATGTAATCTTCGCGATTTCATTATGCCCCGATCAGGGGATAGGTTAAAGCAACTCCTGTTTTTTTAGGATTTCGTAAAGGCGTGGGATACCCTATCGGAAAATTTCCGAAACCCCCTTGTTTTTCTTAATTTTGCGAAATTGGAACCTTTAAAAAAAGAAAAGCATGGCATTTGACATTGACATGATCAAAGCGGTATACGCCAATATTGCCCAAAGGGTAACGGCGGCCCGTGAAATCATTGGTAAACCACTAACACTTTCAGAAAAAATATTGTATTCCCATTTGTGGGACGGCAAGGCCAGCAAGGCTTTTGTCCGCGGAAAGGACTATGTGGATTTTGCCCCGGACCGCGTGGCATGCCAAGATGCTACGGCGCAAATGGCTCTATTACAGTTTATGCATGCCGGGAAACCCAAGGTTGCCGTTCCCACTACGGTACATTGCGATCACTTGATCCAGGCCAAGGTAGGGGCGGAAGCCGATTTAAAACGGGCCAATCAGACCAGTAACGAGGTTTTCGATTTTTTAGAATCGGTATCCAATAAATATGGAATCGGGTTTTGGAAGCCCGGTGCCGGGATTATCCACCAAGTGGTCTTGGAGAACTATGCCTTTCCCGGCGGAATGATGATTGGAACGGATTCCCATACGGTAAACGCCGGAGGTTTGGGTATGGTGGCCATTGGTGTCGGTGGTGCCGATGCCGTGGATGTCATGGCCGGGATGCCTTGGGAACTCAAATTTCCCAAGCTAATCGGCGTAAAGCTTACCGGAAGACTCTCCGGGTGGACCGCCCCCAAGGATGTTATCCTTAAAGTGGCGGACATTCTTACGGTAAAAGGCGGTACCGGTGCCATAGTGGAATACTTTGGCGAAGGGGCCACTTCCATGTCCTGTACGGGAAAAGGTACCATTTGCAATATGGGAGCGGAAGTTGGTGCTACTACTTCTACCTTTGGATATGATGAGTCCATGGATCGATACCTAAGGGCCACGGATCGGATAGATGTGGCGGATGCCGCACTACAGGTCAAGGAACACCTTACTGCGGATCCCGAGGTTTATGCCGATCCCGAACAGTATTTTGATCAGGTCATAGAGATTGACCTAAACGAATTGGAACCACATTTAAATGGTCCCTTTACCCCGGATTTGGCCACACCTATTTCGGAAATGAGCGAAGCCGCTCGTGAGAACGATTGGCCCTTGAACGTTGAGGTAGGTCTCATAGGTTCCTGCACCAACTCGTCCTATGAGGATATTTCCAGGGCCGCCTCGCTGGCCAAACAAGTTTCCGATAAGAACCTGAAAATGAAATCCGAATTTACGATTACCCCGGGTTCGGAACAGGTACGGTATACTATAGAACGTGATGGTTTCATCAACACCTTTAATACCATTGGGGCGACCGTCTTTGCGAATGCTTGCGGCCCCTGTATCGGTATGTGGGATCGTTATGGCGATAAGGCCGCCAACGGCCCTCGTAATACCATAGTACATTCCTTTAATAGGAACTTTGCCAAACGGGCAGATGGTAATCCCAATACTTTGGCTTTTGTAGGGTCGCCGGAATTGGTGACGGCCATAGCCATTTCGGGCCGTTTGGATTTTAATCCGGTAACCGATTCCCTTATCAACGAAGAAGGGCAGGAAGTGAAATTGGACGAGCCAAGGGGCTATGAACTTCCTCCGGAAGGTTTTGCCGTTGAAGATGCCGGTTACGTGGCCCCCATGGAAGATGGATCGGGGGTTGAGGTCAAAGTGAGCCCCAGCTCGGAAAGGTTACAGCTTTTGGCACCCTTTAAGCCTATAGAAGCAGAAGAACTTCAGGGAATGAAATTGTTGATCAAGGCCTATGGCAAATGCACCACGGACCATATTTCAATGGCAGGGCCATGGTTACGGTTTAGGGGGCATTTGGACAATATTGCCAACAGGTTCTGAACGCGTTGATGGGTTTGCCACCGGTTGTGGTCGGCCTGATCCTCTACATTCTCCTGTCGAGATCGGGACCGCTGGGCGTCCTCAATCTGCTGTTTTCGCCGACAGCGATGATCATCGCCCAGGTCATCATCGTGACCCCGCTCATCGCCTCGATCGCGCACCAGGCGATACGCGATCTCTGGTCCGAATACCATGACCTCCTGATCTCGCTGAACACCACAAAGCGCCAGCGCATGCGGGCCCTGATCTGGGATGCCCGCCGCTCACTTCTGACCGCGACGCTTGCCGGCTTCGGGCGTGCGATCGGCGAGGTGGGTGCGATCATGATCGTCGGCGGCAATATCGATCACGTCACCCGCGTCCTTACAACGGCGATCGCACTGGAGACGTCGAAGGGTAACTTCGCTCTGTCGCTCGGGCTCGGCTATGTGCTGATCGGCCTCACCATCGCGATCAACCTCATAATCCACACGCTGTCGAAGAC
>JBCBSN010000046.1:0-21578 GCA_039819225.1 Bacteroidota bacterium | reverse complement strand
TTTTAGTTTTACCGCTTTTGCACAAAATATCCTTTTGGAAGCCGAAAGCTTTGACAATCCAGGAGGTTGGGTGGTAGACCCCCAATTTGTAGAACAAATGGGCTCCCCTTACCTTATGGCACATGGTATGGGAAATCCCGTGAAAAACGCCAGCACCAAAGTACATTTTAAAAATCCAGGGGTCTACAATATTTGGGTGCGCACCATGAACTGGGTCCCCGGGGAATGGGAGGCCCCTGGAAGATTTCAACTAAAAATAAACGGGAAAGTTCTAGAAACAACCTTGGGCCTAAGACCAGGTTGGGGTTGGGAATATGTGGGCGAGGCAACCATTGACCCTACTAAATCTGTGCCTTTGGAACTTATAGATCTCACCGGATTTAATGGTCGATGTGATGCCATCTACTTTTCTACCCAAAAGAATAAACCGCCGTCCTCCCCAAAAAAGTTAGCTGAATGGCGAAAGCAGATTACCGCCGAACCCAACGCCCCCCAAGTTTCGCAAACCTATGATCTGGTGATAGTAGGTGGCGGGATAGCGGGTTGTGCCGCATCCATTGCCGCCGCTGAACAGGGTATGAAGGTAGCCCTAATCCATGATAGGCCCGTATTGGGAGGCAATGCCAGTGAAGAAATCCGTGTGCATACTCTTGGGATATACGGAAACTTTGAGCGGATTCTAAAAAAAATAGATACAGAACACTATCCCAATGGTTCGGCCGAAGCAAAACTGGATCAACAGAAACGCGACAATAATGTAAAAAGCTATGATAATATAGACCTACATCTTAACTGGAGGGCTTATGATGCCGTTTCCAAGAAGGATACTATACGATATGTGGATGCTAGGGAAACAAGGACCGGGGAGCGAAAACGTTTTATAGCCCCCTATTTTGTGGATAGTACAGGAGATGGTTGGATCGGTTTTTGGGGCGGTGCCGAATTTTCCTATGGGAGGGAAAGTGTAGATACGTATGGGGAGCATTGGGAAGAACATGGTGAGCTTTGGAGTCCAAAGGAAGCGGACAACGCCGTTATGGGCACTTCGGTGCTATGGGGCTCAAAAGATACCGGCAAGGAGCAGCCTTTCCCAGAGGTTCCATGGGCCATGCCCGTGGCAAGGGAACACACGGAAGTTAAGGGAGAATGGCAATGGGAGTTTAGTCGTAACGACCTGAACCAGATCCATGATGCAGAGGAAATCCGGGACCATATGTTGCGCGCTATTTATGGATCTTTTGCCAACGCCAAAAAGGATACGGCCAACCAAAACCGAAAACTGGAATGGGTCTCCTATCTGGCGGGCAAACGCGAATCCCGTAGGTTGACCGGGGACCACATCTTCACCTTTAACGATGCCAAGGAAGGACGAAAATTCCCGGACGGCGTTGTAAAGGAAACCAGGGCCGTTGATGTACATTATCAAACCGTATTGGAGGATGAAAAGAATCCCGACTTTATTTCGGAAGCCCTTTTCTATAAGACCCCGGAATATTACATTCCCTATAGGAGCCTTTATTCCAAGAACATCAACAACCTATTTATGGCCGGAAGAAACTTTAGTTGTTCCCATGCCGGATTAGGTGGCCCCAGGGTCATGCGGACTACAGGACAGATGGGAGCGGCAGTGGGCTTTGCCGCCTCACTTTGCAAAAAGTACGATATTACTCCAAGAGATTTGTACAACCGCTATCTGGACGAATATCTTGCCCTCATCGATGATCAGAAATACGAAAAAATCCCCACTTCCAAACAATGAAACTATTGCCAAAGGCCATATTCCTTTTCGGGTTGTTCCTGCTAATGGCCCATGCACCGGATCCTTTTCCCCCGGATCGTAGTATTACGGAGAAACCGGAATACTATATCCTTGAATGGCCAGATGGAACGGAACTTACGGAAAGGAAAACCGGAATCCATTTTGAGGTGGATTCCGTTGGGCAACATGATGTTCGTTTATTGGTAAATCAACAGAATAGGCCAACGGCCTACACCAGTGATATCTCAACACCCGTCTGTGCCGATGGGGAATGTCGGCTTATGGATATTAAACTGTACTGGACGCTTTTAGGGGAATATGCCGGATTTGATACCTATCCCGGACTACCGCTCACCAAACATGACCACGACGAATTCCAATCCCAGGACTATGACAAACTGCACCGGCTCTTATTGGATCGGCGTTCCATTCTGGAACGGAGGACTATAGACCAATTGGTTGAAAAACCCAAAATGCGAAAGGTTAACGGGGTCGACGCCCTTTCCGGGGCCACCATTGCCGAGGTAAAGGAAACGGTAGTATCCGGAGCGCTATACTCCTGTTATGTGGCATGGCATTTGGCAAACGGCCATCTACAGGATTCCATGAAAGCCCATACAAGGACATTTATCAACGATGAAATCCTTTTGAATATGCTAGAAAGCGATAATTCGGATTACCATGCTTTCGCCTTGGAAAAGATGGAAGAAACCCAATTTATATCACAGCATCTTAGGGTTGCGGAGGTCTTTAAAACGGGGATACCCATGGTGAGGGGAATTATCATCAAAAGCCTCCCTGCCGTTTTCTGGGAGACCGAAACGCTTCAAAAACCATTCTGGGATGCCTTACCCGTGGTGGATCTCAATAGCCGAAGCTTCTTATTGGAACATCTGGAAGATGCACCGGAAGCGGTAATTGAAAAGGTTTCCTCCAATCTCGGGATACTAAGCAAAAATCAATTAAAAATCTTTTTAGACTTCCTTTCGGCAAAAGACAGTCTAAGCCCCCATCTTCTAAAAAACCTGGAAACCTTTGCACAATCAAAAACCGCTCCCTACGGGTATTTGGCAGTCCAATTTCTGGAGGATCTCTGAAAGGCCTTTTAAACTGGACCTTAAAGGGAATTCCGAAGTATTACATTGGTGGTATTCTGCTTTTGAATCAAATTGCCGCTAAGAATCATTTCCGCGGCGGCCGCCCCCATTTTCTTAAAGTCAGTGCTGATTACGGTAATGCCACCATCCAAGATTTCCTTGGTGGTGGTATCATTATAGCTTATAAGCCCTATTTGATTTCCCAACTTCCAGTTCTCTGCCCTGACCAACTTAATGATCTCTACCAAATCCCGGTCATAGGCATCAATGGTTATGTATAGATTTCCCTTATTGAATTGATCGGGAAGCAGATCTTTGTGCACTTCGCCCTCGAAATTATACTCCTTGCAAAACTTTTTAAATCCCGTGCGGACAAAATCGCCATGCGGTGCATTCTCGTGATCGATCAAAATGAGTCTCCCATACTTTTTGACCAAATTCAGATTATCCGCCAGGGCCATAAAAATGTCATTTTCAAAATCTTGATAAACCATCCCGTAACCTTCAGAGAGGTTACGTTCACATTTGTCCAGTATGATTCTTTTTTCCGGGGGTATGCTATTCAATACCTTTTTCACCTTTCGAGGATTGTCCAAATAGGTGGTGATTACAAAATGCGTATAGTTTTTCAGGTTCTGTGCGATCAAAGCCTCAAAAATCTCAAAATTCTGATGATGGAAATACATACTCACCTTGGCAAGGTTACCAAGGTTCAAAAGAAGGGAGTTAAAGAGATCTTCCTTAAAAGTCGTAAACTTATCCAGCATAAAAAAGACCTTATAATCATTATGTATGCTTACATCGTCTACAAAATAGCCAATCTTGTCCACGGCCCTAACAATGCCCTTTTCACTTAAATGGTTCAAAGCCTTGAATACAGTCTCCCGGCTAAAACTAAAATGACGGGACAATTGATTTACGGATGGTAGCTTTTCGTCCAGAACAAGTTCCCCTTTTTCAATTTGTTCAACGATGCTGTCCGACAACAATAAGTATTTGGGCCGTTTTGCATTATCGTTTAGGGTAAGCTTTACCATAGGTTTCACTACAATTGATTGTTCCCGCTAAAATACGTATTCCTTAAACTTTAAGATACAAAACCTCTCTTTTCCCGACGAAAACACTTTTTACTGCTCCATCCGGCACCACGGTTGTGCAAGCACGCGCTTAGCTGGCCCAAGGCAACCCCAGCGGACAAGAATTACTTTAGGTTTAAGCGATACAAGGGGATTGAAAAGATTTTAGGTTTGTTTTGATGACACCTGGGGATGAGCTGAACTATTATCCCAGAGCACATCTTCGTTACCCTTGCCTCCTATCTCCTTCTTGCTCCGATCGGGTGCGATTGCAAATGGAATAGCCGCCGGTAATTCTGCTTTCCCAAAGCCTATTTAAGCATTTTATTTTCCTATAGAGCCCATGGAAGAGCCCTACATTCAAATTCCGTTTTTACAGCTCAATTGAGGTATTCCAAAATACCATCCCTCCAAAATACAGATTCTCTAAAAATAATTTGGCGTTGTTAAGGAAATGTTATTTATTTGTAAAACATACCAGACCAGACCAGACTATTTTATTCTACAGCAATAACAACACGGACTCGAAAATCTAACAACTAAAGCTTATGAAAAAACTGATCCTAATTTTTACTTTACCGATTTTTGGACTTGCGCAGTTGCAGGCCCAAAAAGCTATTTCCGGAACCATTGTCGATGATCAGGGCGTACCCCTCCCCGGGGCCAGCGTTGTGGTTGACGGCACTACCAACGGTACCCAAAGTGACTTTGACGGGAATTACAGCATTTCCGCAAATGATAGGGACATTCTTACCTTTTCCTATGTCGGTTTTGTGCCTCAAAACATCACTGTGGGAAGTTCATCGATCATAAACGTAACCTTGGCACAGGATGCCGCCCAGTTGGACGAAGTAGTAGTGGTGGGCTACGGCACCCAAAAAGTAGTCAACCTTACGGGATCCGTGGAGACGGTAAAGTCGGAGGAAATCACCAGACAGCCGGTGGCCCAGACCTCCCAGGCACTTGCAGGGCTTGTACCGGGGCTCACGGCTACCCAATCCAGCGGTCAGCCCGGAGATGATAATGCCACCTTGCGTATCCGCGGTATCGGCACTTTAGGAAACGGCGCCAAAAACAATCCCCTAGTCCTTATAGATGGTATCCCTGATAACATTAACGGCCTGGATCCCGGCGATATTGAATCGATATCTGTCCTAAAAGATGCTTCCGCGGCGGCCATTTATGGATCTAGGGCATCCAACGGGGTTATCCTAATCACCACCAAAAGGGGGAAAGAAGGCAGAATTTCAACCAATTACAACACCTATTTGGGCATACAGAGTATCGCCCAAAACCTGAATTTCCTGGATGCACTGGGCTATATGGAAGCCTTTAACTCCGCCCAACCGGGTGCATTTCCCGAGGAAACCTTACAGGCCTACAGGAATGGGGTCGGCGTCGGTACGGAAGCCTTGCCAGATACGGACTGGGTAGATCTGCTCTTCAATTCTGCCGCTGTACAACAATATCATAGCCTTTCCGTACGTGGCGGATCCGAAAAGGCAAGGGTGGCAAGTTCCATTTCTTTTTTGGATCAGGATGGTAATGTCCCCAATTTCAATTTTAAAAGATACAATGGGCGATTTAATCTGGATTTTAAGCTTCATGATAAGATAGACCTCGCCTTTGACCTTAATTTTAGAAGGGAAGATCAAAAACAACCGGGAACCCTTCAAAATCTTACCCGCCAAGCTTATCGCCTCCAACCCCTGTTTGTGGCCATTAACGACGATGGCACCAACGGTCCGGGATTTTCCGGGGGTAACCCGGTAGCCGCGGCCAACTCCACAGCCTTGGACGAAACGATAACCAATTACGTAAGAGCCTTGGTGAAGGCCACTTACCGCCCTTTTAACAACTTCTCCATCTCCGCTACTTATGCACCCCAATATTTGGACAGGGACAGGGATAACTTTCAAACGGGGTTCACCTATTTCGAAAGCTCCGGGGGTCCCGCTATAAATGATTTTATTCCCAGTTTGTTTAAGGAAACCTTTACCTCCTTTCAGGACAATTTTAATGCCATTGCCAATTATGACAAGGATTTTGGAGACCACAGTTTTTCTGCCTTGATCGGCTATGAAATGTTGAAATTTGAGTCTGAGGTCTGGTCCGCCAGCCGGGAAAATTTTGTTCTACCCGAATTTAGGAACCTGGACAATGGTGATGCGGACACACAGTTGAATTCCGGAACTTCTACCCTTAATGGTTTGGAATCGGTCTTTGGAAGGATCAACTATGCCTATAAGGACAAATATCTAGTGGAAGCCAACGTTCGCCGGGATGCCTCTTCCCGCTTTGCCCCGGGATTCCGCTCTGCTACCTTTCCCTCCTTCTCCCTGGGATGGGTCGTTACCGAGGAAGGCTTTTTGCGGGATAATGAAACCATCAATTTTTTAAAGTTTCGAGGCTCTTGGGGAGAGTTGGGCAACCAATTTATATTTGATGATGAGGGCGACCCCATTAATTTTATCTATACCTCCCTTTTTGGGCTGGGCAATGCCAATCCCACCATTGGAGGCATTCCCATAACCGGCGGTGCGCAGACCGTGTTGTCCAACCCCGCACTCCGATGGGAGACTGGGGAAACCCAAAACTTTGGTGTGGACGCCAGGCTGTTTAAAAGCAAACTTTCCTTTACAGGGGAGTATTATGTACGTAAAACAAAGGATATTCTATTGGGAGTCACCATCCCCACATCCGTGGGTTTAAACCCACCTATTCAAAACGCCGGAGAAGTGCATAATACCGGATACGATATTTCCATAGGATGGCAGGACGCCATAGGGGCGGACTTTAGGTATGGTATCAACTTTAACTATGCGGATTTCACCAATGAAATTGTAAACTTGGGAGGCCTGGATGAACTTCCCCCGGGAAACACCATTAATAGGGTAGGCCAAGAAACCAACTCCATATTTGGCCTAAAGGTGGAAGGACTGTATCAAGAAAACGATTTTGATGCGGATGGTAATCTTAATCCCGGGCTTCCTACACCAAGTTTTGGGGCCATACAGGCCGGAGACATCAAATACGCCGATATTTCAGGTCCTGATGGTGTTCCCGATGGCGAAATCAACAATGATGACCGAACCGTAATAGGGAGTAACTTTTTTAATGAAAACTGGGGTTTGGAGCTGTTTGCGGAGTACAAGGGGATAGACCTCTCGGTTTCGTTGTTGGGGCAAGGAGGAAGAGACGTAGTGCTACAAGGTGATGCCGGTTGGGCCTTTTTTAATGCCGGCAAGATACAGGAATGGCAGGCGGATTATTGGACGCCTACCAATACCGATGCCCCTTATCCGAGATTGCACCCCGCCAGCTCCCACCCCAACTGGAGGGTAAACGAAACCTGGATGCACGATGCTTCCTATGTGCGCTTAAGAAATGTGACCATAGGCTATAATTTTCCCCGGGAATTTTTAGACTACATAAACCTGACCAATGCAAGGGTCTATGTTTCCGGACAGAACTTGGCTACTTGGGACAATATGCCCGAAGGAATAGACCCTTTGGTACCCCAGTTTTCTTCCGGGGCTTTTTACCCGGTTACCAAAGTATTTTCCCTAGGCCTTAATGTAACTTTTTAAACAACTAATTCTGTATTACGATGAAAAAGATAAGATATTTTGCGATTCTGATTGCCGGCCTCCTATTTTTGGCGGCCTGTGAGGATACCGTCTTGAATCTGGAGGATCCCGGAAGTCCTACGGATGCAACGTTCTTTCAAACCGAGGACCAATTGGAGGTTGCATTGGCAGGAGTATACGAAAGCCTAAACTTTGTGCGTGCCGTCCCGTTTCCACAACTGTTGGACCATGCCACGGACTATGCCTTTAACCGAGGCAACGTTGGTGGTACGGTTCCCGCCACTACAGGGGGGCTAACCTCTACCGAAGGTATTGTTACTGCCTATTGGAACCGTTTTTACACCGGTATACAACGCGCGAACAACCTTTTGACCAACATGGAGCGTGCGGAGGAAGTTACCGATCCGGGCCGTTTTTTGGAAATCAGGGCAGAGGCTTTGTTCCTTCGCTCCCTTTTCTATAGTTATTTGACCGAGTTATATGGCGATATCCCCTTGAGGACGGAAGTGGTAACTTCCTTGGAAGACCTGACCATTCCAAAAACGCCCAAGGCGGAAATTGTGGCCCGTATTATCGCAGACCTCGAAGAGGCCGCGGGTATCCTGCCCGTAACCCAGTCTGGCAATGCCCGTGGCAGGGCCTCCGCCCACGCGGCCAACGCCCTTATTGCACGTATTGCCCTTTACAACGAAGACTATGACCTGGCAGCGAATGCCGCACTAAGTATTATGAATTCTGCCGATGCCCCAAGCCTGTTCCCGGACTATGAATCCTTGTTTACGGACGCGGGCGTGGGGTCTTCCGAAGTTTTGCTGGATCTGTCCTATACCGAAGGTACACGTACACACGGGCTGTCCCAAAGACAGGGCACCCGCTTTGGAGGATGGTGTCAACTGGTACCGGCACAGCAGACCGTGGACAGTTATGAAACGATCAATGGCCTTCCTATTGACGAAGATCCTGAATACGATCCGGCCAATCCCTTCGAGAACAGAGATCCCAGATTGGCAGCCTCTATCGTACTACCCAATAGTATATGGACCAACCACATTATACAACAACATAGTGATAGTATTGCTACCTGGCGGGTAGAGAACGGGGAAAACGTGGAACGGGTGTTTAACCTAAACTCCGCCAATCCCGGTGGCAGAAGAATCGTTGACCCCTTTGACGGTACGGAGTATACCGCCGGAGGATCCAACCGATTTACATCCTTTACGGGCTATTTTTGGAAAAAATTCTCTGATGAGCCTGCACTGGTAATTGCTTCGGGCCTACCGTTAAGATCGGAGGAGACCATTTATCTTATCCGCTATGCCGAAGTACTCCTAATCTATGCCGAAGCCAAAATAGAGGCAGGCACAATAGATGGCTCCGTTTTGGATGCCATAAACCAAGTAAGGGAGAGGGCCTACAACAATAGCGGTTTTGATTACCCAGCGGTTACGACCACCGATCAAAACGAGTTGAGAAGAATTATAAGAAGAGAAAGAAAAGTTGAATTTGCGGATGAAGGTCTGCGACTGTTCGATATTAAGAGATGGCGCCTCTCCGAAAAAGTTTTGAACACTACTTTATTGGGGGGTCCGGCAAACGGCTTTAGCAAAATTGGGGGCGACCTGGGTTTTGTACCCAATATAGACCAGGATGATTTTATAACCTATCCCGGAGCGCCCACCCAACTTAGGGTAGAACTGGGGAACTTGGATTTTAGGGAACTGGAAGTCAGGGTGTTCGACCCCGGAAGGCATTACCTATGGCCTATACCACAAGCCGAAATAGATGCTAGTGGCGGTGTAGTTACCCAAAATCCGGGATATTAAAGATACGTTGAGTTAGTTTGTTTAATTTTAGTATTAGGGGGTAGGCTGCCTACCCCCTATTACAATTATCCGACCAAAAAAACGCAACCCTTTTTGAAAAGATATGGGCACAATAGACATTACCGTTATCCTGGTTTTTACATTATTGGTTTTTGTCTGCGGTCTTAGCTTTTCAAAATCCGGCAAAAATATGAAGTCCTTTTTTGCCGCAGGGGGCGCCCTACCCTGGTGGATGAGCGGCCTTTCCCTTTTTATGAGCTTTTTCTCGGCCGGCACTTTTGTAGTCTGGGGATCCATAGCCTATAGTAGCGGGTGGGTGGCCATAACCATCCAAACCACGATGTGTATCGCCGGTTTGCTTATCGGATTTTTTATTGCTCCCAAATGGCAAAAAACCAAGGCCCTTACCGCGGCCGAATTTATTACTGAACGTTTGGGTCGGAACACTCAAAGAACATATACCTACCTGTTTCTCCTGATATCTGTCTTTACCACAGGAGCCTTTTTGTATCCTGTGGCAAAAATTGTTGAGGTTTCAACAGGAATTCCCATTTATACCAGCATCATAGTTCTTGGAATCCTGATTCTTATCTATACGGCGGTCGGTGGGCTTTGGGCCGTAATCGTGACCGATGTGTTGCAATTTGTAGTGCTCACTGCTGCAGTCTTAATTGTAGTTCCCCTTTCGCTAGACAAAATTGGAGGTATTGATAATTTCATGACCAAGGCTCCTGAGAATTTCTTTGATTGGGTCAATGAAGAATACTCCTGGGCCTTTATGATCGCCTTTGGAATGTATAATCTCTTCTTTATTGCCGGAAACTGGGCCTATGTGCAACGTTATACCAGTGTGGCTACCCCAAGGGATGCCCAAAAAGTGGGCTGGCTTTTTGGAGCGCTTTACTTGATCAGCCCATTGATCTGGATGCTGCCCCCAATGGTCTACCGGGTCTTAAATCCCGAATTGACCGGCCTGGCCGATGAAGGTGCTTATTTACTCATGTGCAAAGAAGTGCTTCCCATAGGTATGCTGGGGTTGATGCTCGGGGGCATGATTTTCGCCACTTCAAGCTCGGTAAATACTACCCTGAACATTTCGGCCGGGGTACTCTCCAATGATGTCTATAAACACATTAACCCAAAAGCAAGTAGCGATCAATTGGTAAAAGTAGGGCGTATTGCAACTATTCTTTTAGGGATTATTACCATAATAGTGGCTTTGTTAGTGCCGTATATGGGAGGTATTGTTGAAGTGGTCATGAGTCTGGCGGCCATTACCGGTGGGGCCATGTTCTTACCCCCAATGTGGGCCTTGTTTTCTAAATACCAGTGTGGAAAAAGTGTCTTGGCCATTACGGTAATTTCATTGTTCTTCAACGCGTTCTTCAAGTTTTTGATGCCAAGTCTTATGAATTTTTCCCTGGATAGGGCCGAAGAAATGATATGCGGGGTCGGAATACCTATAATGCTGCTTGCGGTTTATGAACTCTATGCCAGGGGGAACAAAATAGCTACCCCACAATATGACCGTTACCTAGTAACAGTTGGTGGAAAGGAATCCGGATTTTTAATGGAGCCGTCATCCAATGGCAACAAAAGAGGTGGCCGGGTCATAGGAATTGGGATTGGTTCCACGGGAATCTTGATTCTTATCCTATCCCTTATTGCTAAAACCGAGGTTGGTATTGTGGCATTCATGGGCCTATTGGTATTGATTCTTGGCATCTCTATCATTTATAAAAATAAATCGATTAACACCGTAAACCCATAAATTGATGACTACCTACAAAATATACTACCTGACCCTTTTGGTACTTATCATGGGACTATTTCAAAACTGCGTTCGGGATGGGAACCAGGTTGTGGAAAACAGGACGACGATTATGATCCGGGTCGATAATTTTAGTATGGACATCGAAAAAATTGGTTTTCGTTACGAATTTCGAGACGAGCACGATAGCGTTATCGTCCCTGCCCATCCTATTTCAGGCCTGCAGATGGGAAAAACCGGAAACGACCTCTTAAATGCTATCAATACCAAACTGATACATAAATCCGAAGGGAGTTTGGAGCTGGAGGTGACCTGCTCGGACAATAGTTCTGCCAATGTAACCCTAACAATAGTGGAAAATGGCATCAAGTTATCGGTAACACCCAAAGAAGAGCATCTACACGAGATTGTTCTACGGACCGGGCCAGTAGGCCCGGCATATGGAATGGCCGATCATGCCGCTTTTGGCGAAGGAGCAGAAGATTTGGAGCTGAACAATTTTATACGGGATCCCTTTGATCCAAAAAATCACGGCACACATAGGATGATAAGCAACTTTGCCATATTTCCACAACAAGGGTTTGCCGAAGTAAATATAGAACCGGGGGAAAAGTTAGTAAGAATTACGGATCAGGAAAATGCGCAAGGCTCGAAACGGGTGCGCTCATTGCCCTCTTTTTATTATTTCATGGGCTCCCCCAAACAAATCTACCGATCTTTTCTTGCCTCCAGAAACCAAGAGGGTTATAAGGTCTACAAACCCAAATACCCCTGGTTCGGGGTGGGTTGGGAAGCTTTTGGCGCATTATCCTGGAACACAGACCATAAAACGGTCACCGAGAACATCGATCGGTATTTAGACTATGGCTATCCATTGCGGTGGATGGTGGTGGGATCCGGTTTTTGGCCAAGCGGAAAAGGTGAATTTGACAGACATGGCACTCCTTATAACGCAGAGGTTAAATCCCAAGAGGATAAAAAAATGCAGAGTACGACCAGTTTTGGTATGTGGGACAAAAAAAAATACCCCGACCCTAAAGAATTCATTGCCTATTTTCATCAAAAAGGACTGATTTTTACGTTAGGCTTGCGTATCGGTTTTATTCCGGGAGGCCCCTTCACGGATGAGGGGCTTCAAAAAAAGTATTTTTTGACCAATGCCAATGATCAAGAAGTTTTGTATACTCCGGGCTTCCCTAGGGTTCCCGTTTATTTGTTGGACACCCAAAACGACGAGGCCGTTACCTGGTACGTAGCACTTTGCCAAAAGTGGATGGCGTATGGGGTAGATGGTTTTAAAGAAGACCTTTTCTCACATACAGGTTCATTGAGGGACGATTTGATCGATCCGGTCAATCGGGTTTTGATGGAACAGGACGCCTATATTATGGGGCGTAACAATTATTTGGGATCTCCGGCCGATTTGCATCGCTATAATGACTTCAACTACAATCAACCACAGGATCGTGGCCCAATAAATGGTTTGGCCTACGCCTTCTCCGGTTTTGCCAATGTATACCCGGATATCATAGGTGGAACAGGACTTGCCACCAATAGATTTGGGAATAAAGAGAAAGAAAAACTATCAAAATATCTCGTAAGGTATACCCAATATGCGGCGCTAAATCCTTCCATGGCATTTGGGTACGGTCCTTGGAACTTTGGTTCGGAAGTTAACCAACTCTGTCTAGAGGCCGCCGAATTGCACGGCCGACTTCACCCCTACATTTACAGCAATGCCATTAAGGCGTTTAGGACCGGATTTCCACATCCTATGATACCCCTACCTTTGGCTTTCCCTAAAGACAAAAATGTATACGGCCTAGCCACTACTGCCCAACGTAGTTACGAATGGATGATAGGTGATGCCTTATTGGCGGCACCGTTATTTGGTGATGATGTGGGTACGGCGACGAAACGTGATATTTACTTGCCAAAAGGGACATGGATGGATTACGATTCCGGAAAAAAATTCGAAGGCCCATTGCTTTTGGAAAATTTTGATATCCCCTTAAAAAAAATACCGCTTTTTGTGGGGGGTACGGGCATTGTTGTAGAAAATGTAGCCGGAAAGTTAAAAGCCAGAATATATCCTGTACGTAAAATAGCAGAGACAACATATTATGGAAGGGACGGAGAAACTGAAAGCATCTTGGAAATTGCCAGTCCTAACTGGGAAAGACCCAGAGTTACCGATCGTACCAATGGAAAGGAAATAGCGATCTCCAAAACGCGCCATGCGTACCAGTTTGATTTTGAAGAGGGACATGACTATCTAATCCATTAGTGCCAATCAGGACTGTCCGGTTTAGGACATAAGACCGCTGCGCTATTAGACGTAAGATGTAAGACTATTTTGTAACCATTTGTTTTTAAGTTGCTTAAAAATCAAGTCCTAAAAATATTATGAAAAGGCATCGTTTTTTTATCATTCCGATTTCAAATCGACAAATAAAAATATGTCTCTTATCCCCTGTGGATAAATGGTTTCAATACGGAACTAAAACTTTAGCCGGACACTAATGAGTGCCAATAACAATAGGAACGAAAAAACACTCATTAATAGAAAGGAAAGACCGTTGGCAGATTTTTTGAAACTACCGTATAGGTGTATAAGGCCGCAGTAAAACCTACGGTTCATTCAAGATTGTATTGAAGAGTCAGCTTAAATATGGGCCACTCCTTTTTTATTAACGAAGTGAAAAAATAAATATATGATCAAAGAAGATTACAACAACACCAAAAGACGAAACCGCATATTATCCTTGAGCAGTGATCTGGTTGTTGTGGGAGGGGGACTCGCCGGTACCTGCGCGGCCATTACCGCGGCGCGTTCCGGTCTCAAAGTGGTGCTGATCCAGGATCGCCCGGTCCTAGGTGGCAATGCATCATCCGAAGTGCGCCTTTGGAGCCTGGGAGCCACTTCACATATGGGCAATAACAACCGATGGAGCCGAGAGGGAGGATTGATCAACGAAATTTTATTGGAAAATCTAAAGCGAAACAAGGAAGGCAACCCTTTGATCTTTGACACTGTACTGCTAGAAAAGGTACACTTGGAAAGGAATATTACCCTGCTTTTGAACACCGCAGTTTATGAGGTTGACAAAAAAGATAGCAAAACTATCAAAAACGTCACTGCGTTTTGCAGTCAGAATTCTACCACCTACGTGGCCTCTGCCCCTCTGTTCTGCGATGCTTCCGGGGATGGTATCGTAGCCTTTATGTCCGGGGCCTCTTTTCGGATGGGAGCCGAGACCAAGGAAGAATTCGATGAAGGTTTCGCCCCGAATATTGAGGACTATGGGAATCTATTGGGCCATTCCCTTTACTTCTATACCAAGGACTTGGGGAAACCGGTTTCCTACACAGCACCTTCCTTTGCCATAAAAAATGCGGAAGACCTTCCTCGTATAAAGAATTATCAATTGGGCGACCACGGCTGCAAATTATGGTGGGTGGAGTACGGCGGTAGAATGGATACGGTCCATGAATCCGAAAACATCAAATTTGAGCTATGGAAAGTAGTATACGGGATTTGGGATTATGTAAAGAACAGCGGAAAATATCCAGATGCTGAAAATCTTACCCTAGAATGGGTAGGCACCATCCCTGGAAAACGGGAAAGTAGAAGGTTCGAAGGCGATTTTATGCTTTCCCAAAAGGACATCGTTGAACAGCGTCACCACTATGATGCCGTTGCCTTTGGAGGCTGGGCCATGGATCTTCATCCTGCGGATGGGGTCTATAGCGAGCATAATTCTTGTACGCAATGGCACGGAAAAGGAGTGTACTCAATTCCCTATCGCTGCTATTATTCCAAAGACCTTGACAACCTTTTCCTGGCGGGAAGAATCATTAGTGCGACCCATGTTGCATTCGGTTCGTCCAGGGTAATGCTTACCTGTTCCCATGGGGCGCAGGCCGTAGGCAAAGCAGCATTCCTTTGTATCCAAGAGGGTATTCTGCCCCGGGATTTAACGGCCAAAGAAAAAATCACGAAACTACAATTGGCCCTGAACAGGGATGGCCAAAGCATTCCCCGTATAAACATCAAAGACCCGGAAGACCTCGCTCCCGAAGCTAAGATCAAGGCCAGTTCAACACTAAACTTCAAAAGGTTTAAGCCTTCCGATGAATGGCAGGCCTTGGATTTCGGATTTGCCCAAATGCTTCCGCTCAAGGCCAATGAGTCCTATGGCTTTGAATTGGAGGTAGAGGCCAGCGAGCCTACCTCCTTGGAAATCCAACTAAAAACCGGTTCCGCCTGTACCCACTTTACACCGGATGTTCTTGTGGACACGCGCACTGTTTCACTAGTGGGCGGAAGACAAATACTAAAATTCACCAACAAAAAGCTACTGCCACAGGACCATTATGCCTTTTTCTGCTTGCTAAAAAACGAAAAGATAAGGGTTAGGCTATCCAACCAGCGCATAACCGGACTTTTATCCGTGAGGAACAAAATAAAACCGGCAGTCTCCAACTTTGGAAAGCAGGATCCACCAAAGGACATCAATATTGATAGCTTCGAATTCTGGACCCCGGATCGCAGACCTATGGGCCAAAATATGGCCTTGACCCTAGAAAGTCCTTTACACTGCTTTGGATCGGAAAATTTGCAAAGCAATGGGGTACGTCCTAATTCTGATGGCAAAACCCATGCTTGGGTTGCGGATATGCGAGATGAAAATCCCCAAATTACAATGACTTGGGATGTCCCCAGGGACGTAAGAACCATTAAACTCTTCTTTGATTGTGATTATGACCATCCCATGGAGAGCACCTTAATGGGGCATCCGGAAGACACCATTCCCTTCATTGTTTCGGACTATCAGATTCTTGATGGTTCTTCGGGTGCAGTTCTAAGTGAGGTTACCGGAAACTATCAGGCCATAAACACCTTGAAATTAGAAAAATCCATTTCCACGGACAAGCTGGTTTTTCAATTTTCAAAAAAAACCGAAAACATTCCCGTGGCCCTGTTCAAAATAGCCGTGTTTAGTTGAAGAAGCCATCCACAACCATGAAAAACGCCAAAATCCACATCCTTCGTTTTCTTGTTGTCCCCATCCTATTGGTCGTCCTTGGATGCAGGCCGGACCCTAAGGAGAACTTGAGAATGACCTTCGGCAAGACTCAAGCAACCTTGCTACAAACAAAAGGCAAACAGCTCGCCCTTTCCATTACACGGGAGGATAAAATAGTCATGGATACTTCCCTCTTGGGAATAAAGATCAACACTAAAGAATTGGGAATCAATTCAAATATCCAATTACTCAGGGAAGACAAAATCTCATTGTCCTATCCCTTAAACGGGATAAAAAACCAGGTGAATTACCAGGCAGACCAATTCACCTACAACATCGAAGAAAGTGATGGATATATCTGGCAATTACTAGTACAGATTTCAGACCAAGGTGTGGCCTATCGCTATGCTGTTCCCGGTGAGGGAAAACGACGTGTATATGGGGAATTAAGCTCCTTTAAGCTTCCGAAAAAAACCAGGGTCTGGTACTTTGAACGCGATAATGATTGGAAGTTAAAATCGCATGCCGGGGAATGGCGTGTTGCCGATATTTCCCAAATGCCAACGGTTTCCAAGATGGGCCCTATACAAGGCCTTACCCTTACCTGCGAATTGCCACATGGTGGATATGCATTGCTTGCCGAAGCGGCACTGTTCAATTATAGCGGATTGCGGTTGGAAGCCATAGGCGACAACACTTTTAGGGCAAACTTTACGGAAGGCGAAAAAGGTTTTGAAATAGATGGCGACATTCTATCGCCCTGGCGCTGTATTTTGATCGCCGACAACTTAAACGATTTGGCCAACAATACCTTGGTTCCTTCCCTTAGTCCTCCTCCGGACGAAAAAATATTTTCGGATGTAAGCTGGATAAAACCAGGGAAATCGGTATGGCATTGGTGGTCCGGCAAGTATTTGGATTTTGAGGAGGAAAAGGCAATGATAGAGGATGCGGAAGCACTTCATTTTGAATACAGTATGGTCGATGATGGATGGGAAGAATGGGAAGACAAATGGGAAAAAATACGGCACCTTAGCGAGTTGGGTGAACAAAAAGGAGTGGGCATTTTTGTATGGAAGCATTCCAAGGAAATTAACTTTCCGGAAAACGATTACGCTGTTATGGGACACTTTCTAGATAGTGTAGAACAGACCGGGGCCGTTGGAGTCAAAGTGGACTTTATGAACGGGCAGTCAAAGTCCTTGATCCAATTTGACGAAGCCCTGTTGAGAAAAGCTGCTGAACGCCAACTGATGGTCAATTTCCACGGCTGTCAGCAAAGTTCTGGGGAATACCGCACCTACCCCAATGAGGTTACCCGAGAAGGCATCCGGGGACTGGAGGTGAATCATATGAAAGAGGGACCCCTACCAGCCTCCCACAATGTGGCACTCCCCTTTACCCGTTATGTTACAGGCCATGCCGATTATACTCCTTTAGGTTTTACAGAACCGGGAGAAACTACATGGGGACATCAACTGGGTACTTTAGTGGCCTTCTATTCCCCCTTTAATTGCATCGCCGAAAACACCCAATTTCTGTTGAACGACCCAAATGTAAGACCCGCGTTGAACTTTATCCGGGAAGTACCCGCGGTATGGGACGAAACCCTAGTGTTGCCCCAAAGCAAAATTGGCGAATTAGCGGCCATTGCCCGAAGAAAAGGAGAGGATTGGTATATAGGGATATTGAGCAGTGTAGCGGCAAAAGAAGTATCCATCGATTGCAATTTTCTACATCAAGGCGAGTACCGGACAGAAATCTTTTTAGACGACCTCTCTACCCAACCCATTGACCTTGAAGGCCTAAACCCCGAAGCCGATTTGCGGCAATGGAATACGGCAATCCCCTTTAAGCGTGTGAAACGGCAAGTGAGTTCAGCAGAACAGCTACAATTACAGCTGGCTTCCAATGGTGGTGCGGCCATATCATTGAAAAAAATATGATCATGGAGAAAAAGGTGTGCCTATTCCTATTGGTTTTATGTACAATATTTTGTTCCTGTGGGAAAGGGCAAAAGGGACCGAACAGCAACTCGAAAGAAAAGCAAACTTCCGGAAAAGCCATAAGACCCAACATTCTTTTTCTACTGGCGGATGATCTAGGATATGGTGAATTAGGTGCCTATGGCCAAAAAATGGTGAAGACGCCTATCCTGGATAGCTTGGCCAATTTAGGGATGCGCTTTACCGATTTCTATGCGGGTAGCCCGGTATGTTCTCCCTCCCGAGCGGTACTAATGACCGGTATTCCTTCATCAAAAAACACGATCCGGGGGAACAATGGTCTTTATACCACCGGAGAATGGAGAAGGGTGGCCCTTAAGAAAGAAGAACCCACCTTGGGCGAAATGTTGGGGAACGCGGGATACCAAACCGCTTTTATCGGAAAATGGCATTTGGGTATCCCCGATGATGTAGGCACATGGGCACATGCCAGAGGTTTTCAGTATGCCGTCCAAGAACAATGGACGGCCAGGTATGGTGGCAGAAATTTTGATGGCCCTATGGAATATATCAACGGCATACAGGATTCCATCAATTTTGATTATA
This sequence comes from Bacteroidota bacterium, assembly GCA_039819225.1. Taxonomy (GTDB): domain Bacteria; phylum Bacteroidota; class Bacteroidia; order Flavobacteriales; family Flavobacteriaceae; genus Ulvibacterium. The sequence continues at coordinate 2,880 of JBCBSN010000046.1, read as the reverse complement.
CCCAATGGGACAGTCATGATGATTTTCGCACCCAATTGGCCTTGGATTATCTAGATACAAAACGTAATACGGACAAACCTTTTTTCCTGTTTATGTCCTTTCGCGCACCCCATGGTCACGAGTATGTTATAGGAAACAAGGAATTGTACAGGGATCTGGGATGGCCGGCCCAAGAACGCCTTCATGCGGCCAAAATCACCCTATTGGATAAACAAGTGGGTCGATTGTTGCGCAAGTTGGAAACCATGGGCGAACTGGAAAATACATTGATATTGTTTACCAGTGACAACGGACCCCATCAAGAAGGGGATGATCATGACCACGAATTTTTTAATAGTAACGGCGCTTTAAAGGGCTACAAAAGGGATCTGTACGAAGGTGGCCTGCGGGTTCCCTTTATCGCCTATTGGAAGGGGAAGATAGCAGAAGGGCTTACAAGTTCCTTTATAGGTTCCTTCCAGGATATTATGCCCACTCTTGCCCAGGTTGCGGGCACTCCCGTACCGGAGCAGGCTACTGGGACTTCCTTATTACCCGTCCTCTTGGGGGAATCTCATGGGGAACGCCCCTACCTAAACTGGGAATTCGTTAAAACCAGTAGAAAAAATAGTTTTAGGCAGTCCGTACGGATGGGCAATTTTAAGGGAGTTCGCTATGCCGTGGATGCCCCAACGGAACTGTATGACCTGGAAACGGATATTTCGGAAACAAACAACATTGCCGACCAACATCCTGAGATTATTAAAAAAATGAACCATATATTCAAGGAGGACCGCATTGCCAATTCCCATTACCCCTATGGTGGGAGTCAAGACCAAAAAAAATGAATTCTGATCGCCTTACTGTTCGTAACCCCTTTGTTCCCAACTATCCTTTGCTTTGGACTGACGGTGGTTCAATGGTAGGTGTAACCCTTCAAGAAGGCGATAAAATATCGGCAATTGAAATATCTCCGGGAAAATAGGACAATAGTGGATATGAAGAATTTGAAAACGTTTTTATTGACAGGTTGGGCTTTGTTCCTTTTAAGTCCCATGGTGGCACAGAACGAGGAACGCCCAAACATTATCTGGATAATGCTGGAAGACTGGAGTCCCGACCTTGGTTGTTATGGGACAAAAGGCATAGAAACACCTATCACCGATAAATTGGCATCGGAAGGAATACGCTATACCAACGCATTTTGTACCAGTCCGGTATGCTCCCCATCACGGTCTGCAATGCTAACCGGGTTTCATCAGAATTACATCGGCGCGGAACAACACCGGACGGAAGACCCGGAAAAACGACCTCTGCCCTATGGAATCAAGCCTTTGCCCCTACTTCTACAGGAGGCGGGTTATTTTACCGCCTTGATGAAATCCAAAAAAACCGATGCCAATTTTATCGGAGACCTGGGATTTATGGGCAAAGATTGGTCCGCACGTAAACCAGAACAGCCCTTTTTTGCCCAGATTACCCTTCAGGGCACCCATAGAACCTGGCAGCGAGATGCCCAAAAACCGATAAATCCGGATGTAGTAGAACTACCTCCCTACTATGTAGATACTCCATTTGCCCGCAGGGATTGGGCCAATGGCCTGGAACAAATGCAGCTTTGCGATCGTGAAATCGGAGATATCCTGGAACGCCTTAATAAAGAGGGACTTACGGACAATACCCTTGTTTTCCTCATTGGGGATAACGGTCGCTGCCATATCCGCGGCAAACAGTTTTTGTACGATCCGGGTCTGCAGGTTCCCCTGATCGTGAAATGGCCAGGGAAAATAATCCCGGGACAAGTCAATGACGATTTGGTACAAACTATAGATGTTACCGCCACCATTTTGGATGTGGCCCGGGCAAAACCCGCCCATCCGTTGCATGGTAAAAATCTTTTCCAAGATGAATCCAAAGACCGGGAATACATTTTTGCCGCTCGGGGCCGTATGGGTCCTACCCACGATGCCATGAGGGCCATTCGCTCCAAAAAATACAAACTGATCCATAACCTGATGCCGGAAAGGGCTTGGTTACAGTATAGTGGCTATAAGGAGGAGAACTACCCCATGCTAGCCGAAATGAACGTATTGTACATGGAAGGAAAACTGAACGGGGCGCAGTCCAAATTCTTTGCACCGAACAAACCGGAATTTGAACTCTATGATATTAGTAACGACCCCCATGAACTGAACAATTTGGCCAACGATAAAGCATTTGCCTCCATAAAAGACCATATGCTCGGCGAACTGTACCATTGGCGAAACTCCATTAAGGATAAAGGGCTCTCATTGAAATTTAGGGAAGGAGGGCATCCACCAAAATATCCCACCCGTACCTTGGAGGAATGGAAAACGATTTACAAAAGATGGAAACCCTGGGTGTTCCGTGAACCAGGGAAGGTCGTAGTACATCCATTTTCTAAAAAATCGTATCCGGGACCTAAAAATTAAGAAGCGATCTCATAGTAATAAATCCATGCTTTTTAGAACAGGACATAAAATAGGCCAACATAAAAAATCTGGGAATTTTAAATACGTACCACGTTGCACTACCGTTGTTGACACACCAAAGAATGCCAAAAAAACGGGTCGGTCATTTGGATGCTTATGCCCAATTGGCCCTTTGACCTGGAAAACAGTAGATCTTCATCATGGACGAAATTGGAGTAATTATCAATTAGGACTTTTTATTCTTTATAAGCGTAGGCCAAGAGCCCATTTAAACTAAAAAAGGATTCGGAAATGTGCGAAATCAACAATGAAAAAGGTTGTTATGCAAAAATAGGGAGGAAGACGTGCTACGGACCGATTTTTCTCGGGATTTTATTTTTCTCGGTTTCATGTAAACAAAAATTAAAAAAAGACGAAGAAGAAAAAAGACCTAATATTCTTTTCTTTA
>JBCBSN010000045.1:0-21606 GCA_039819225.1 Bacteroidota bacterium | reverse complement strand
GGGATTACGGACGAATTCCTAAAGCCTATCGTAATGGTAGATGACAGCAATACGCCCCTTACCAGGATAAAGGCGGACGATGTGGTGATCTTCTTTAATTTTAGGACGGACCGCGGCCGTGAACTTACCCAGGTATTAAGCCAAGAAGATATGCCCCAACAAGATATGCAAAGGCTGAATCTCTATTACGTAACCCTTACCAACTATGACGATTCCTATAAAAAGGTCCATGTGGTATATGACAAGGAAAACATTAAGGAAACTTTAGGGGAGACCCTGGCCAATGCCGGAAAAAAACAGATTAGGATCGCGGAGACCGAAAAGTATCCCCATGTGACCTTTTTCTTCAACGGGGGACGTGAAACTCCTTTTACCAATGAGGAACGTATTCTTTGCCCGTCGCCCAAAGTGGCCACGTACGACCTAAAACCGGAAATGAGCGCTTATGAAATCCGGGATGCCATTATTCCCGAACTGCGAAACGAAACGGCGGATTTTGTATGTCTTAACTTTGCCAATCCTGATATGGTAGGTCATACGGGAGATATGGACGCGGCGATAAAGGCTTGTGAAACAGTAGATAGTTGTGCGCGATCCGTTATTTCCGCAGCTCTGGAACATGGATATTCCACTTTGGTCATTGCCGATCATGGCAATTGTGACACCATGGTAAATCCTGATGGCAGTCCTAACACGGCTCATACCACCAATCCGGTACCCCTTATCCTCGTGGATAAGGATATCCAGACTATCAAAAATGGGATATTAGGGGATATTGCCCCCACGATCCTAAAACTGATGGGAATCCCACAACCCGATCTTATGACGCAAAAATCCCTGATATAGGCAACTCCCGGCATTTCTTTACCTTTGCGCTATGGTACACATTAAGACTAGGGAAGAGATTGCATTGATGCGAGAGAGCGCATTGATAGTTTCCAAGACCTTGGGCATGTTGGCGGCAGAGATTAAACCTGGAGTTACCTCCTTATATTTGGATGGTCTTGCCGAGACCTTTATACGAGACCATAAAGCCGAACCTGGTTTTTTGGGCATGTACGACTTTCCGAATACGCTAAACATGAGCCCCAATGCACAAGTGGTGCATGGTATCCCCAATAACACGCCCCTGGAGGATGGGGATATCATTTCCGTGGATTGTGGGGTGCTTAAAAATGGATTTTATGGAGACCATGCCTACACCTTTGAGGTCGGGGAGGTTTCCGAGGAGACCAGAAAGCTTTTAAGGGTCACCAAAGAATCGTTGTATATCGGCATACGGGAGTTCAAGCTAGGAAATCGCGTTGGTGATGTAGGTTATGCCATACAGCACCATTGCGAAAGCCACGGCTATGGTGTGGTACGGGAACTGGTTGGTCACGGACTGGGAAAAAAACTGCACGAAAGTCCAGAAATGCCCAACTATGGCAAACGCGGCCGGGGCAAAAAATTTGTTGAGGGCATGGTGGTGGCCATAGAACCTATGATCAATAAAGGTACCCGAAGAATAAAACAACTGCGGGACGGTTGGACCATCCTTACGGCAGATGGGGAACCCAGTGCCCATTTTGAACATGATGTGGCCCTGGTGGACGGAAAACCGGAACTACTTTCCACTTTTCAATACATCTATGATGCGCTAGGCATCAAAAGCAATGAGGAAGTAGAGTTCCGCAAACAGGATTTGGTGCTTTAAAACGGTAACGCTGAGTTTCGCAAAGAATCACCGAGATACATTGAGATGTGAAGGATAACGAAATAACAAATCTCATTATCGAATCGGCAATAGAAGTCCATAAGGCCTGGGCCCAGGCTGATTAGATTTGGCTTATCAAGAATGTCTTTATTATGAATTGAAAATGTTGATCCGGTCGATCGGGCTTCTGATTAGCTTTCATACAAAGCCAAAAAAAGTAGCATAAAAGGTTAATTAACACTCCTCGGTAAATCTTTGAGATCCCTCAGGCAAACCCGTCGCATAAAGATCCAATGAAAAAGCTCTTTAAAATATTGCTCAATGCCGTTCCAAGACCACTTCTTATACGACTTAGTTATTGGGTAAGGCCTTTGTTCGTTTTTTTTATGAGGGGCCATACTCACGAAGATCCCATAGATGGCAAACATTTTAGGCGATTCCTTCCTTATGGTTATGAAAATCCACGGGAAAATGTATTGTCGCCCTCTACACTTTCATTGGAAAGGCATCGTCTGTTATGGCTCTATTTGAAAAACGAGACCGACTTCTTTTCCAGGAATTACAAGGTACTTCACTTTGCCCCGGAGCAGGCTTTTCATAAACGCTTTCAACAGATGAAGAACTTGGAATATGTTACCACCGACCTTAATTCCCCTTTGGCCGATGTAAAAGCGGATATCTGCAACCTGCCTTTTAAAGACAATGCCTTTGATGTCATCTTTTGCAACCATGTATTGGAACATATTCCGGACGATACCAAGGCCATGCAGGAACTCTATAGAATCTTACGGCCAGGGGGCTGGGGTATTTTGCAGATTCCACAGGACATTAAAAGGGAAAAGACCTTTACGGACGATTCCATTAAGGACAAAAGACAGCGCACCTTGATCTTTGGTCAATATGACCATGTCCGTATTTATGGAATGGACTATTTTGACACCTTGCGTGTTGTAGGTTTTACCGTAGAAGCGGTGGATTACACCAAGACACTGTCCTTGGAAGAAATCGAAAAGTACCGTTTGGCTCCCGGGGAACTTATTCCCTTGGTCCGGAAATGATTATTTTACAATACGTTTCTCGAAACCCGATGTGGCGAACTCCTGGACTTGGCCTTTTTCATCCAAATAAACAATATAGGCATCCAATTCACTCTGAGATTTCAAAAATTCCATGGTTTCTCCCAAATCCATCGCCATAAAGGCTGTCGCATAAGCATCCGCTTTGGCACAGGAGTTGGCCAAAACCGTAGTCCCCAAGGTATTGGCGTTTTTGGTGAAACCTGTCTTTGGATCAATGGTGTGCACATATTTTTTCCCGCTTATGGAATCCAAACGGAATTTTCTATAGTTCCCGGACGAGGCCAAGGCCCTATCGGTAAGGTGCATCATAATCTTAAGTCGTCTCCCCTGCTCAACCTGGGGATCATCTATCCCTACGACCCAAGGTTTTTGTTTTATGCGGTTGCTGCCTTTTCCCACAAGTTCTCCCCCCACTTCAATAAGGTAATGGGGAACTTCCTTTTGATCTAAGAATACTGCCAAACGATCTATGGCATACCCTTTGGCTATCGCATTGAAATCAATATACATATTGGGATATGCCTTTTTAAGGCGGCCTTTATCCGTAAGGGTAAGTTTATTAAGTCCCACAAACTTTAGCAGACTGTCCACCTTGGTGCTATCCATGGCCATTCCCGGATCAGGGCCAAAACCCCAAGCATTGACCAATACCCCTACCGTGGGGTCAAAGTAGCCCTTTGTCCTGGCGTACACCTCCTTGGAAAGAGTGAAAACCTCTTGGAACATATGGTCCAAAACCACTGTAGTATCCCCTTTATTAATTTTGGAAATATCGGAATTTGGAAGGTAAGTAGAGAGCGACCTATTGATAGCTCCAAACACCGAATCGATCTCTTTTTGGTAATCCAGTTTTTCCGGGGTCAAGTATATGATACTGTAAGAAGTCCCCAAAGCCCCTCCCATATTTCGATTCTCCACCAGTTCTCCCGGGTCCACGGTACAAGAGGCCAGAAAAAATGGTGCCAGGAAAAGCCAGTAGGCCTTATTCATCCCCAATTTCAATAAGTCCATCATAATCTACAATATAAGCCTCATTCAAAAATACAGGCAATTGACGATCCGTGGCATTGGAAAGTCCAACCCCGGCATAATAGGTCCTTGCCTCGAATTTTTGCGCCTGCTCACCTACCTTTTTCATCAATTTTAAATCGTATGCTCTGGGATTCCTGGGAAAGGCCACATGGCGCACTACTATAAAATGAAGCTGTTTCTCCTTAAGGCAAACAAACTGGGGGTTCTTTTTTAGTTTGCTATTCACGCCCATAAAATCATACCCCGCGGCTTCAAGCTGCCTTCCCACAATATTCATCGCAAGGTTATGGAGTTCTTGTTCCGTCAAGGGCTTGCCCATACCGAAAATTAAAAACCTGACAGTCCTGTGCCAAGTATTGACACTAAAGAAACCCGGTCAAGTTGGGTATTACTTTCTTTCTCTGAAGTGATTTGAGCTTTTTCATATTGGCTAAAAAAATGTTGTTTTGCACCCATATTTTATCTTTTTCTCCCTCCGTAGCCCTGCTATGCAGCTCGAAAAAGCCCTCATCTGGACACAAAATCACTATCCCGATGGCTATCGGGACGCTTCAATTCAAAAAGTTTAAATCACTTCTCTTCAAAAACACCGGATAAACCTACAAGGTTTTTGAAACCTTGCAAGAAGTTTTGGAAAACCTTTCAGGATAGACCAATTAACCTCCAAAGTCGTCAAAGCGGATATGTTCGTCCGGGATACCAAAATCCTCGCCCATCTTTTGAACCGCCTTGTTCATCAATGGCGGGCCGCAGAAATAAAGTTCGATATCCTCGGGAGATTCGTGATGATCAAGGTAGTTATCGATCACACAATTATGGATGAAACCAACAAAACCATCGCCTGGGCCATCCAGGGTCTCCTTTACCTTCCAGTTATCCTCTTCCAGGGGTTCGGAAAGTGCCATATAAAACTTAAAGTTGGGGAATTCCCGCTCCAATTCCCTAAAATGTTCAATATAGAACAACTCTCTTTTTGATCTACCCCCATACCAGAAGGTCACTTTTCTACCGGTCTTCATCGTTTTGAACAGATGGTATAAATGGGAACGCATGGGGGCCATACCGGCACCACCGCCTACATACAACATCTCGGATTCCGATTCGTTGATAAAGAATTCCCCATAGGGGCCGGATATGACCACTTTGTCCCCGGGCTTCTGGGCAAAAATGTAGGACGATGCCACGCCTGGATTAACATTCATCCAACCATTCTTGGAGCGGTCCCAAGGCGGGGTCGCAATTCGTACGTTCAACATGATTTCTCTGCCCTCTGCAGGGTACGAGGCCATGGAATAGGCCCTTTCTACCGTTTCGGTATTCTTCATGACCAAGGGCCACAAATTGAATTTATCCCATTCTGTCTGGAACTTGTCCGGGGTCTCATGCTCCTCCGGATGCGCCGTAATGTCAATATCGGCATATTTTATTTCGCAAGGGGGAATTTCTATTTGTATATATCCTCCGGCTTTGTACCCCATATCGTCCGGGATTTCCACTACGAATTCCTTGATAAAGGAGGCTACGTTATAGTTACGAACCACCGTAGCGTCCCACTTTTTTATGCCAAAGACTTCCTCGGGAATGGTAATTTCCATATCCTGTTTCACCTTCACCTGACAGGCCAAACGGGCACCCTCGTTTAATTCCCGTTTGGAGAAATGGGGCGTTTCCGTAGGTAGGGCCTCGCCACCACCGGACAATACATGGCATTCACACTGAACACAGGTACCTCCACCGCCACAGGCAGAGGGAAGAAAAACCTTTTGGTTTCCCAAGGTAGAAAGCAGGGTACTCCCAGAACTGACTTCAATTTCCCTTTCACCATTAATCGTTATGGTCACTGGGCCAGAGGGCGATAGTTTCTCTTTGGTAAACAATAGCAAAGCCACCAATAACAACAACAATATCAAAAAAGAAACCACCGTAATCAATATGGTACCTCCAATACTTGTAGCTAAAATCATTTGAAATCCTTTATAGCATCGTTATAGGAAATCTCCTTTTCGTCGATTTCCTTTTTTATTTTTTCTTTTTCCGTTTCAATTTTCAAAGCGGTGGTCTCCGGTGCAGCGGCCTCCTCATCGCCTCCTCCGGTCAACATGCCTCCAAAACTCTGGAAGCCGATACCCATAAGCCCTGTTATGATAAAGGTAATGCCCAATCCGCGCAAAGGGGCCGGCACATTGGAATACCGTATTTTTTCCCTGATCGCGGCAATGGCCAGAATGGCCAAGAACCAGCCTATTCCGGAACTTATCCCATAATTGAGCGCTAGACCAAAGGTCGCTATTTCCCGGGCCTGCATAAATAAGGACCCCCCCAGAATGGCACAGTTAACGGCAATCAAGGGTAAAAATATACCCAAGGAGTTGTAAAGGGCCGGCGAGAACTTCTCCACTACGATCTCTACCAATTGTACCATAGTGGCAATGGTAGCGATAAAAAGGATAAAAGATAGGAAGCTGAGGTTATAGTCGGCATATTCCTCACCCAACCACACTAAAGCTCCATCTTGTAGCAAGTATTTGTCCAGCAACCAATTCAGGGGCACGGTCACGGCCAAAACAAAGATTACTGCGGCACCAAGACCCACGGCCGTGGCAACCTTCTTGGAAACGGCCAAATAGGAACACATTCCCAAGAACACGGCAAATACCATGTTGTCAATAAAAATCGACTTAAAGAATAATTCTATATGCTCTAACATATTACATGCTTTATTTTAGTTTTCCTCGACCAAAGCCGGATTGCGGGAACGTTGTACCCAAATAATAATGCCCACTACGATCAATGCCGCAGGCGGGAGAATCATAAATCCATTGTTTTCATACCCTGTGGCATAGAGTCCGGTCTTTTCTATTGGGTTGCCCAATACAGGATAACCAAAAAGGGTCCCCGATCCCAAAAGCTCCCTAAAGAATCCTACGATCACCAAAATTACTCCGTATCCCAAGGCATTGCCGATACCGTCCAAGAAGGAGCGCCATACCCCATTGCCCAGGGCAAAGGCCTCAAAACGTCCCATAATGATACAATTGGTAATGATCAAACCTACAAAAACGGATAAGGTTTTACTCAATTCATAGGCAAAGGCCTTTAGGACCTGGTCTACCACTATCACCAAAGTAGCCACAACGATCAATTGCACAATTATTCTAATTTTGGAGGGAATAATGTTCCGCATCAACGAAATCACCACATTGCCCACCCCCATTACAAAAATTACGGAAATGGCCATGACCAATGAGGCATTTAGCTCTGCGGTAATCGCCAAGGCCGAACAGATTCCCAATACCTGTATGGTAATGGGGTTATTGTCCGCCAACGGATCTAATATAAGACTTGCATCTTTTTTTGTAAGTAGTGCCATTTTAATTGGTTCTAATGGTTTCTAAGTAAGGCCTATATGCTCTTAAGGTTTGTTTTATCATACCCGAAACACCGTTGCCCGTAATGGTAGCGCCTGCAATAGCATCGACCTCGTTATCTTCCTTATCATCGTTCAAAGGGTCATTATTGGTCTTTGATACGGTAATCCCGGAATAGTTATCACCGTCCAAGAGGGACTCCCCCACAAAGTCGTCCATAAAAAAGCGCATTTTAATGTTGGCTCCCAGACCTGCGGTTTCCCCTTTATGGTCAAAATAAACCCCCTGAACCACAAGATCCTTATCAACGGAAATAAAGCCCCATATGGCATCCCATAGGCCTTTGCCGTACATGGGCAGGATGTATACTTCTTTTTCCTGTTTTTCCCCAACGAAAATAGGTAGCCGTGCTTCCTTACCCGTTTTTAGAGCGGCCAACTGTTTCTTTACATCGATTAAAAAGGCTTGGTCATCTTCCTGGACTTCTCCATTAACAAGCACATACTGTGATTTAATGCGCTCTTGAAATTTACTTTCAACTATATCGGTAGGAATAAAGTTCACTCCGCTATCCGGGGTGTTCTCGTTAACGCCCATAGCATATAAAATATTCTGCTGTTTTTCAAAACGTTCGTTTTCCTTGATGCGCGAATTTAGGGCCGAGGCCAAAAATGCAAGCACGGAACCCACAACCACTACCATCAGGGAGGCAAAAAGAACCGTGTAACCGTTTTTTTCCGTATCGATAGCCATATCTAAATTGTTTCAACTTTTAGTTCCTCGGCGGTCTCACCATCCGAATCTTTGGGCAAGATCACCGCATTCTTGAGCCTTTTCATCCTTCTGTTGATATTGCCGCGTATTACGTAATGGTCTATAGTCGGTGCAAAGACGTTCATTAAGAGAATCGCCAAGAAAACCCCTTCGGGATAAGCGGGGTTAAATACCCGTATCATTACGGAAAGGAAACCTATAAAAAAGCCGTAGTACCATTTGCCTTTATTGGTCTGCGCCCCCGTTACGGGATCTGTGGCCATATACACGATACCAAAGGCCAGTCCGCCAACGATCAGATGTTTCCAGAACTCAAAGCTCATAAGGCCATAGAAATTGCTACTTTCCGTTATCCAACCGGCATCCACGACCCCATTGAAGATAAGCCCCATGACCAGGGAGCCGATTACGGCACTGACCATAATGCGCCAACTTGCTATTTTGCTGAAAATAAGGAAAAGTCCTCCCAGGAGTATTAGCAAAGTGGAGGTTTCCCCCACTGAACCTGGGATAAACCCAAAAAACATATCCCAGATGGAATACGCATATCCATCTGCATTGTTCTGTGCCAGATATCCCAAGATAGTCTCCCCGGAGATGGCATCCGGTCCGCCGGCCCTCTCTACGGCCCCATGTACCCAAACCTTGTCCCCGCTCATCCAGGTGGGATAGGCAAAGAAAAGAAATGCCCTAATGGTGAGGGCGGGGTTCAGGATATTCATTCCGGTTCCTCCGAATACTTCTTTCCCTATAATAACACCAAAGGCAACGGAGACAGCAAGCATCCAAAGCGGTGTATCCACGGGAACGATCAACGGAACCAACATTCCAGTGACCAAATAGCCTTCTTCCACTTCGTGTCCTTTGATTACTGCAAAAATGAATTCGATAAGAAGCCCTACCCCATAGGACACGATGACCAGCGGTAACACTTTTACGATACCGATCCAAAAGTTTTCCCAAGTCAGAAAGTTGTCCCAGAGGGACAGTACCCTGGGCGTACCGTTGGCTGCATCAATAGCCGCAAAGTGTTGGTATCCCGCATTGAACATAGAAAAAATCAGGACGGGCACCAAGGCCATGATAACGGTATTCATGGTCCGTTTTAAATCGTCGGCCGCACGCACATGAGATCCGTTGTGCGTAACCTCGTCGGGAGCATATAAAAAGGTATGTATGGCATTGAAGGCCGGAGCCATTTTTTTGCCCCTGAGCCTATGCTTTATGATATGCATTCTCTTTTTCAAGGTCAATTTACTGTCGCTCATGTTATCCTATTTCTTTGTGTAACAAATCCAATCCCTCGCGGATAATCTGTTGATGTGGCTGTTTTGAGATACAGACAAACTCCGTAAGGGAAAAATCCTCCGGTGCAACCTCGTATAATCCCAGTTGCTCCATTTCATCCAAATCCTTTACCATACACGCTTTTAGAAGTTGCAGGGGATAAATATCCAACGGAAATACCTTTTCGTACATGCCGGTCACCACAAAAGCACGGTGTTCTCCATTGGTATTGGTATCAAGGTCATATTTCTTATTGGGCAACATCCAGGAGAAGGTTAAAGCCCGGGTCATTGAAATTTTGTTGAAAATAGGCTTGTTCCAACCAAAGAGCTCATAATCATCCCCTTCCGGAATAGCCGTTACCGTAGTGTTGTAAAAGCCCAGATGCCCGTCTGGTTTGGTTTTGCTTCCTGTAAGGACATCACCGTTAATGACCCTAAAATCATTGGTATTCACCCCACTGGCATATAAAAAAGTAGAAATTTCCGCACCCATTTTGGTAGTGTAGTACTTGGGCGTCTTGATGGACGACCCCACAAGGGCCACAACACGTTCCGGGTTAAAAACACCGGTGAGAAGGAGTTCGCCCATGATCACCAGATCTTGCGGCGCAACTGTCCAGACCAATTCCCCTTTATTGATCGGATCTATTTTATTGATCTGCGTACCTACCAATCCCGCAGGATGCGGACCGGAGACCTTGTGAAGGGTAATTCCCTGTAGGTTGGCTAAAGGCGATGCGGAGGCATTGCCAACGGAAACATGTACCTTTCCGGGCGTCATTTTACTTAGGGCGGTAAGCGCCGCTTGAAGCTCTTTTTCCTTTCCCTTTAACACAAAATCAGGGTCTGCGGCCAATGGGGCCGTGGTATGGCCCGATATAAAAATCGCCTTGGGAACGGTATCCGGATCGGCCACTATATCATACGGCCTTTGTTTTATAAACGGCCAGCAACCCCCTTCTAATAAATACGCTTTTACCTCTCTAGAACTTGCTCCTGCCAAATTAAGAATATCGTGCTCCAGGGCTTCCTGGGTCTTATCCGCTAGAATTTTCAGGGAAAGTATACGTCTTCGCGCCCCGCGTTCTATTTCAACAAGTTCCCCACTTACCGGGGACACAAAAAACATATCCTCGCGGTTCTTGTTGTAGAAAAGTGCTTCGCCCGCCTTTACTTCTGCGCCCTGCTTCACCAACATTTTCGGGGTTATCCCATGAAAATCGTTGAGATTTATTGCATATACATTACTTAAAACAGCTTTGGAAATAGTTTGCTCTGCGGCACCGACAAGATTAATGTTCAAACCTTTTTTAATCCGAATGTCTTTGGACATATTGTAATAGACCTTAGGTTAGCAAAATTGAGCGTCAAAAATAGTATTTAAAAAAAAGTTTTCATAATAATTGCCTATAAATTTGGACATTACAACGATGGAAGTTTCCCAGGCACGCTTTTTGTTTACCTTTGCCCATCAGATACCCTAATAATGCGAATAATACTTAAACAGATATTTCTGTTTTTTTTTTTATCCTCCCTATTGGCGCAGGTTCAGGAAGAAATAGATCCACCTTGGAACATTAAGTCCATTATCTTCAAAGGGCCCACCGAGGATCAATTTCCGGTAATCAAATTAGGGGAATCCATGTATTTGGAATTTGACGATGTCCTGGCCAATGAACAAGACTACTACTACAAGATTGTTCACTGCGACTATGACTGGACTCCTTCGGCCCTGTTAAAGTCCCAATATTTAAAGGGCGTGGACAATCAACGGATAATTGATTATGAGAACAGCTATACCACCTTACAACCCTATTCCAATTATAAGCTTACCATTCCCAACGAAAATGTGCGTCTACGGGTTAGTGGCAACTACCTCCTTGAGATTTATAACAGCAGCTATGAACTGCAATTCTCAAGAAGGTTTGTAGTCTACAGGGAACTTGTGACGGTAGGTGGAGTGGCCAGGCGTTCCCGGGATTTTAACTTCCTAAACGAAAAACAGGTGGTACAGTTTACCGTTAATTCCGGCAACTTTCAACTGATCAATCCTAAAAAAGAGGTAAAAGTGGCCATAATACAGAACTATTACTGGCCCACGGCACTGTACAACATTACCCCCCAATTTACCCTGGGCAATGAATTGGTGTACCGGTACGACCAGGAAACCGGTTTTTTTGGTGGCAATGAATTTCTAAATTTCGATACCAGCGATCTTAGGGCGCCCACTGCCCAAATCTCTAAAATAGAGCTAAGCGATATTTACCAACATTACCTTTTTGGTGACAACTATAGATCGGGGCTACCCTATACCTACTTCCCGGATATAAACGGGGATTTTGTTGTACGCACCCTTCAGGGGGAGGATACTTCCCGGGAAGCGGAATATACCAACGTACATTTTAGCCTTCCTTATGATGAAATCCTGGAGTTGGACGAGGTCTATGTTTTTGGCAAGTACAACAACTATGCGCTTCTGGAGGAAAACAAGATGACCTATAACGAGGAGAATGCGATGATGGAAGCGCAGATAACCTTTAAGCAAGGCTTCTATAACTACAAGTATGTCATTAAACGACATAACGATATCATAGACCTGAACACCGTATGCGGTAATTATCATTTTACGGAAAACAACTATTTGATTCTGGTCTACTATCGGGACTTTGGAGACCTCTATGACAGCATTATCGGAATAGGTTCGGTAAACTCGCGGACGATCAGTAATTAAGAGCCTGCAGAGATTTGGGCAATGCATCCGTATCTGCCTGTGAACAAGGGAAAAGGAAGGTATTGACTAGGGCCTGTTAACAAAAAGCCTACAATTGTCTTTTTTGCCCTTCCTGCCCTAATGCGTTAAGGCGGGTTTCCGTATTTCTTTATTGTTTTTTGACCGCTTAGTTCGCTAGGCCGATCAAAAAAAACTTCGAAATCCGAAAAAATCATCAAAACCCGTCCGAACGGCACGGGCGGAAATCCGTGGTTTTCGTTTTGTGTTAACAGGCCCTAAGACATCTTCTTAATTCGGCCACAGCCCTGGCAGCTTTGCAAACACCTTTATTTTAAGACTTCCTTTAACCCTATTTCCCTTTCTACCCATCTTTACATACTTTGTTCGGTTGGCGTACATCAGGAAAAATCGGACCTATACCGATCATTTGATCTTTTGTTTCCATAATACCGTTTTGTTGTTTATATTGCTCATTGTTAGCTATTTAATACGCTTGGTCTTTTGAGACGGATATTCACTGGATTTTTTGGTGATTTTTTCATTATAACCATTCTGCGCCAAGCAACGGTTTTACGGGCAGTGTACTCTTAAAACTATTGTTAAATATCTTTTTCTGAATACGATTTTTTTTATTTTAGCATTATTCGGTTCATTTGTTGCTTTGGCAGGGAATGTCTTTACATATTAGAGGGAATGATCACACAGGTAACCAAGGGCATAAAAATTTCGGTACAGACCACCTTTGAGGGCACGTTCTTTAAGAACTACAAAATGCATTTTGCTTTTGGGTATACCATTACCATAGAGAACCAGAGTAAGGATTCCGTTCAACTGACCTCTCGCCATTGGCAGATTTACGATTCCTTGAACGACTTGGAAATACTGGACGGCGAGGGTGTTATCGGAAAAAAGCCCGTTATAGGGCCTGGGGAGTCCCATACCTATAATTCCGGCTGTCTTTTAGCCTCCCCCATTGGGGCTATGAAGGGGCATTATAATATGATCAATTTTAGCACTTCGGAAAAATTCCGGGTCTATATCCCAACCTTTAGGTTCCATGCCCCCTTTGCTTTGAACTAAGGGCCACCACCCCATTTAAAACTGTTTTTTCGGCTTTCCGCATTGGCACTTGTAACTTCCTTTAGCTACCTTTGTGCGTATTTTTAACACCTAAAAAACAGCACTATGGGCAAGGGTTTTTTTCAAGTACCGACGGCCATCAACGAGCCAATAAAAAGTTATGCTCCCGGTACACCGGAACGGGAAGCGGTGTTGCAACAATATGAGACCTATTTCAATGGAAAAGTAGAGGTTCCCTTGTACATTGGTCCCGCTGAGATAAAAACGGGGAACACCAGGTCCATGTCCCCTCCGCATGACCACGAACATATCGTAGGGCATTACCACCTAGCGGAGAAAAAGCATGTACAGGAGGCCGTTCAAAATAGTTTGGAAGCAAGAACCGCGTGGGCCGATCTTAATTGGGAGCAACGGGCCGCTATTTTTCTGAAGGCCGCAGACCTCATTGCAGGGCCCTATCGCGCCAAGATCAATGCGGCCACCATGATCGCCCAATCCAAGAACATCCACCAGGCCGAAATAGACTCCGCCTGTGAGTTGATCGATTTTCTTCGTTTTAATGTGGAATATATGTCCCAGATCTACGAAGAGCAACCGGATTCCGCAGAAGGTCTATGGAACCGTGTGGAATACCGTCCCTTGGAAGGCTTTATATATGCCATTACCCCTTTTAACTTTACGGCAATCGCCGGAAACCTACCGGCAAGTGCCGCCATGATGGGCAATGTAGTCATATGGAAGCCCAGTGATCACCAGATCTTTTCCGCCAAGGTCATTATGGATATCTTTAAGGAGGCAGGACTTCCGGATGGTGTCATCAACATGGTTTATGGTGACCCCGTAATGATTACGGAAACTATTTTGGCCAGTCCCGATTTTGCAGGAATCCATTTTACCGGATCCACACAGGTATTCAAGGAACTTTGGAAACAAATTGGGAATAATATCCATACTTACAAAACCTATCCCCGCATAGTCGGCGAAACCGGCGGTAAGGATTTTATAGTGGCGCATCCCACCGCAAGACCACAGCAAGTAGCCACCGCCATAGTGCGGGGGGCCTTTGAATTCCAAGGGCAGAAGTGCAGTGCGGCCTCAAGGGTATATCTCCCCAAATCCACCGCAAACGAAATCCTGGATCTGGTAAAAAAGGATATTGCTTCCTTTAATCCCCCAGGATCTCCTGCAGATATGACCAATTTTATCACGGCCGTGATCCACGAGGGTTCCTTTGACAAATTGGCAACATATATTGATCGGGCCAAAAAGGATAAAGATGCCGAAATCATTGCCGGTGGAGGATATGACAAATCCGAGGGATACTTTGTGGAGCCTACGGTCATCCTTACCACAGACCCCAAATATGTAACCATGGAGACCGAGCTTTTTGGTCCGGTGGTCACGGTTTATGTTTACGAGGACGAGAACTGGAGCGAAACCTTGAAGTTGGTGGATACCACCTCGGAGTACGCCTTGACGGGTGCCGTCCTCTCTACCGATCGTTATGCTATAGATGAAGCTACCAAGGCGTTACAAAACGCCGCCGGGAACTTCTATATCAACGACAAACCCACAGGTGCAGTGGTGGGCCAACAGCCTTTTGGAGGGGCCAGGGCCTCTGGCACGAACGATAAGGCGGGTTCCGCCCAAAACCTGCTACGTTGGGTCTCGCCGCGCTTGATAAAGGAAACCTTTGTATCCCCTGAGGATTACAGATATCCTTTTATGGGGTAAAAAACTGTTAAATAGGATTTTACCGGCTGATACACCAAGGGCTTTTTGTACATTCAGGGCAAAAGCCTTTATAAATATTGTAGAACAATCTAATCCCTAACAAAATGAAAAAAACAATTCTAGTTCTAGCATGGGTATGTACGGCCGCAACCGCGGGTTTTGCACAGGACAAGCTTGCACAGGAATCCATTCAAGGCATGTTGTCCTATAACCAAGGGCAAGTGGTCCAGTTGGCAGAGGCCTTTTCCGAGGCGCAATATGATTGGCGCCCTTCCGAAGGGGTGAACTCCGTTCGCGAAGCCCTATTACATGTGGCCGGGGCCAATTACTATCTTACCTCCAAAATGGGTTTTGCCCCACCGGAGGATGTGGATATGATGAACCTTGGGAAAATTACGGGCAAGGACAATGTAATCGCAGCGCTTAAAAAGTCAAATGCCTTTGCCTTGGAAAAAGTAGCCATGATAT
The DNA here is from genome assembly GCA_039819225.1 of Bacteroidota bacterium. Classification (GTDB taxonomy): domain Bacteria; phylum Bacteroidota; class Bacteroidia; order Flavobacteriales; family Flavobacteriaceae; genus Ulvibacterium. Next base: position 6,355 of record JBCBSN010000045.1, on the reverse strand, counting down.
CCGGGGATCAATTGGGCGAGGAAGTGGATTTTGGTTTTGCCAAAATGAACAAACTCAGCGGACTTTTGGCATTGATGGAACACAACGGGGAACATAAGGGCCAACTCATTGCCTACGCCAGGTCCAACGGGGTAGTACCCCCTTGGAGCAAATAAGATTATCTTGCACATATAAAGACCCGATATAGCCATATCGGGTTTTTTTAGGCAACCATTGTCGCCTTTCCAGAGAAAATAAATTGGCGAATTTTCGTTTTCCCTTATCCAATTGTTCTTTCCTATCTATTTCTTGTTGTGATGATAACAACAATCCAATAGCCAATTGTAGGGTAGAAAATGCTCCAAAAGAATTGGCACGGCTGAAAGCGGAAATTGAAAAAAGAGACGCGACCTATAGAGAATAGTAGGTATTGTTACATTATCCGGCACAGTCATAAAGGCGACTCACTATTTATGTGCCGGGACTGCAGCTTTTTAGTAGATAAAATAATCCCCATTTACAATTGTGGTGGCAATTGGTTGAACAATTCCATGAAGGGTCAAATTTCTTTTAATGAATTGGAGGACCAGCGCGTCATCCGGAAACCTAACGATTATGTCTGTGAACCCAATTTTGAATGAGCTTTACCTTTTGGGTTCAATGGTAGCATTCCCATAATCCCGTTTAGGCTTTATACTTCCGGGGCAGGTACACCAACTTTTTTGTGGCAAAAAAATCCTCTATAAAATAATCGGCCAGGGAAATGACCTGGGCCGTTTGGTAGTCCTTTAGCTCTTCTCCAAGGTCACCTCCCTTTAAATACAGTATCCCATTTCGTCTTTCATGAATGGATTCCTTTTTTACCTTTCCCTTTACCCAATGTACAAATGTGGGCATTGCGGCCACGGCCCTACTCACTATAAAGTCATACCGGGACGCAACTTCCTCTACCCTGGAATTCACGGTATGTACATTGGTCAACCGTAACCCTTGGACCACCTCATCTACCACCTTTACTTTTTTGCCAATGGAATCTACAAGGGTAAACTGGGCATCGGGGAAGAGTATGGCCAGGGGAATACCGGGAAATCCTCCCCCTGTTCCCACATCCAGGATTTCACTCCCAGATCTGAACTCCTGAAACTTGGCAATGCCCAAGGAATGCAATACATGGCGCAGGTAAAGCTCCTGGATATCCTTACGAGACACCACGTTTATTTTCTGGTTCCAATCTCGATACACTTCATCCAAGGCCAAAAATTGATCTCTTTGGACCTCGGACAAATTGGGGAAATAACGAAACACCAATTCAGCGGTCATGCGTACCTTTGTGTTTTAAACCTGTTATGGACCGTTCCCTAGTACAAAGAATAGTGTCCAAGAAAGATTGTCAAAAATAGTATATTACCGCTTGTAAAAGGAGCCTAAATTATTGTTCAGGCAATTCCGTCAAGGATTGGAATTGTTTTTTATATTTATCGAAAGATTAGGATATATGGATCATACCACGATACGATTTCCGAGAAAGGATGCTACCCAGTTCTTTAAGACTTTAAATAAAAGGGTAAACGACTATTTTAGGGAAAATAAAATCAAAAAGACGGGCAACTGGCAGTTGCATCTAAAAACGGCCATTATGTTCGCCCTGTTTTTAACCCCTTATTTTTTGATATTGACCCTTGGGCTTCCCAATTGGGCCAACCTGCTGCTTACTATCGTCATGGGTGTTGGCATGGCGGGGGTGGGGATGAACGTTATGCACGACGGCAACCACGGATCGTACTCCAACAAAAAATGGGTGAACAAGCTTATGGGGAGCAGCATCTATATCCTTGCGGGCAATGTGTACAACTGGCAGGTGCAGCACAATGTGCTACATCACACCTATACCAACATCCAAGACCATGATGAGGATATGGAGGCCGGACGAATTCTGCGCTTTTCCAAACACTCCACATGGCACCGACACCATCGATTTCAACATTATTATTCCATCTTCCTCTATGGCCTGCTGACCTTTAATTGGGCCATAACCACGGATTTTCAGCAGATGTACCGCTATATGAAGCGCAGGCTCTCCTATGGCAAACTCCCGAGCCCCGTGGTAAATTGGAGTACCCTGGTCATCACCAAAGTATTGTATATCACCATTTGGATCATACTTCCCTTGATATTTTTGGATATTGCCTGGTGGAAGGTACTGTTGGGCTTTTTTATCATGCATTATGTGGCCGGGGTAATCCTAAGTGTGGTATTCCAACTGGCACATATTGTGGAGGAAGCGGAGACCCCCCTACCGGACGAGGGCGGTAATATGAAAAACAGTTGGGCGATCCATCAATTGTTCACTACTGTTAATTTCGGCACCAAGAACCGCATCGTAAACTGGTTTACAGGTGGGTTGAACCATCAAGTGGAGCACCACATTTTTCCCAACATAAGCCATGTACATTACACAAAAATCTCCAAAATTGTGAAACAGACGGCAAAGGAGTTCAATTTGCCCTATAACGAGTATAAAACAACCCGAAAAGCCATAGCTTCGCACTTTAAACATTTAAAGGAGTTGGGCAAACGTCCCGCACTGCAGTATTGACCTCTTATATTTTATATTGATATGACAGCTATAGCCACCTCACAACAGCTTTCCGAAAGAATAAATAGCGTAAGTCCTTCGGCCACTCTTGAAATGGCCGCCAAGGCCCGCGAGCTGCGGGCACAAGGAAAGGACATCATTGGCCTAAGTCTGGGCGAGCCTGATTTTAATACCCCGGATTTCATCAAAGAGGCGGCAATTGAGGCCATCCACCAAGACTATAATTCCTATACCCCAGTGGATGGGTATATGGAATTGAAGGATGCCATAATCACCAAATTCCAAAGGGATAACGGATTGGGGTACGAGCGGTCTCAGATTGTGGTATCCACGGGGGCCAAACAGTCCCTTTATAATGTAGCCCAGGTAATCTTGAATCCCGGGGACGAGGTCATCCTTCCCTGCCCGTATTGGGTAAGTTATCGTGACATTGTAAAACTGGCCGGAGGCGTACCGGTAGAGGTACCTACTTCCCTGGAAAACGATTTTAAAATGACCCCGGAGCAATTAGAGGCGGCCCTTACGGAAAAAACACGGATGTTATGGTATAGTTCTCCGTGCAATCCCAGTGGTTCGCTCTACAGTAAGGAAGAACTGCGGGCCCTGGCCGATGTGCTCCAAAAGCACCCGCAGATCATCGTAGTAAGCGATGAAATCTACGAACACATCAACTATGGGGTTACGGCCCATGCCTCCATGGCCTCGTTTGATGATATGTACGATCGTACGGTAACCGTGAACGGAGTGGCCAAGGCCTTTGCCATGACCGGCTGGCGTATTGGCTATATAGGGGCGCCAAGTTATATTGCACGGGCCTGTAACAAACTACAGGGCCAGGTAACCAGCGGGGCCAATTGTATTGCCCAAAGAGCCGTAATTACCGCGTTGACGGAATCCCCGGAACGGGTACGCTATATGGTGGACGAGTTTAAGGAGCGCCGGGCACTTATCCTGGATCTGCTGAACGCCATACCCGGGTTTCAGTGCAACGCACCCCAGGGGGCCTTCTATGTATTCCCGGATATTTCCAGCTTTTTTGGCAAGACCTTAAACGGTACGGTAGTGCGGAATGCCTCGGATTTTGCGCTCTATCTTTTGGAACGGGCCCATGTGGCCACGGTAACCGGGCAGGCCTTTGGCAATCCGGACTGTATCCGCATTTCCTATGCGGCCTCCGTGGAGGAGATCAAAGATGCGGTACGGCGAATCCGGGAGGTGGTTTCGTAGGGGTTTCTAGTTTCTCAGTTTCAAAGTTCAAGGATTAAAGGAGTTAAGGGTCAATGTGGACAAATTCCAAATGACAAGCACCAATCCCGTATAACTATCGGGACTAAAAATCAGGTTGAGATTTGTTATTTGCTATTTGTGATTTCCCCAAGCACTGCCTACGCCTTCTCCATTTTCAAATCTTCACATTTCCAAATTGTTACAATGATTCATTTCCCAATTGACCCTTTGCGCCATTTACACGGCAACCGGAAGCAATAACAAACCATATGGCCCTAGCGGCCTACCTCTTTATAAAGTGTCCAGGGGGCTGGTTATTTTGGAAAGGCCGTGGGAGGTTACCTTGGTATAGATCTGTGTGGTTTTTACGGAGTTATGCCCTAATAATTCCTGTATAAAGCGTATATCCGCACCGGATTCCAACAAATGCGTAGCATAACTGTGCCTTAACCCGTGAACGCCTATTTTTTTATAGATCCGGGCACGGCGCATGGCCCTTTTAAATACCTGCTGCACGGCACTTTTTGAATAGGCTCCCCCATATTGGCCCTGTAGCAGGTATTCCTTTGGCCTATATTTTTTATAGTATATGCGCAAGAAGGGCAAAATACTCTTGGGCAAGGGCACATATCTATCCTTCTTACCCTTGGCCTCCGCGATCCGCACCAGCATTCTATCGCTATCTATATCCTGTATCGTAAGACGGACCAGCTCGGACACCCTTAACCCCATACCATAGCACAGCTTTAGGGCCAAAAGGTGCTTTTCATTGGAAACCTGGGCAAAAAGTCTTTTGATTTCCGCCCTGCTCAGGACCTTGGGCAGGTTTATTGGTTTTTTGGGCCTGGGAATATCAAAGAACATTTTTGGGCGGTGCAATACCTGTTCAAAATAGAATTTTACGGCATTGATCTTTCCGTTCAATTTGCGCTCCCTCATTTTCTCTACGTTAAGACAATATAGAAAATACGCCTTTACCCTTTCCGGGCTTAGTTGGGCCACGGGCCGATCCTTTAATAAGGCCAGCAAATGATAAAACTCTGCCAAGTACATCCGTTTGGTGTTTTCGCTATAGGCCTTAAGGTCCAATTGCCCCGCCATTTGCGCATAGGCTTCCCTATTGACCGGAGCCAGGGCCTCGAGTTTTTGATCATGTTTGTGTTTGGGCGACAATCCCAGAATTTTGCGCAAGGTAGGCAGATCGGGCAGGTACCAGGCCTTTTTGGTCTGGCTCCATTTGGCGGAAGGGAACCGTTTTCTAAGGGCTTGCTTCTTTTCCAGATCAAAGGCAAAATGAATTAGGATTACCTTTTTGCCCCTATGGGTACCCGGTGTATAAGAATAGGCCGTAAGATCCATATCTTCATTTTATATATCGCTTTTTCAAAGATATAAAAACGATATACATTTTAAACACATATGATTCTTTTGAAAGATTCCTTGCTCATGGGGTTCATCTAAAAAAGGTATCTTTAACCCTATATAACAAAAACCTGCACATATTTATGTGTTGGCGTGCATTTAAAGAGAACATAAAAAATAAAAGAAATGGAAAGAATAACAGTTCAAACCTCTATCAAATCGGACATTGACAAAGTTTGGGAATATTGGACTAAACCTGAACATATCACAAATTGGAATTTTGCGACTGACGGGTGGCGCTGTCCAAATGCTGAGAATGACCTGAAACCAAATGGAAATTTCTCTTGGCGAATGGAAGCGAAAGATGGCAGTATGGGATTTGACTTTACAGGAACTTATGACAAAATAATTGACAAAGAATTGATTTCTTACAAAATGTCGGATGGACGGAAAGTAGATATTGAATTTTCGCAAAACGGAGATGAAGTAAGTGTGAGCGAAACTTTTGACGCAGAAGGAACAAATACGGACGAGCAACAACGTGCAGGCTGGCAGGCTATACTTGGGAACTTTAAAAAATACGTGGAATCAAATTAAAACTTGATCAATGAGTAGTGCTAAAAAGTTCAATTCAATTGAGGAATACATACAAACTTCACAAGAGGAATCGAGACCAATAATGGAGAAGTTGAAAGACCTAATTGAAACCACAACGCCAAATGCACAAGGTGGAATTAGTTGGAACGTGCCGATTTATAAATATAATGGAATACTTGCAGGATTTGATGTAGCAAAGAAACACGTTAGTTTTGGAATAGACTGTTTAAAAGAAAGTGACAGGGAAAAACTTAAGGAAATGGGATATAAAACAGGGAAAAGTACAATTCAAATTAAGTTTGACCAAGAAGTACCGATAGTAGAAATAAAACGCTTGATTGAGGAACAATATAAACTGAACGAAAAATAAAAAACGACACGCCAACAATGGCTATAAGTAACTGCTTGTTCTCGCCTACTTCTGAAAATCCTCGCGGATTTTCAGTTTGGTGTGTACTTGCTAAGTTAAGTGCTAACCCACGCAACTACTCATAGCCGAGACCGTTGTGCACAAGCTCGAAAAAATGAACGAAGTCGAAATAAAAGTATATCATAATCAAGAGAGGGTAACAACTACTCTATATGTTGAACAAT